>CALGGM010000094.1 GCA_937915925.1 uncultured Clostridia bacterium | reverse complement strand
CCATATGAGACCATTGGGGGACCGCGAAGCGGTGGAAGGGTTGTTCGCGCGATCTTCCTCTGTAACGAAGTGGAAGCGACGAAGAATCTCCGCGCAGGACGAAAACGGACGACCGACGGTCGTCCCTACACGCGTATGACCTATTTTCACGATCCGTCACCAGCGCGCCGCAAGCGCACATCATGCGCGACAGCGCACATCATTGCCGAAGGCAGCATCATTTGCCGGACAGAGCAAACATCATTCAAAAACGCCCCATTCGTTTTACAAATGAGGCGTTTTTGCTGTGTAAGAGCGCGTAAAAGTGCACCAAAGCACAGAAAGAACGCTTAAAAGTGTACCAAAAAATCAGAATGTTAAGCTTTGAATTAAAGGCTCCAATAACGTTTGATCAGCTTCAAATTCAAACGTTAGTGAATGTGTTGAAAAGGTTGCTCCAAGTCGGCCTTCAACATATAATTTGCCATTATTCATCTCAAAATCGACAAAGCCGTCGGAATCCGCTCCATTGTCATACAACCGAAACGAGCCATTCAGTTTGCGATAAGCAGTTTTCATTTTTTCGAGAGAATCTATATAGAAATGATCAAAAAGTGTAAAAGCATCACTACCCTTAAATCGCTTATTCTCATAAGCAATGCCTAAAGTTATACACGGCTTGCCGATTATATACTCATACTGGTATTCAGGCGAAATCGCAAACAGGCAAAGTTTGTCAGTTCCGTTATCCCAAAGTGACACGAAATCATTTCGAATCGTCAACGTAATTACTCCTTTGTATCATTTTGTCGTGTTTCCTTTTTGTCATTTAACACTGCAGACTTCTCGTCGATGATTTCAATTCATCGAAATTCTTCTCTGTCAAGTATTCTTTTCTTTTATGGTTTTTATTGTTGAAATAAGCATTCGTCTGATCGCTCCGCAATTGTTTTGGATCGGTTTGTATGTTTGTTCATCCAAATACCCGGTCTCAAACAGCAATTCAAGCCAATACTCTGTTTCATATACTTCTTTAAGGGATATTTCAAACTTTGAAATAAAGTCTTTTGTTCCCTGCGCGTATTGCGCCTCATGAATATTTGCGCCTATTGAAGTACCGCTTCTGAGCAGTTGATTTGTTAATACGGATTCACGGTGCTCCTGCTTGATCGTTTTGCAAAGGAGAACGATCTGTTTCGCAAATTCTTTGGATTTATTGCGGAGGATGCTGTCAGCCATAGTTATCACCTCAAACAGATCATAACATAAAAATACAAATCTATCAAGTTATATTGCGCCTGCGGCGCAGTGATATTGATCCTGCGGATCAGTTATATTTTGCGGCGACGCCGCAAAGTTATATTATATTCGCCTTCAAACTGCGCGCAGCGCAATATAACTCGTCCGTAGGACGAATATAACTGCCACGCAATAGAGCTCGCCGAAGGCGAATATAACTGAAAAAAGCGCTTTTGTCGGTAGACAAAAGACGCTTTTTTCATGGCTGCCGAACTAGGATTCGAACCTAGACAATACGAGTCAGAGTCGTAGGTGCTACCATTACACAATTCGGCATCATCCTTATGAAAATCCCGCCATGCCGTCCGTTTCGGGGTGATAAGACCCGCCTCTCAGGCAGGTGGGTACACTGCGGAGCCCGCAATCTTCCCGTCAAAGCGGGCTTGATTTTAGGTCGACCGACGCGTGCTTTCCCGTAATCACTCTGTGGGTTTATCACAAAAAACGTAACGCACACCGCAGGATTTCTGTATGGTGGGGTTAGTTGGGCTCGAACCAATGACCTCCACGATGTCAACGTGGCGCTCTAACCAACTGAGCTATAACCCCTTGCGAATTCTTATTATACACATCTTGAGAAAAAATGCAAGACTTTTTTTCAAACTTTCTGAAATTTAATTTGCGCAGCACAATTCATGTGTCGAAGACACAATTCACGTGCGAATGCACATGTACGGTTTGTAGGGGGCTGTTAAGAAAGTCTCGAACTGTCATCCTGAGGAGCGATGGTACGCGCGGGAAGCGCGCGATCTACCGCTGTAACGAAGCGCAGCGGAGTTGAACGCGACGAAGGATCTCCTAAAAGTTTGTACTGTTTCTTGGAGATTCTTCGCCTAAAGGCTCAGAATGACAGGACTTTCTTAACAGCCCGGTTCCGCTGTTTAACGGGCGGATGATATCCGCCCCTACATATAAATCCTTTTTTACATGAATTGAACTTCGACCATGAAACCTTATATTTTTCTTGCATTTCCATCGAAATTATACTATAATTGCATACGGTAATTTTTCAGGAAAGGAGGATTCCGATGGATCTATTTGCAAAATGTCACAATCCGACGTTGGATGAGATTCGCGCAAAAAACATTTACCCGTACTTCCATGAGCTCGAGAGCATGCAGGCGCCCGAGGTCATTATGGAGGGCAAACGCCGCATCATGCTCGGCTCGAACGGGTATCTCGGTCTTGCTACGCATCCCCGCGTGATCCAGGCGGGCGTCGACGCGATCAAGCAGTTCGGCTCCGGCTGCGCGGGATCGCGATTCTTAAACGGCACGCTCGTGCTGCACACGCAGCTCGAACGCGAGCTTGCCGCATTCCTTGGCAAGGAAGCAGTGATGACCTTCTCAACCGGGTTCCAGACAAATCTCGGAATCATCAGCGCGATCGCGGGACGCGGCGACGTCATCGTCTGCGACCGTGAAAATCACGCAAGCATCTACGACGGCTGTAAACTCTCCTATGCCGATATGGTGCGCTATCGCCATAACGACATGGAGGACCTTGAACGAAAGCTACAGAACATTCCCGACAAGGCGGGACGTCTGATCGTCACCGACGGCGTGTTCTCCATGGGCGGCGATATCGCAAACCTTCCGGAGATCGTCCGTCTCGCGAAGAAGTACGGCGCGCGCGTCATGGTCGACGACGCGCACGGTCTCGGCGTGCTCGGCGAAGGCGGCAAGGGCACGGCGAACCACTTCGGGCTCGACGACGACGTCGACATCATCATGGGGACGTTCTCCAAGTCGCTTGCCGGCATCGGCGGCTTCATGGCGGCGAAGGAAGAAATCGTGGACTATGTACGGCACACCTCGCGTCCGTTCATCTTCTGCGCGTCCATCCCCCCTGCCTCCTGCGCAACCGTCATCGAAGCGCTGCATATCTTAATTGAGCAGCCCGAGCTTCCGAAGCGGCTCATGGATCTTTCCATGTACATGCGCAACAACTTAAAGAAGGCGGGCATCGCGATCCGCGAAAGCACGACGCCGATCATCCCGCTGTACACGCACGACATCGAAACGACGCTTCGCGTCGGCAAGGTCCTGTTCGATCGCGGCGTTTACGTGAACCCCGTGCTGCCGCCCGCCGTGCCGCAGTCCGACTGTCTGCTGCGCACAAGCTACATGGCGACGCATACCGAGGCGCTACTTGACGAAGCGCTTGACATCATCAAAGAGGTATTCACCGAGTATGAAATCTAACGGAAGGATCGTCGTTATCACCGGCGCATCCAAAGGAATCGGGAAAGCGGCAGCAGCCGCTTTTTCGCAATACGGCGATCGCGTCTATGATCTAAGTAGACGCGGTGAGACGACCGAAAACGCGATCCACATCCCCTGCGACGTCACGGACGAGGCGATGTGTAACGCGGCTGTTGAGACCGTTTTACAGTGCGAGGGACGCATCGACGTGCTGATCCTGAACGCAGGCTTCGGCATCTCCGGTCCGATCGAAACGACGGAAACCGACGCGATGAAAAAGCAGTTCGACGTGTGTCTGTTCGGCGCGATCCGGGTTCTCAAGGCAGCGCTTCCGAGTTTACGCGAAAGCAAGGGGCATGTGCTTTTCACCTCCTCCGTCGCCGCCGTCACGCCGATCCCATATCAGGCGTTCTATTCGGCGGCGAAAGCCGCGATCAACAGCGTGGTGATGGCGCTTCGGAACGAGCTTAAAGGCACCGGCGTCCGCGTCGCGGCGGTGCTGCCCGGCGACGTCAAAACCGACTTTACCGCCATGCGTGAGAAGAATCCGGTCAACGAGACGCTTTACCCGAACGAAGTGAAGTCCGTAGCCAAGATGGAGCACGACGAACAGCACGGCATGCCTCCGGACCGGATCGCAAAGCGGTTTTTGAAGCTCTCGCTTCAACGGAACCCCAAGCCCTTCTGCTCGGTCGGTCTCGCCTACTCCGCGGTCCTGATCCTCATCAAGCTCCTCCCCGCCCGGTTCGCAAACTGGGTCTTGGGCAAGATGTACGCGTGAATCCATGCGGCTAAGACGGCACGCTTTGGACTGTTAAAAAAGTTCTGTCATTCTGAGCCGACGGCGAAGAATCTCCTCGCAACACAAAAACGGACGACCGATGGTCGTCCCTACAGGGCATGTATGCATCGGTAGGGACGGGCATTGCCCGTCCGCCATTCCCTCCGCACAACGCAAAAACGGACGACCGATGGTCGCCCCTACAAGGCATGTATGCATCGGTAGGGACGGGCATTGCCCGTCCGCCATTTCTCCCCTTCATCCATGTGCCGAAGGCACGCATCATGAGAATCGCATCATGCGAAACGCATCATTTTAAAATGCCGTCTACGCGTCGTACCCGTTCGGGTTCATGGACTGCCAGTGATAGCCGGTCTTGCACATGTTGACAAGATCGCGTTCGGCGACCCAGCCGAGAAGCTCCTTAGCAAGCGACGGATCCGCATAGTTTTCCGCGACGTCGCCGGGACGGCGGGCAACGATCTCATACGGGATCTTCACGCCGTTCGCGTCCTCATAGGCATGGATCACGTCGAGCACGGAATAGCCGGTGCCGGTGCCGAGGTTGATCGCGATCGAGCCGGTATGCGCGTCGGCGTATTCGAGCGCGCGAAGATGCCCCACCGCGAGATCCACGACGTGGATATAGTCGCGCACGCCCGTGCCGTCCGGCGTCGGGTAATCGTTGCCGAACACGCGAAGTTTTTTCAGCTTGCCTGTCGCGACCTGATTGATATACGGCAACAGATTGTTCGGAATGCCCTGCGGGTCCTCGCCGATCAGTCCCGAATCGTGCGCGCCGATCGGGTTGAAGTATCTGAGAAGCACCACGGACATTTCGGGGTTCGCCGCCGCGAAGTCCGAAAGGATCTGCTCGCCCATGAACTTCGTCCATCCGTACGGGTTCGTGCACCAGCGCGGCGCGTCCTCCTTGATCGGAACCTTCGGAATGCCGTAAACGGTCGCCGACGAGCTGAACACGATGTGCCGGACGTCGAACTCCTTCATGCATTCGAGCAGCGTCAGGTTCGCGTCGAGGTTGTTGCGGTAGTATTCGACGGGTTTTGCAACGCTTTCGCCGACCGCCTTCAAGCCCGCAAAGTGGATGATCGCGCCGAAGTCGTTCTCTTTGAAGAGCTTTCGCATCGCTTCCTTATCGCACACGTCGACCTTTACAAAGCCCGGGCGCTTGCCCGTGATCGTCTCGATGCGGTCGAGCACCGCTTCCTTGGAGTTATAGAGATTGTCGGCGATCAGAACCGGATAGTCCGCATTCAGAAGCTCCACCACCGTATGCGAGCCGATGTAGCCCGCGCCGCCCGTCACCAGTACCGTTTTTTTCATATTGCATCCTCCGTTCGTTGTTGAACACATTATACAGGATCACACACGAAAATGCAACCGCGCGACGTATCAAAACGGAAATTTACGGCAATACTGAATGCAAATCGCGAAAGAAGGTAAGAGCATGAAAGCAACCGGCATTGTACGACGCATCGACGAACTCGGCAGGATCGTGATCCCGAAGGAGATCCGCCGCGTACTGCGCATCCGCGAGGGCGACCCGATCGAAATCTACACCGATGAGGACGGGATCGTGCTGAAAAAGTACGCGCGCATCCGCGAGCTCGGCGACTATGCGGACACGTATTGCCAGGCGTTAAATGGCGCGCTCGGTTTATCCGCCGCCGTGACAGATACCGAGACGGTCCGATTCGCCGCGGGACCGCTGAAAAAGCGGCTCATGAACGCGAAGCTGTCCGAAGGGCTGATCGAGCGCATGCGAAGCCGAAAGACGCTTTTAAGCCCCGAGGGATTCCAGGCGTTCGACGACGATTCCCCCGCCCTTCGGCTTGCCGCCGTGCCGATCATTCAAAGCGGCGACGTCATGGGAAGCGTGCTGCTGATCACCGACGAAGCCCGCCTGCGCCTTTCCGAGACCGAGCTTTCGATCCTCAAAACCGCCGCGCTGTATCTCGGGAAGGAGCTGGAGTGATGCGGACGACCGACGGTCGTCCCTGCAACGCACAGGTCCCCCCGTAGGGGCGGATCGCATCCGCCCGCATAACATTGACATATGGGAAAGAAGATCCTTCGGCTTCGCCTCAGGATGACACGCGTTTTGTTCGCCGCTTACCCCGGTTGTGTCATTCTGAGGAGCAAGAAAGTGGTATAATAAATTTGGACAAAGCTTAAATGA
>CALGGM010000093.1 GCA_937915925.1 uncultured Clostridia bacterium | reverse complement strand
TAGGGGGCGTCCTCCCGGACGCCCCGTCAAGAAGCACCATACGCAGAGCATGTCCTGTCGCTTTCCCCTGCGTGTCATCCTGAGAAGCCGCTTGCGGCGGCGAAGGATCTCCGGACATCACGCTGCAGGGAGATTCTTCGTCGGCTTTGCCGCCTCAGAATGACATAAGCGGTGTAGGGGGCGTCCTCCCGGACGCCCCGTCAAGAAGCACCATACGCAGAGCATGTCCTGTCGCTTTCCCCTGCGTGTCATCCTGAGAAGCCGCTTGCGGCGACGAAGGATCTCCGGACATCACGCTGCAGGAAGATTCTTCGTCGGCTTTGCCTCCTCAGAATGAAATAAGCGATGTAGGGGACACCGACCTCGGCGTCCCGTTAAAAAGCATTCGATTCAAAAGACTACCCCTCAGTCACCTATCGGCTCCGCTTCGTTCCACTTCGCTTCGGCGGAAGATCGCGTGTTTCTCGCGCGTACCATCGACAGCTCCCCTGACAAGGGGAGCTCGAATATTCCTCGTAGGGGCGGATCGCATCCGCCCGCGTTTTCCCGTCACCAACGTGCCGGAGGCACGCATCACGCGAAGCGCATCATTTTGTCACAGTACGCAGGCTCTTAAAACAATTCGCCCCTTCGCGTTTGCGGAGGGGCGACGGTTTATTTGTTCAGATGTCGGATGGCGGAATCGCCGTAGAAGCCGAGGATCAGCGTGCCGGGACCGACCGCGCTGCCCACGCCGGGTTCGACAAAGCCATAGTGGAACAGCAGCTCCCGTTCGGGGTACAGCGCCCTGATCTTCTCGCCGAGCGCCTTTGCGTCTTCCTCGCAGTCCGCGTGCGCGATGCAGATGTTGCGGTTTTTCTCGACGTTCGCGTACTTTTGAATGTACTCCGCCACGCGATCCAGTGAGCCCTGCCGCCCGCGGACCTTTTCGATCGCGACGTTATGTCCTTCCTCGTCGTACACGACGATCGGCTTCACGCTGAACACGCCGCCGAAAAACGCGGCGCTTGCGCTGACGCGTCCGGCGTTGCGAAGGTACGTCAGTTTATCGACCGTGCCGACCTCGTTGAAGTTCTGATGCTCCGCCTCGAACCACGCCTCCGCCTCTTCGACCGTCTTGCCGGCGTCGCGCATTTTCGCGATCTCGATCAGCATCATCGCAAGCGAGTACATGCAGTTTTTGCTGTCGATGCACTTGATCTTCGCGTCGGGGAATTCCTTCAAAAGGCGCTCCTTTGCCGCGATGCTTTCCTGCACGGATGCGGACAGCGCGCGGGCGCAGGACAGCGAGAGGATGTCGCGCCCTTCGGCTAAGAATCTGCGGAACGTCTCCTCATACGCCTGCGAGGACGCCTGCGACGAACGCACCTTTGCGCCGTTGCGGATCGCGTCATAGTATTCCTTCGCGCCGATCGACGTCCAGTCGCCGCTGGCTTCGTATTCCGTTTCGTTAAGATAGAAGTGCATCGGCACGATCGCGTCGATGCCGTATTCCTTCACCTGCGCGCTCGTGAGGTTGCAGCTTGAGTCCGAAATGATTGCAAACGGTTTCATAATGTCTCCTTACTCCAAGATGATGATAAAATCGTAAACTTCCTGTTCGCCTTCGATCTCGTAGTATTCCTTGTCGGGATACCGATCCGAAAACGCTTTGCGCACCGCCTCGCGGTCTCCGTCGCTCGCGTTCTCGCCGAAGATCACGGTCGCAATGCTCTTTTCGCCGACGCCGAGCTTCTCGCACAGCATGAGCAGCGCGTCGGTTTTGTTCGCGGACGCGGACAGCACCTTTTTATTCGTGAAGCCGATGTAGTCGTTGTTCTTCACGAAAAGGTCCTTATAATCGACGTCGCGGATTGCGCGGGTGACAAGCCCCGTCTCGACGTATTCCATGTTCTCGACGAAGTTTCTTAAAACCTCGTCCGCGGTGTCGAAGCTGTAATCGAGCATCGCGAGCGCGGCGTACGCCTGCCCAAGGTTCTTCGACGGCACGACGTGGATCTCGGACGCTTTATACAGCTTTGCCGCCTGCTCCGCCGCCATCAGAATGTTCGAATTGTTCGGGAAAACGAAGATGTGATCCGCGTTCAGCGCGTCGAACGCCTCGATGAAATCGTTGATCGCGGGGTTATGCCCCTGCCCGCCCTCGATGATGCGGTCGACGCCCATTTCGGTGAACACGTCCATCACGCCCCTGCCGCTTGCGACCACGCAGGACGCGTACCTGGTGCGGGCGCGCTTCACTGTGGGCAGCGCGTCGATCCTGGTTTTCTCGTGCTCGGTGTGCTGCAGCGTCATGTTTTCGATCTTGACCGTCAAAAACTCGCCGAACTGCTGGCAGAACTCCATCGCCTTCGACGGGGTCTTGGTATGCACATGCACCTTGACGATCGAACCGCTGCGCAGCGCGACGATGGAATCGCCGATCGTTTCGAGATAGTCGATCACCGTCTGAATGTCGAACGCGTCGAGGTCGGTCTTGCTCCGCGTAAGCCGCAGCAAAAACTCGGTGCAGTAGCCGAACTCGAGCACGCTGTCCTCGGTAAACAGCGACAGGTCGGGTCCCTTGTCCTGCGCCGGGGCATGCGGCTCGACCGTTTCGATCGCCTCGCCGCGGATCGCGTCGAACGCGCCCTGCGCGATGCGGTACAGTCCCGCGCCGCCGGAATCGACCACGCCCGCTTCCTTCAGCACGTCCAAAAGCTCCGGCGTGTTCGCAAGCGATTCCTTCATCCGATCGAGATAGCGCGCGGAAAACTCGCCGAGCGTAGCGTCGTACAGTGGCGCGACGCCGTCCGCCGCCTCGCGCGCGACGGTCAGAATCGTCCCCTCGACCGGGGTCACGACCGTTTCGTACGCACGGCGAACGCCCTCCGAAAACGCGCGGGCGATCTCGCCGACGGAGGCGCTCTTCAGCCCCTCAAGCCCGTTCGACATGCCCGAAAACATCTGCGACAGGATCACGCCCGAGTTGCCTCTTGCCGAAAGCAGCATGCCTGCCGAAAGCGCCTTCGCCTTTTTGTCGATCGCGGCGTCCGGTTCCTTTTCCATTTCCCGAAGCCCGCCCGCGATCGTGCGGTACATGTTGTCGCCCGTATCGCCGTCCGGGATCGGGAAGACGTTCAGGTCGTTGATCTCGCGAATATTCCGTTGTAAATTGCCTGCGCCGTTTCGCACCAGCGCTTCAAAGACGGTTCCGTCGATTTGCTTACAGTCTGCGTAATTCATATCGTCCTCAGATCGTCTTCTTAAAGCAGCGCCTGCGCTTGTTCTGCTTGCGGTCGAAATGCTTCATCAGGTTGTGGATGTTGTGGTTGTTCTCGAGCATCAGGTTCGTTTCGAGATGGTCGAGGCTGCCGTTGCGAAGCCTGTTGATGAGCTCGCCGATCATGACCGTGGGAATGCCGCGCGCTTCGTATTCGGGCAGCACGCCGATCAGCCCGAGGTCGATGACCTTCGGGTTCTTCTTATCGCGTAAAAATCTTGCAAGGAACGCCGGCGTGATGTGTCCGTTCGAGCGGCGCACCGCCTCCGAGATCGACGGGAACATCAGCGCAAAGCCGATCATGCGGTCGTTCTTGTCGTAGATCATCATGACGTCCTCGGGACGCACGATCATCTTGAAGTCGCTGACGTAGCTTTGGATGATCTCGTCGTTCAGCGGCATCGTGCCGTACAGCCGCGCGTAGGTCTTTTCGATGACCTCGAACAGCCCGTTGATGTGCCTGTCGATCAGCTCCTTGATCGTCTTTGCCTGATAGGTGCGAAGCCCGTAGCGGTCGAGCATGCGCCGGCTCAGCGCGATCATGCGGTCGCCGCTACTTTCCGGCGCATACAGCCGGTATTCGAGCCAATCGACGTCCTTTTCAAAGCCGTATGCCTCGATCAGCTTCTGATAATAAGGATAGTTGTACTGCTCCTCAAAGGTCTGCTCCTGATCGAAGCCCTCGATCAAAAGTCCCTCGCGTTCGAGATCGGAGTACCCCAAGGGACCCACGAACTCCTCCATCCCCTTCTGCTTTGCCCACGCCTCGACCGCGCCGAACAGCGCCGCGGAAACCGCCTCGTCGTCGATCGCGTCGAACCGCGTGAAGCGGACGCGCTTCTGATCCCACTTTTCGTTCGCCTCGCGCTGAATGATGCCCTGAATGCGCCCCACGACCCGCTCGCCGTCATATGCGAGGAAGCAGATCGAATCGCAAACCTTGTTGAACGGCGCTTCGGGATCGAAGATCGTAAACTCGCCGCTGTACAGCATCGGCACGTAATACTTGTTCCCCTTATAGAGCTTCAGCGGAAACCGCACAAACGCCCGCTGCTCCTTTTTTGACCGAACCTCTTTGACCGTAATCATGCTCAAGCCCCTCAAAAATTCTCCTTTTTTGTCGATAACCACCGATAGTATACCATAGGAACGGGAAATTGACAATCATAAAAAAACGAGGATGTTAAGGATTGCCGTTCCTTAACATCCTCCGACGGTTTTTCGTTATGCCCCGATGACGCGAAAAAGCTGCTTCTCGCTCGCGTGCGGAAAGAGATCGGAAAGGTGCTCCAAGATCCGCTCGCGGGATTCCTCGGGCGAGCGCGGACACGCCGCGACCGCCTCGCCGAACTGCGTTTCCGGCGTGGTATAGAGCGCGACGCCCCAGCCGTATTCCTTGCCCGTTTTGTCGACGCGGTACGCAAAGTCCGCGATGCAGAGATAGGTCTGCATCTGCAGCCGCGTGATCACCGTTTCGAAGCCCGTGTTGCCGCCCTTTCGGTAGTTGCACTCGTACTTCAGATGCGGGGTCAGGATCGACCCGTAGCTTCGCACCGCTTCATAGACCGCCTTGTCCTTATAGAAGATCTGACCTTCCTCGTAGCGTTCCAAAAAGGTCATGCCGTCTCTTCGCGCGTTCAGAAAATCCGGGATCCACTCGGCGCTGACAAAGCCCGCCTTCTTCTGAAAGAACTTCCCGTACATGCAGGTCCCGCTGTTCGCGACCGGACCCTTCCAGTCCCAGACCGGCCAGTCGTCCCGCCCGTCGACCGAGCCCTTGTACCAAAGCTCCTGCGGCGTGTTTTCCTCAAGCGAGAATCCCGGTATTTCGTTTTCGAAAAACGGCAGAAATCCGAAGCTTTGGATCAGCTGCTGCATGTCCTCGATGGAGCGGATCATGGCGTCAGTTGCCCGAGCTCGACGAAGAGGACGACGAAGCTGCCCTCGCGTTCTCGCGGTCGCGAATCATATGCTGCAGCGTGATGAGGATCGCGACGACGGGCTTTTCGAGCTCCGGCTTATAGATGTCGATGCAGTACTTGTCGTGCAGCGAGAACATTTTCTGCCCGATGACCGCGATGACGCTGCCGTCGGAATCGTAAAGCTCAAAGTTCAGCGCCATGATGTTGCCTCTGAGCTGCCAGCCGAGCCCTTCGATGTTGGTGACGTCCTTTACAAGGTGCCAAAGCTCGTTGGAAAGCTGGAACGACGTACCGTCCGCCATCTCGATAAAGTGGCGTTCGTGCAGGGTAAAGACCTTTTTCCACATCTTCGCGATGCTGTTGCCCGCCGCGTCAAAGATCTCCGTGCGGTCGTGCAGCGAGATCGCCTTCGACTGCGCGCGGTACACGACCTGCTCGGACGCGTCCGTGATCTCGATGCGATGATGCAGCGAAATGACCTTGCTCGACGTGAACAGCGAATGCGCCGGTACGCCGAACCGTTCTACGTTGTTGACGTTTGCCTCCTCGCCCGCCTCATGAAAGCGGTGATACTTCGAAAATACGCCCATAGGAACCTCCTTTTTATGCTTTGCACTTGCGTTGGTTTGCCGCATTGCCCTCGTATAGTGTACCATACGTGCGATACCGCACGCAAGCCGGGAGGACACATTTTCACACCAATTTGAAAGAATTGTGACACGAAAGCAAACTCCGCTCTCGGGGGCTTGCTTTCCCTGCAAACTGTGCTATGATATATTTAGCACTCGGAGGTTGAGAGTGCTAAATCCGACATTTGAAGGTTACAGTTCCGAAGAAGGAGGCGACGCATATGAATGCAAACCGATTCACACAAAAATCCTTGGAGGCGATCCAAAGCGCACAGCAATTCGCAGATGCGAATCGTAACACGGAGGTAACGCAGATCCATCTTTTAAAGGCGCTGATCGATGAAAGCGACGATCTCAACGCGCAGCTGTTAAGTTCGATGCAGGTGGATGTACCTGCGCTCAGAGCGGCGGTCGACCGCTATATCGAAACGCTTCTCACCTATTCCGGCGACGGACAGCATGCGGGCGCGACGGCGGGGATCTCCCGCGCGATCACGGAAGCGGACGCGCAGGCAAAGCGCATGGGCGACGCATACGTCTCGGTCGAGCACCTGATGCTGGGGCTTTTGGAAAAGCCGGACGAGGCGACAAAAAAGCTCTTCCGTGACTTCAACATCAAAAAAGACGCGTACCTGACCGCGCTGAAGGCGGTGCGCGGCAATCGGCAGGTGAACACCGACAACCCGGAAGGCACCTATGACGTGCTGAAAAAATACGGGCAGGACCTTGTGGAGCTTGCAAGAGCGCATAAGCTCGATCCGGTCATCGGCAGAGACAACGAGATCCGCAGCATTATCCGGATCCTTTCGAGAAAGACGAAGAACAATCCGTGCCTGATCGGCGAGCCGGGCGTAGGCAAGACGGCGATCGCGGAAGGGCTGGCGCTCAGAATCGTGCGCGGCGACGTGCCCGATAACCTCAAGGACAGAAGCATTTTCTCCCTTGACATGGGCGCTCTGGTCGCGGGCGCAAAGTACCGCGGCGAGTTCGAAGAGCGCTTGAAGGCGGTGCTCGAGGAGATCAAGAAGAGCGACGGCAAGATCATCCTGTTCATCGACGAGCTGCACACGATCGTCGGCGCGGGCAAGACCGAAGGCGCGATGGACGCGGGCAATCTCTTAAAGCCGATGCTCGCGCGCGGCGAGCTGCACTGCATCGGCGCAACGACGCTCGACGAATACCGGAAATACATCGAAAAGGACGCGGCTTTGGAGCGCCGGTTCCAGCCGGTCACGGTCGAGGAGCCTTCCGTCGAGGACACGATCTCGATCCTAAGGGGACTTGAGGAGCGCTACGAGGTGTTCCACGGCGTGAAGATCCACGACGCGGCGCTGATCGCGGCGGCGACGCTAAGCGATCGGTACATCTCCGACCGGTTCCTCCCCGACAAGGCGATCGACCTTGTGGACGAGGCGTGCGCGCTCATCAAGACCGAGATGAACTCGATGCCGAGCGAGATGGACGAAAAGATGCGCCGCATCATGCAGCTGGAGATCGAGGAAACGTCCTTGAAGCAGGACGACGATCCGAAATCGAAAGCGCATCTTGAGGAGATCGAAAAGCAGCTATCCGAGCAGCGTGACGAATTCAACGCGATGAAAGCGAAGTGGGAAGCGGAAAAGGTCGAGATCTCGAAGGTGCAAAGCCTCAGAGAGCAGATCGAGACCGTCAGCAACGAGATCACCGCGGCGGAAAACGCGTACGATCTCAACAAGGCGGCGGAGCTGAAATACGGCAAGCTCCCGCAGCTGCAAAAGGAGCTTCAGGAAGCCGAGGCGAAAAATGCGACGCGCGAGAATACGCTCCTTCGCGATCACGTTACCGAGGAGGAGATCGCCGAGATCGTGGCGCGCTGGACCGGCATCCCGGTTTCGAAGCTATTGGAGAGCGAGCGCAAGAAGCTTTTGCATCTTGACGAGGTGCTGCACCGCCGCATCGTCGGACAGGACGACGCGGTGCAGAGGGTGTGCGACGCGATCCTCAGATCCCGCGCGGGCATTCAGAACCCGAACCGCCCGATCGGCTCGTTCCTGTTCCTCGGGCCCACGGGCGTCGGCAAGACGGAGCTCTGCAAGGCGCTTGCCGAAGCGCTGTTTGACAGCGAGCGCAACATGGTGCGTATCGACATGAGCGAGTACATGGAGCAGTACTCCGTGGCGCGGCTGATCGGGGCGCCTCCGGGCTACGTCGGCTACGACGAGGGCGGTCAGCTCACCGAAGCGGTGCGCAGAAAGCCGTACGCGGTCGTGCTGTTCGACGAGGTCGAAAAGGCGCATCCGGACGTGCTGAACGTGCTTTTGCAGGTATTGGACGACGGACGCATCACGGACGGGCAGGGTCGCACGGTCGATTTCAAGAATACGATCATCATCCTGACCTCGAACATCGGTTCCGACACGCTCCTTGAGGGCATGGACGCCCAAGGGCGGCTGCGTCCCGGCGTAGAGGATTGGGTGCGCAACGAGCTTAAGACGCACTTCCGTCCGGAGTTCATCAACCGTCTCGACGAGATCGCGTTCTTTAAGCCGCTCACCGGTGAGAACCTTAAGAACATCGTGGAGCTGCTGTTCAAGGACCTTGAAAAGCGGCTCGAAGCGAGAAGCTACCGGCTCTCGGTGACCGACGCGGCGAAGCAGTACATCGTCGAAAACGGCAGTGATCCGCAGTTCGGCGCGCGTCCGTTGAAGCGGTACATTCAGTCGCACGCGGAATCGCTTCTGGCCCGCTACATCATCCGCGAATCCCCCGCCGAAGGCACGGTATTGACCCTCGACGTCGGCGAAAACGGACTTGCGGTGCGGTAATCGAAACAGCAAAAAGGGATCGGTTCACGATCCCTCAGCGTGTCAAAAAACCTTTTGACACGCTGAGCAGGCTGTTGATAAGGGTGG
>CALGGM010000092.1 GCA_937915925.1 uncultured Clostridia bacterium | reverse complement strand
CTGCGCCCGTCGGCGTCGGGCTCGTCACGGGCGTGCCGCCTGCCGCGATGCCGCTCGGCGTCTGATAGTTGGTGGGCGGGGTCATGCCGAACAGCAGCCACGCATACTCGGGGTAATCGATAAACACGTTGCGGTTGCCCTGCACGTTCTCGCACTGGTCGTTTCGGGACATCTCCCACGTATCGACCGGATCGGCAGCCATCCACTGCAGCAGCGTATCGAGCGATTCGATGACTCTTACGCCGTCGCTTCCGGACGTGGAACCGGTATCCTGATAAAGGTTCGGTTCTTCCCAGCAGCACCAGACGTACAGGAGAATACGCGCGACGTCGCCCTTGATGTTATCACGAACCTCAACACGGTTCTTGCTTGAACTGTACCACAGAACGGTTGCGCCATTGAGCGCTTTAGTATCGTAGCCGCTGATCACACCGACAACATTGCCGAAGGTATAGCTGCCGCGGATGGAATTGATATTCGAATTGGTCGGACGCAAATGGTGCAGATCGCTGCCCGCGCCGCTCTGATTAAAGGTTCCGTGGCTGTTCGGCCATACGTGCTCGCGGTTATAACCGGTGCCGAATTCATCCGAATAGAAAAGGATCGCGTCGTCCGAACCGCCGCTTGCGTCGGTCTTCGGCCAGTAGTCTGTGAGGGAGCTGTAGCTGACCGTATGATCCAGAGGATACATGAGCGAGTGGAGCCGATTGAACATCGCGCTGTTCATCGGATCGCTTGCCGAAGCCGTAAGTTCGCTGACGACGTCATAGGTATAGTTGCCGGTATAGTACGCCTGCGCCTGCGAGGAGAGCGAGGTGCACACCGTGTGCCGCGTGCCGGTGTTTTTCACGAGCGTACCGGTTGCCGCGCTGCTCGCCGGGATCAGCGACAGCGACAGCAGGAAGACGAGTACGAGGGAAAGGAACCGTTTCCGTAACTGCATAAGAACCCCTTTCGCGCAATCATGCGCATATCAATCCATTTTATGTACACTATTATATAAGAAATTGGAAAAATGCACAAGAGCATTCCAAAAATTTGGGAGCGAAGATCCGAAGACACGCATTGGACGCGAAAAAACCTTACAAAATCTGAAAAAAGGGGCTTGCAATCGGGGATCGGTCTGTGTATAATAGGCAAGGTATCACGCACTCCCGCGGATCCGGCGTCTCGTGCCCTCTGGGTTAACGCTCGCGTTTGAAACGGGAGGAGGACAAACTAAAAACGAGGAGGTTTAATTTTCATGTCCGTGATCTCAATGAAACAACTTTTGGAAGCAGGCGTCCATTTCGGACACCAGACCCGTCGCTGGAACCCGAAGATGAAGCAGTACATCTTCACCGAGCGCAACGGTATCTACATCATCGACC
>CALGGM010000091.1 GCA_937915925.1 uncultured Clostridia bacterium | reverse complement strand
CTCGGCAAGCCTCGACAGCCCCCTTTACACAAGGGTGCCAAGAATCATGCCAACGATTCGTAGGGGTCGTCGTCCTCGACGACCCGAAAAAAGAAGGGTTTCCGACGGAACCCTTCCTATTCTCTTCACTCTTCTCTCTTCACTCTTCACTCGAACAGGCGTGGACCCACACCTGTTCGTTTTGTTACTCGTCCACGCGATACGCGCTGACCACGTCGTCGTCGAGCACGACGGCAAGGAGCATTTCGCCCTTGCTGGCCTTCGGCTCGATATGGATGCTTTCGGTGCTCAGCGGCGTCTTGGTGCCGTGGCGCTGTTCGATCATCAGCGTGAACGGATCGCGGACCGTGCCTGCGTACGCGATGCGCGTGCCGTTGCTGCCGTTCTTCCTGAAATCGAAGGTCTTCACGCCTTTGCCGTTTCTGCCCTGCTGTTCGTAGTCAAAGAGGAAGCTGCGCTTGCCGAACCCGCGATCGGTGAGCACGATCAGCTCGCCCTCGTCGCCGACCGGCATGCACGCCATGACCTTATCCTTCGGCTCCAGCTTGATGCCGATGACGCCCGCCGCGGTCCTGCCGGTTTCGGGCACGGAGTCGGACGCGAAGCGAATGCACATGCCCTTTTCGGTGACGAGCATGATGTCCATCGTGGGCATCGGATACACGCCGATGAGTACGTCCTTGTCCTTGAGGTTCAGCGCCGCGGTGCGCTTGCCGCGCACGCGATAATCGGCTGCTTTACTGCGCTTTACCATGCCGCCTGCCGTACAGAACAGGTAGCTGCCGACGTCCGCGTCCGGGAACGCGCCCACGATCGTTTCGCCCTTTTCGAGCTCGATCATGCTGACAAGGTTTGCCGCGCGCGCGCTGGCACGCGTTTCGGGGATGTCCGAAACCTTCAGATTCAGCATCGCGCCGCGGTTGGTGAACAGGCGTACGTTCTCGTTGCTCTTGACCTCCAAAATGCGCTCCGGCTTGTCGGCGCGGATCTGCGAAAGGTTAAACTGCTTCTTGAGGCACTTACGGATCTTCAGGTCCGCGCACACCGCAACGACCATGTCCTCGACCGCTTCCGGCTCGTCCTTCGGCGCTTCCGCTTCCGCGGCGTCCGCCGAGATGATCTGCGTTCTGCGCTTGCCGTCGAAGAGCTTCCGGACCTCCAAGAGCTCCTTTTTGATCAGATGCACCAGCTTTGTGTCGGAGGCGAGAATCGCTTCGAGCTCCGCGATCAGCTTCTTGACTTCCTTATATTCCTTTTCGATCGCCAAAAGCTCAAGGTTGGTGAGCTTTTGTAAGCGGAGATCGAGGATTGCCTGCGCCTGCACCTCGGTGAGCGAGAAGGTCTTCATCAGCCCATCGCGCGCTTCCTTCGGCGATTTGCTCGCGCGGATCAGCTTGATCACGCGGTCGAGGTTGTTGACCGCGACCATCAGGCCTTCCAAAATGTGACAGCGCTTCTTTGCGATTTCCAGCTCGGTCTTCGTGCGGCGGGTGACGACGGCGCGCTGATGGCGCACGTAGTATTCGATGATCTGTTTGAGGTTCAGCTGCTGCGGCTTGCCGTCCGCGATCGCCACGTAGTTTGCGCCGAACGTGCATTGAAGATCGGAGTATTTGAATAAAAGCTGTAAAATCCGCTCCGGATCGCCGTCCTTCTTGACCTCGATGACCGCGCGCGTGCCCATACGGTCGGATTCGTCGCGGATATCGGAGACCGCGGCGAACATGGCTTTCTTCTCCTGCGTGATCTCGAGGATCTTCGAGAGGCACGCCGCCTTGTTGACCTGATACGGAAACTCGTCGACGACGATGCGCGTCTTGCCGTTCTTCATTTCCTCGAAGTGCGTGCGCGCGCGCATGGTGAGCTTGCCGCGTCCCGTTTCGTAGCTTGCCGCGATCTCGGGGGATTCGAGCAAAAAGCCTCCGGTCGGGAAGTCCGGCGCGGGCATGATCTTCAAAAGCTCGGCGATCTTGATGCGCGGGTTGTCGAGTACCGCACAGACCGCGTCGATCGCCTCGACCGGATTGTGCGGCGGGATCGACGTCGCAAGGCCGACCGCAATGCCGTTCGCGCCGTTCACGAGAAGGTTCGGGAAGCGTCCGGGCAGCAGCTCCGGCTCCTTTAAGGTGTCGTCAAAGTTCCATGTAAAGTCGACCGTGTCCTTGTCGATGTCGCGTAACAGCAGCAGCGCGGCGTCGGTCATGCGGGCTTCGGTGTAACGCATTGCCGCGGCGGAGTCGCCGTCGACCGAGCCGAAGTTGCCGTGACCGTCGACGAGGCACACGCCCATGTTGAACGGCTGCGCCATGCGCACCATCGCGTCATAGACCGAGCTGTCGCCGTGCGGATGGTATTTACCGAGGCAGTCGCCGACGATACGCGCGCTCTTGCGGTGCGGCTTGTCGGGGGAGAGCCCAAGCTCCATCATGGTGTAGAGGATGCGCCGCTGCACGGGCTTTAACCCGTCCTCGACGCGCGGAAGCGCACGCTCCAAAATGACGTGCTCCGCATAGGGCATCATGGAATCGTGCATGACCTCGTCCATGCTCTTTAAGAGGATGGTTTCGGTTTGCGTGGGGATCGTATTCTTTGCCATGGCTTACTCCTTGATCTTCTCGAACGTCGAGTTCGAACGGTTGAAGTCCGCGTACTCGAAGATGTACTCCTTGCGCGACTGCACCTTGTCGCCCATCAGAACGGTGACGAGGTGCTCGACCTCCGCGGCGTCCTCGATCGTGACGCGCGTGAGCCGCCTGCGCTCGGGGTTCATCGTGGTTTCCCAAAGCTGTTCGGGGTTCATTTCGCCGAGCCCCTTATAGCGCTGCAGCGTGTAGTTCTTGCCGGAAATGCTGCGCATCGCGGCTTTCAATGCCGGATCGTCGTAGCAGTACACCGGCGGTTGATTCGTCTTCTGCACGCGGTAGAGCGGCGCCATGCCGATGTACACATGCCCCTCGGTGATGAGCGGACGCATGTAGCGGTAGAAGAACGTCAGAAGGATCGCGCGGATGTGCGCGCCGTCCTGGTCCGCATCGGCAAGGATGATGATCTTGTTGTATTTCAGGGACGAGATGTCGAAGTCGTCGCCGATGCCCGTGCCGAGCGCCGTGATGATCGAGCGGAACTCGTCGTTCTGCAGCACCTGTTCAAGGCGCTTCTTTTCGACGTTCAGCGGCTTTCCGCGAAGCGGCAAGATCGCCTGAAATCTTCTGTCGCGTCCCTGCTTTGCGCTGCCGCCTGCGGAGTCGCCCTCCACAATGAACAGCTCGTTCAAAGAATAATCGCGTCCGGTGCAGCTGGATAGCTTTCCCACGAGCGGGGCGTTTTCGAGCTTGCTCTTTTCGCGCGCGTTCTCCTTTGCCTTGCGCGCCGCGCTTCTCGCCTTTGCGGCTTTCACCGCCTTTTCGGCGATCAGGTTTGCGGTGTTCGCGTTCTTGAGGTTTTCAAGCCACGGCACGAGCGTCGCGTTCAGAACGGCTTCGACCGCCGGACGCGCCTCGGTGTTGCCGAGCTTCGTCTTCGTCTGCCCCTCGAACTGGACGCTGCGCATTTTCAGCGACAGCACCGCCGTCATGCCCTCGCGGAAGTCCTCGCCCGCGAGTGACGGGTCCTTGTCCTTTAGGATATTGTTCTTACGGCAGTAGTCGTTGAAGATCTTCGTGATCGCCGCCTTGAAGCCGGTCTCGTGCGTGCCGCCCTCGGTGGTGGGGATGTTGTTGACGTACGACGCGATCGTCTCGGCGTACTCGTCGTTGTGCAGGATCGCGGCTTCCACCACGATGCCGTTCGATTCGCCGATGAGATGGATCGGCGGATCGTAGAGCGCGTTCTTGTCCTCCTGAATGTAGCGGACGAAATCGGACAGACCGCCGTCATATTTAAACTCGGCGTGCTTCTGCTTTTCGCGCTGATCGTCGAGGACCAGCTTCACGCCGCGGTTCAGATACGCAAGCTCGCGAAGCCGCTTCATCACGACCGAATACTGCATGTCGATCGTTTCGAACACGCGATCGTCCGGCAAAAACGTCACGACCGTGCCCTGCTTGCGGGTCCTGCCGGTCTCGGTGAGCGGGTACTTCGGCTTGCCCGAAACGATCTTGCCCTCTTCGTTTTCGACGCTTTCGAACTCCATCTTGTAGGCGCGGTTCTCGTGATAGACTTCGACCGTGAGCCAGCGCGACAGCGCGTTCACGACCGATGCGCCGACGCCGTGCAAGCCGCCGGAGAACGAGTACGCAGTGTTGCCGAACTTGCCGCCTGCGTGCAGCTGCGTGAACACGACCTCGACGCCGGAAACGCCGAGCTTTTCGTGGATGCCGGTGGGGATGCCTCTGCCGTTGTCGGTGACGGTGACCGAATGATCGCGGTGCAGCGTCACGGTGATCTCGTCCGCGTAGCCGTTTGCCGCCTCGTCGATCGCGTTGTCCACGATCTCCCAAAGCAGGTGGTGCAGACCCGGCAGACCCGTCGAGCCGATATACATGCCAGGACGCATTCTGACCGCGTCCAGCCCTTCCATGACCGTAATATTTTTGACGGAATATTCTTCCATAAGTACCTCCGATGGTGGATTCTTCCTATTATACCACAAGATATTGTGCTTTTGCGCATTTTTGCCTTCGGTTTTACGGTTTATTCATATTTCATAGAAATTTTGCTTTCCGGACGCAATTTAAGGGTGACAAGCGCGGTCGTTTGGTGTATAATCTATGCTGTATATATATGTGGAAGTCTACCGTTGCGGAGAAAGGAGCGTCTATGGAAACCGGATTTCATCACGTACCGATTATGGTGACGGAGGTTTTGGCGCTGTTGGAGCCGCAAAGAGGCGGGATCTTTGTCGACGGCACGCTCGGCGGCGGCGGTCACGCGGAGGCGGTTTTATCCGCAATGCCCGAAAGCGGGAGGCTTTTCGGCATCGATCGCGACGACGACGCATTGCGTGCGGCAGGCGCAAGGCTTTCAAAGTTCGGCGATCGCTTTACGGCGATCAAGGGAAACTTTTTCGACATGAAGGCGCTGCTTCTGAACCGCGGGATCACGCGGGTCGACGGGATCTTACTGGATCTCGGCGTATCGTCGCATCAGCTGGACGCGGCGGAAAGGGGATTTTCTTATAAGGCGGAGGCGCCTTTGGATATGCGCATGGATCAGAGCGCGCCGCTTTCGGCACGGACCGTCGTGAACGAGTGGAGCGAGCAGGAGCTGATGCGCATCTTTTACGAGTACGGCGAGGAGAAGTTCTCTGCGCGCATTGCGCGGCGCATCGCGGAGCGCAGAAGGGAAGCGCCGATCGAAACCACGACGGAGCTTGCCGAGCTCATCAAGGGTGCGATCCCCGCGAAGTTCCGCAACGAGCCGCAGCATCCGGCGCGGCGGTGCTTTCAGGCGATCCGCATTGCGGTCAACGGCGAGCTGGATGGGCTAAACGACGCGATCGTGTCCGCCCACGATCTATTGAATCCGGGCGGCAGGCTTGCTGTTCTGACGTTCCATTCGCTGGAGGATCGGATCGTGAAAAACGCGTTCCGGACCTTCGAGAACCCGTGCACCTGCCCGAAATCGGCGCCGGTGTGCATCTGCGGGCGTAAGCCCACGGCGAAGGTTCTGACGCGGCATCCGCTGGTTGCGTCGGAGGAGGAACAGAAGGAGAACTCGCGTGCGACGAGCGCAAAGCTTCGCGCGATCGTACGCATGGATTCCGATGCGGGATCATATTGATGAAGAGATGAGGGGGTCCCTTTTAAGGACTTTCTGCAATTCGATATTATTCGGAAAGGAGATGCGGCATGGACGTTCAGTTCGATGAAGATCCGAGGATCGGCGGCAACGCAAAAACACGGATCTATTCGCCGACCAAGACCGGCAAGCCCACGCCTGTTTTAGAGGACGCGTCGATGCCGATCCGTCCTCAGCCGTCGCGGGAGACGCCGAAAAATCGCAGCGTCCGCACCGAGGTACGGCTTACGTCGGTGAGCAAGATCCTGATCCTGCTCTCCGTGTTCGTGATCGCGGCGACGGCGCTGATCGCGCTGTTCGGCGCGGCGGACTATGCGAAGATCGTCAGCGATACCGCATCGGTCAATAAGGAGATCGACTCGTTGAACGAGCAGATTTCGCAGCTCAGAAAATCGCAAAGCTCGATGAACGACTTTGCCACCATCAACGAGGTCTGCCGAAGGCTCGGCATGACGATGAACTGGTACAAAGGCAGCGGCACGGTCCCGTCGGACGTCGCGCCGTCGACGAACACGCCCGAGCCCGCCACCCCGACGCCTGCGCCGGAGACGGAAACCGGCGGACCGGACGGAGAAGAACCATGAAGAATACAGATTTACGCAGTCGGCAGAGATCCGCAAAGCGCGCGGCGCAGCGTTCGGCGCGCGGCGGGGCGCGGATCGCACCGGCGAAAAGAAAATTACTGTTTGCAATGCTGGTTTCCGGTGTGGCATTTTTGCTGATCATCGGAAAGCTGTTTGACGTATCGATTTTGAACGGCAAGGATTGGACGGAAAAGGCGATGCGTCAGTGGACGCGCGTGACCTCCTTAAAGGCGGAGCGCGGGCGCATCCTCGACCGCAACGGCACGGTGCTCGCTTCGTCGTACACGACATATCAGGTCTGCGTAAATCCGCAGAACATTCAGGTGTCCGACCGCGAGCGCATCGCGTACATCCTTTCGACCTACCTCGAAATGGATTACGACACGGTCTACGCCAAGATCACCAAGCGCCGATTGAAGGACCTGACGGCGGACCCGAACGATCCGAACGCCGAGCGCGTGCTGCTGTCGCAGGTCAAGCTGAAGGACCAAGTCGATAAGGAAGTCATTTCTAAGCTCAACTCCATGCAGCTCGGCAGCGGCGTGAGTTATTATTCTGACGTCAAGCGCGACTATCCGGAATCGGGCTACTACGCGCAGCTGATCGGCTTTACGAACATCGACGGCGACGGACAGACCGGCGTGGAGCTGACCTACAACAAGTATCTCGCGGGCGAGGACGGCTATCAGAAGGCGGACACCGACCGCGACAACAACCCGGTCCCCGGCGGCGAGGAGGAGTACATCGAATCCATCCCCGGCGCGGACGTCGTGCTGACGGTGGACACGGGCTATCAGGGCATTCTCGAAAACGCGCTGCAGGAAGCGTGCCTGATCAACAACGCGAAATCGGCGCAGGGGATTCTGATCGTGCCCACGACCGGCGAGATCCTCGCGATCGGCACCTACCCGACGTTCGATTCGTCGAACCCGCCGAGAAGCGACGCAAAGACGCTGCTGGAACTCTCGAAAAACCGCATCGTCACCGACACCTACGAGCCCGGTTCGACGTTCAAGGTCGTGACGCTCGCGTCCGCGCTCGAATCCGGCGCGGTCACGACGGCGACGCGGTTCCGCTGCAGCGGGTCGCTGCTCGTCAAGGGCGATCGCATCAAGTGCTGGAGAAGCGCGGGACACGGCGAGGAAACGCTTGCCGAGACGGTCGAAAACAGCTGCAATCCGGCGTTTATGTCAATGGCGCTGAAGATGGGCGTCGATCAGTTTTACGACTACATCTATAAGTTCGGCTTTGACGAGCCCACGGGCTCGGGCGTCATGGGCGAAACGAGCGGAACGGTCACGCACAAGAAGTACATCCGCGACGCGGACCTTGCACGCATCGGGTTCGGACAGAGCATCAGCTGCACGGGCATGCAGCTGACGATGGCGTTTTGCGCAAGCATCAACGGCGGCGAGCTCTTGAAGCCCTACATCGTGTCCGAGATCGTCGATAAGGACGGCAACACGCTTCTGAAAAACGAGCGCACCGTCGTGCGCCGCGTGATCTCGCCCGGCACGTCCGCAACGATCCGAAGTCTTTTACGCGGGGTTGTGGAAAACGGCAGCGGCAAGAACGCGCAGGTTCCCGGCTATTCGGTCGGCGGCAAAACGGGTACGTCGCAGAAGTATGAGGATGACGGAAGCGTTTCGTCCAGCAAGCTGATCGCGTCGTTTATCGGGTTCGCGCCGGTCGACGATCCGCAGTTCGTCTGCCTGATCGTGGTCGACGAGCCGCAGGTCCCGCAGGTGTACGGCAGCACGGTCGCCGCGCCGTTCGTACAGCAGGTGCTTTCCGCGGCGCTGTCCTATGCGGGCATCGCGCCGGACAAGGAAAGTTCGATCGCGACGGTTCCGGATCTTCGGGGCCTCACGGTCTCACAGGCAAACGAGGTCTTAAGAAACGCCGGGCTTACGTCGGTATATCTTGAGACGGAGCTCGATTCGACGGTATCGAATCAGGCACCGGCGGCAAACACGCAGGTCGTGCGCGGAAGCCCCGTCATGCTGTACTCCACCGGCTACACGTTCTTCTCCGAGCTCGGCGAGGAGACCGAGATGGTCGAAGTGCCGGATTTGATCGGGAAGGACCGCATCGACGCGCTCGACGCGCTGAAAAAAGCGGGACTCATCATGGACTACGACACGCATCAGTGCGCGGGAACCGTGTCCTATCAGGACATCACGGAAGGGTTCAAGGTGCCGGTCGGCACGGTCGTACACGTCCAGTTCCAATACAACAATTCCACCGAATGACGCAGGGGGTAAACATGCTGTTATCAACCATTGCCGCGGACCTCGGACTGACGGTCACGGGCGGCGACGCCGAGATCACCTCGGTCGAGTACGATTCCAGAAAGGTCAGGGACGGAAGCCTGTTCTGCTGTATGCAGGGGCTGGTGTCCGACGGGCATAACTTTGCGGCGCAGGCGGTCGAAAAGGGCGCAAAGGCGCTGCTGGTCGAGCGGCTGCTGCCCATTGACGTGCCGCAGATCGTGACGAAGAACGGACGCGTCGCGATGGCGCACGCCGCCGCCGCGTTCTACGGACATCCCGAGCGCGAGATGACGATGCTCGGCGTGACCGGCACGAACGGCAAGACGAGCACGACTTATATGGTGAAGTCCATTGCGGAGGCGGCGGGGCTCAAGGTGGGGCTCATCGGCACGATCCGCAACATGATCGGCGACACCGTGCTCGAAACCGGACGCACCACGCCGGAATCGGCGGACCTCTTCGCGCTCCTTCGCCGCATGGCGGACGAGGACGTCGACGTCGTGATCATGGAGGTATCGAGCCACGCGCTGGTACAGGATCGCGTGTCCGGCATCCGCTTCCGGGTGGGGCTCTTTACGAATCTCACGCAGGACCATCTCGATTATCACAAGACATTCGATCACTATCTCGAAGCGAAAAAACTGCTGTTTACACAGAGCGAGCTTGGGATCTTCAACATCGACGACGCCTATGCGGAGCGCATGATGGACGGGCTTACCCTGCCGATCAAGACGATGGGCATTCAGCACCGCGCGGACTACACCGCGCTGAACATCGACATCCGCACCGACGGCGTTCGCTTCCATCTGAGAACGCCGAACGGCGAGGGCCCCGTGCGCATGCACATTTCCGGACTGTTCTCCGTGTACAACGCCATGGGTGCGGCGGCGATGACGCAGGCGATCGGCATTTCCTTTGCCGACATCTTAAAGGGGCTCGAAGCTCTGTCCGGCGTTTCGGGACGGCTCCAGTCGGTGGACACGAACGGGCGTCCGTTCTCGGTTTACGTCGATTACGCGCATACGCCCGACGCGCTGCAAAACGTTTTGACCTCGGTTCATGAGTTTGCAAAGGGACGCGTCGTGAGCTTGTTCGGCTGCGGTGGCGATCGCGACCGCACGAAGCGTCCGCTGATGGGCGAGATCGGCGGGCGGCATTCGGATTTCGTCGTGGTGACGAGCGATAACCCGCGCACCGAGAACCCCGAGGACATCGTGCGCGCCGTCGAGATGGGCGTGCAGAAGAGCGGCACGCCGTTCGTCTCGATCATCAACCGGCGGGAGGCGATCGCGTACGCGCTGTCGATCCTCGAACCGGACGACATCCTTGTGATCGCAGGCAAGGGACACGAGAATTACCAGGAGATCAACGGCGTGAAGCATCATTTCGACGACCGTGAGATCGTGGAAGAGCTGTTGAAGGGCGAGTAAATGAACGGCGTGACTGTCAATTCCCTGCTTGCGCTGATCGTTGCGTTCGGCATAGCGGCGCTGCTCGGTCCGGTCGTGATCCCGCTCTTACGGCGGCTCCACTTTGGACAAAACGTGCGAGACGACGGACCGAAAACGCATCTACAAAAGCAGGACACGCCCACGATGGGCGGCGTGATGATCCTGTTTGCGGTCGTTGCGGCGACGTTGATCTTTTCGAACAAGGATTATACGCTTGCGGTCTGGGCGCTGCTCTTTACGGTGCTGTTCGGGCTCGTGGGATTTTTGGATGATTTTCTCAAGATCGCGAAGAAGCGGTCGATGGGACTGATGGCGTGGCAGAAGATCGCGGCGCAGTTCGTGCTTGCGCTCGGGTTCGCGATCGCGCTGTACTTTCACCCGGCGGTGGGCAGCACGGTGTGGCTCGATCAAGCGGACCTCGGGATCTTCTTCATTCCGTATGCGATGTTCGTCATCGTTGCGACGGTCAATTCCGTCAATCTGATCGACGGACTGGACGGGCTATGCAGCTCCGTAACCGCGGTGTACGCGCTTGCGATGGGTTTACTGGTCGTGTTGTTTATCACGACCTATCCGTCGGCGGCGCTCGCGCCCGAGCAGGCGGTCGCCGTGTCGGGCATGCTCAGCAATCTTTCGGGCATGGCGGTGTTCGCGTGCGCAACGGCGGGCGCGTGTCTGGGATTCTTGATCCACAACGCCTACCCCGCGAAGGTATTCATGGGGGATCTCGGCGCGTTCTCTCTGGGTGGGGCGGTCTCCGCGATGGCGCTTTTGACGCGCACGTCGCTGCTGCTGCCGCTGATGGGGATCATGTACGTCGCCTCGTCGGTGTCGGTGATCCTGCAGGTCGGGTCCTACAAGCTCCGGCATAAGCGCATCTTCCGCATGGCGCCGCTGCACCACCACTTTGAGCTGGGCGGCGCGCCGGAATCGCGCATCGTATCCATGTACAGTATTGTGACCGCGATCGCAAGCGCCTGTGCGCTTCTGATCTTCCGGTTCTGCAAATAAGGAGGATTTATGGCAAAACAAAAAACCGCGTTGATCGTGGGTATGGCAAAGAGCGGCGTCGCCGCGGCGCGTCTTTTGTATCAGGACAATTACCGCATCATCGTCAACGATATGAAGCCCGAGATCAAGGGACTGTTTGAACAACTTTCCGGCATCGCCTATGAGGTCAAGCTCGGCGCAAACCCGATGGACCTTCTGGACGGCGTGGATCTTTTGATCCCGAGCCCCATCATTCCGATGACACGCAACTTCATCGTTGAGGCGAAACGCCGCGGCATCGAGGTCATTTCGGAGATCGAGCTCGGCTACCGCTACAGTCAGGCGGACTTTGTGTGCATCACCGGCACGAACGGCAAAACGACCTGCACCGCGCTCACCGGCGAGCTCTTCAAGGCGGCGGGAAGAAAGACCTTCGTGCTCGGCAACATCGGCGTCGCGATCTCGGCGCACGCGCTCGAAACCCGTCCCGGCGACGTCGTCGTGGCGGAGACCGCCGCGCTGCAGCTTGAGGGCAACGTCCGCTTCCACGCAAAGGCGGCGGGCGTGTGCAACATCACGCCGGACCATCTCGATCACTTCGGCACGATGGAAAACTACATCGAGGCGAAGGCGAAGATCCTCGATAACCAGACCGCGGACGATTACGCGGTTCTGAACTGGGACGACGAAACGGTGCGCGGCTTCGCATCCAGAACGCCTGCGCACGTGCTGTACTTCTCCCGCAAGGAAGAGGTGAAAAACGGCATGTTCGTGCGTGACGGCATGCTCGTGTACCGGATGAACGGCGAGGAGCATGAACTGATGCACGCCGATGAGATCCGCATCCCCGGCAACCACAACCTCGAAAACGCCATGCTGTGCGCGCTGTTGGGTCTGTCGCAGGGCATTGCGCCGGAAACGATCGTGGAGGTCTTCAAGACCTTTGCGGGCGTCGAACACCGCATCGAGTACGTCTGCACGAAGGCGGGCGTCGATTACATCAACGATTCGAAGGGCACGAACCCCGCAAGCACGATCCGCGCGATCGAAGCGATGAAAAAGCCGACCGTGCTGCTGCTCGGCGGTTACGACAAGCACATCGGGTTTGACGAGCTGTTCGACGCGTTTACGCCGATTGTGAAGGCGTGCGTCGTGCTCGGCGATACGAAGCAACAGATTCTCGACTGCGCAAAGGCGCACGGGTATGAAGGCATCATGCACACGGCGGACACGTTCAAGGGCGCTGTGGACAAGGCAAAAGACCTTGCAAGCCCCGGCGACTGCGTCCTTCTTAGCCCCGCGTGCGCAAGCTGGGATATGTTTGACAACTACGAAACGCGCGGCAGAGTGTTTAAAGAGATCGCGCGCGCATACGAATAAACCGGAGGCAGCATGGCGAATACGGCGGCAAAAAAAGAATCGGTCCTGAAGCGGCTCAGAAACGCGCAGCTCACACGCGGCAAGATGGACTTTTCCATCCTGCTCGTGATTTCCATACTCTGCGCGTTCGGGCTCGTCATGATCTTCTCCGCCAGCTACTACTACGCGCAGCACTATTCCGGCGCGAACAACGACAGCTTCTACTACCTCAAGCGTCAGCTCGTGTACCTGCTGATCGGGTACCCGACGATGCTTCTGATCTCGCTGATCGACTATCGCGTCGTCGAGCGCCTGCGTTCGCTGTTCCTTGCGGTCTCGATCCTGCTGCTCATCGCGGTTCTTCTGTGGGGGCAGAACTTGAACGGCGGCAAGCGCTGGCTGAACGTCGCCGGTATCTCGATTCAGCCGTCCGAGCTTGCGAAGTTCGGTCTCATGATCTTCATGTGCTCGTACATGTCGCGTCACCGCAACGAGATGAACACGTTCCGCTACGGTATGCTGCCGATGCTGATCGCAATCGGATTTATTGCGGGTCTCGTCATGCTGCAGCCGAACATGTCGATGGCGGTTATCATCGGGTTCATCGGCGTTGTTCTGCTGTACCTCGGCGGCTGCGATATCAAGCAGCTTCTGATCCTCGGCGTGCTGGCGGTTATCGCCGTTGTGGCACTGGCGTTTGCGGCAGACTACCGCGTCGACCGTCTGACTTCGTTTTCGAACCCCGAGCTCGACCCGCAGGGAACCGGGTATCAGCTTTTACAGTCGTTCTATGCGATCGGCTCGGGCGGGTTCTTCGGAAAGGGCTTGAACAACAGCTATCAAAAGCTTCTGTACATGACCTACGGCGAATCGGACTTTATCTTCGCGATCCTGTGCGAGGAGTTCGGCTTTATCGGGGGACTGATCGTCATTCTGATGTACGCGTGGATCGTGTTCCGCGGGATCATCATTGCGATGCGCTGCAGAAACCGCTTCGGAAGCCTTCTTGCCGCAGGTATTTCGATCGTTTTCGGATTCCAGGTCTTTGTCAACATCGGCGTTGTTACGGGGCTGCTGCCCACGACCGGGCAGGCGCTTCCGTTCATATCGGCAGGGGGGACGTCGCTGCTGGTCTTCCTTGCCGCAATGGGACTTCTGTTGAGCATTTCGCGCGACACGAACCCGCGCACGTAAGCACATTCCTTCGTCCCGCCGCATAAGATGCTATATCTTGCGGAAGGGACGAAAAAGATGTCATACTGGCTTGTTCGGGGCGGGCGCGCGTTAAACGGAACGGTTTCGGTGCAGGGGTCCAAGAACGCGGCGCTGCCGATCCTTGCGGCGACGCTGCTCATCAAGGAGCCGATTCGGCTTTTGAACTGCCCGATGATCCGCGACGTACAGAACATGCTGCGGATCTTAAAAACGCTCGGCTGCACCGTCGTTGAAGAGCGCGGCGCATTGACTGTGGACAGCTGCACGGCGGATTCCTTTGTTCTGCCGACCGCGCTGTCGGGCGAGCTTCGGTCCTCGATCTTTCTGCTCGGCTCGGTGCTTTCGCGCTTCGGCGACGCCGACGCGCCGTACCCCGGCGGGTGTGAGATCGGCAACCGACCGATCGACCTGCATCTGAAGGGCTTGAAGCGGCTCGGCGCCGAGGTCGAGGAACGCGGCGGACGCATTCGCTGCAGGGGCGCGATCACGGGCGGCGTCGTCGATCTCGATTATCCGAGCGTCGGCGCGACCGAAAACATCATGCTCGCCGCGTGTCGGGCAAAGGGGCAAACGACGGTCCGTAACGCCGCGTGCGAGCCGGAGATCGTCGATCTCGAACGGTTCCTATGCGCTTGCGGGTTTCGGGTTCGCGGCGCGGGCACGCCGACGGTCGTCATCGACGGGGTGCCGGAGGGGCACGGAACGGCGTTTCGCATTATGCCGGATCGCATCGCCGCGGGCACATATCTCATTGCCGGCGCGATCACGGGCGGCGACGTCACGGTGACCGATCTCGATCCGGAGACGGTCGACACGCTGCTTTTCAAGCTTGCGGAGTGCGGCGCGGAGGTCACGCGCAAAGCGGACGCGGTGCGCGTGCGGGCAAAGGCGCTTCGCGGCGTCGGTTTTACGGAAACGCGCCCGTACCCGGGCTTTCCCACCGACCTGCAGCCGCAGCTGTTTACCCTGCTGTCGGTATCGGAAGGGACCTCGGTGCTGGTGGAAAACGTGTTTGAAAACCGCTTCAAGCACGCACAGGAATTGAAAAAGATGGGTGCGGAAAACCGCATCCTGGATCGCACGGCGATCATAACGGGCGTACGGAAGCTGCACGGCGCGTGCGTCACGGCGCACGATCTGCGCGGCGGCGCGGCGATGGTGCTGGCGGGACTGTTCGCGGAGGGCGATACAAAGGTCCTGCACGCCGAACGGATCGAGCGCGGATATGAGAGTATGGACAGCGTGATCGGGCTCTTGGGCGGATCGGTCACACGAAAGGAAGAAAGCATTGGCGAGGAAGAAGAAAAACGGGGATAAAACGAGCTTCCTGTTCGACGAGGACGCGGGCAGCGTCGATTCGATCGACCTGTTCGGTCCGGACGGGGAGGACGCCGAAGAACCCGAACCGGAGGAGGAACCGTACGACGAAAGCGACGGTCCCGACGCTCCGGAAATCGAGGACGAGCCTACCGAGCCGGAGGAAACGGACAAGCCCGCGGGCGCGCAGACGTTCCACTTCGACCGGTACGGAAGGCGTGTCGATAAGAAAAAGAAAAAGGAACGCTACGGAAAGCGCAAGAACGCGCCGCATGCAACGACCGTGGTCGTGCAGCACGACACCGAGGCGAAGCGCGAGTACGACGAAGCGCGGGCAAGAGCGGACGCGCGCGCAAAGAAGCGCGCCCGCGAGGAAGCGAAAAAGGCGGAGCTGAAGCGCGCGGAGCGCAAGAAGCGCCGCCGCCGCAGCGCGTCGACGTTCCTGCTCGGGGTCCTTGCGCTTCTGGGGCTCGCGGTGCTGACGTGGATCATCACGCGCGTGTCGACCATCCGCATCATGAACGTGCCGAGCGGCTACAGCGAGGAGCGCATCACGGAGCTGACCGGGCTTTCGAACAAGGTCGGCAAGCGCAGCGCGCTGTTCATCTCGACGTCGGACGTCGAAAAGCACATCCAGAACGCGGACCCGTATCTCGACGCGTCGGTGCGCTATTCGTTCCCGTCGACGTTCTATGTCACGGTCAACAAGCGCGAGGAAGCGGCATGCGTGCGCTGGGGTCCGCAGAACGAATACCTTGCGGTCATCGACGAAAACGGAACGGTTCTGAACGCCGCGGCGGAGAGCACGAACGGGCTTCTGATCGCCGACGGCATGAACATTTCGAGCGCGGTCAACGGCGCGCGGCTCGGCGATTCGAGCGACATTCAGGTCGCGGCGCTGATCCGGCTTCTCACGAAGCTCAAGGAGCACGGGATTTTGGAGCGCACGCCGCGCATCAACCGCATCGATATGACCGAGCTCATGCAGATCCGCATGTATGTCGAGGGCGCGTCGTACACGATCGAGGTCGGCGACACGTCGAACCTTGAGACGAAGCTGATGCTCTTACAGAAGCATTGGACGGAGATCATGGACGAAGCGGCGGCGTTCATCCGCGGCGGACGCTCCACCGTTACGATCTATCTGTACAGCAAGGGCGGCGTCAATATCTCGCCGTATGAGCCGGGCTATGTCATGCCGACGCTCGCGCCGCCGTCGGTCGGACCGACGAATTCGCCGGGCGAAGGAACGGGCGAACAGCCGGTCGAAACGCCGGGCGCCGAGCCGGACGAATCGCCGGACGATCAGCCCTACGTGCCTGCCGCCACGCCCATGCCGCACCAGGAGGATCCGTTTACCGGCTGATGAAGCTTGTGTGTCATTCTGAGGAGCATGGTACGCGCGGGAAGCGTGCGATCTTCCTCTGTAACGAAGTGGAAGCGACGAAGAATCTTCCCTGCAGCAAAAAGCGGACGACCAATGGCCGTCCCTACAGGGCATATCACATTTTCACAATCCGTCATCAACGTGCCGAAGGCACGCATCATGCGAAGCGCATCATGGCGAAGCCGCATCATTTTGTCTCCGTAGGGGGCGACGACCTCGGCGCCCCGACAAAGAAAAAACAGGAAGATCTTCCGCCGGAAAATCTTCCTGTTTTTTGTTTGATACGATTATGCTTGGGATGCGGCGGTCAGCACGTGATCCAAAAGCACGCAGGTGGTGATGCCGCCGACGCCGCCGGGGACGGGGGTGATCGCGGAAACGACGGGGGAGACGCGGTCGAAATCGACGTCGCCCGAAAGCCCGCCCTTCGCTTCGTCCCAATGGATGCCGACGTCGATGACAACCTGACCGGGGTTCGTAAACGCTTCGGTCACGCTCTTCATGACGCCCGCGGCACACACGAGAATGTCCGCTTCCCGCGCGATCGCAGGCACGTCCTGCGTCCTTGTGTGACACACCGTGACGGTGGCGTTCTCGTGCATCAGCAGCATCGCGACGGGACGCCCGATCACGAGCGACCGCCCGATGACCGTGGCGCGCTTGCCCTTCGGATCGATCCCGTAGTAGTGCAGAAGCTCCATCACCGCCTGTGCAGTGCACGGCGCAAAGCCGGTTTTCGCGTTTGCGTATACGCCCGCAAGCGAGCCGTCCGTCCAGCCGTCGACGTCCTTTTTGGGATCGAACAGCATGCGGATCCGCTCGGCGTCGAGGTGCTTCGGAAGCGGTCGAAACAGCAGAATGCCGTGAACAAGCGGATCGCAGTTTACCGCTTCGAACGCCTGCTCAAACTGCTCCTGCGTAACGGCCTCCGGAAGCACGACCTGCCGCACGGTCACGCCGACCTCGGCGCTGCGCTTCATGACGCCCTTTTCATAGGACAGATCGTCGTCGCGTGCGCCCACGCGGATCACACATATGGTCGGCTCCACGCCGTTGACCCTCAGCGCGTCCGCGGTTTCGCGCATGCGCGCGACCATGGCGGCGGCAACGGGCTTGCCCTTTAAGATCTCAGCCATACCTCAGTCCACGTAGATCGGGTACTTATCGCAGAGCTTCTTGACTTCCGCTTCGATGTACGCCTTGGAATTCTCGAAGTCGTTGATCGCGAGCGCGATGCAGTGCGCGATCGTTTTCATGTCTTCCTCTTTGAGACCGCGGGTCGTGACGGCGGGCGTGCCGATGCGGACGCCGGAGGTCACGAACGGGCTTCTCGGCTCGCCGGGGACGGTGTTCTTGTTGACGGTGATGTGGACCTCGTCGAGACGGTTCTGCAGCGCCTTGCCGGAAACGTCGAGACCGATGAGGTCGAGCAGCATGAGGTGGTTGTCCGTGCCGCCGGAAACGATCTTAAGACCCTCCGCGACGAGCGCGTCAGCAAGCGCCTTCGCGTTCAGCACGACCTGATGCTGATATGCCTTGAACTCGGGCTTCATGGCTTCCTGGAATGCGACTGCCTTGCCCGCGATCACGTGCATCAAAGGACCGCCCTGGATGCCCGGGAAGATCGCCTTGTTGAAGTTGAACTTATCGGCAGCCGCCTGGTTTGCGAGGATCAGACCGCCGCGCGGACCGCGCAGCGTCTTGTGCGTGGTGGTGGTGACCACGTCCGCATAGGGGAAGGGGGAGGGATGCTCGCCTGCGGCGACCAGACCCGCGATGTGCGCCATGTCGACCATCAGCACCGCGCCGACCTCGTCGCAGATCTCACGGAACTTCGGGAAATCGATCGTGCGGCAGTACGCGCTTGCGCCTGCGACGATCAGCTTCGGACGGCATTCGAGCGCCTTATTACGGACGTCCTCATAGTCGATGACGCCGTTTTCGTCTACGCCGTAGGAAACGCACTTGAAGTATTTGCCGGACATGTTGACGGGGCTGCCGTGGGTGAGATGACCGCCGTTAGAAAGGTCCATGCCCATGAAGGTGTCGCCCGGCTCCAGCACCGCAAAGAACACCGCCATGTTCGCCTGTGCGCCGGAATGCGGCTGAACGTTAGCGTAATCGCAGCCGAACAGCTTCTTTGCGCGTTCGATCGCAAGGGTCTCCACCACGTCGACAAACTGGCAGCCGCCGTAGTAACGCTTGCCGGGATAGCCCTCCGCGTACTTGTTCGTCAGAACGCTGCCCATCGCCATCAGAACCTGTTCGGAAACGATGTTCTCGGAAGCGATCAGCTCGAGATTGCCGCGCTGACGGTTCAGCTCGTCCTGCATTGCCGCGCCGATCTCCGGATCATACGCCATCAACTGCTTCAATGCCTCGTTTACCATGTGTTTTCCTCCTCTGTGATGTTGTGTTTAGGATGCTTTTTTCAGCGCAAAACGCGCCTTCTTCACTATGTTAAATGTACTGCTTCCGCGAGCCCGTGTCAAGCCCTTGCGCCGGTATATTATCTTGCGGCGAGGTTCAGCGAAGCGTACAGCTTCAGCGCCTTTTCGAGCACCTTGCGGTGGTCGAACGCAAGCGGCATTTCGGACAGCTTTTCGACCGGGATCCACGCCGCGTCCGCCGCGTCATCGCCCGCTTTGAAATGAATGTCCCCGCGCTTTACCGGCACGAGAAACGCGTCCGAAACGATCCATCCGCGCGGGTCGCGTCCGGGATCGGAGAACAGCCCGATCTCATAGATGTCGTCAAGCGTATAGCCCGTCACGTTCGTTTCCTCCATCAGCTCGCGCAGCGCGCCCTGCGCCGCGTTTTCGTCGGGATTGACGAACCCGCCCGGCAGCGCCCAGCAGCCCATATAGGGATGACCCTTGCGCCGGATCATCAGCACCTCCGTCCCTTCGGACAGCAGTACGACGTCCGCCGTAAGGTACGGCGCCGGATAATGCTTGTCCGTATAAGCGGCAAGAAATTCCGCTTCCGTCATTCCGTTCTGATCGCGCAGTTCCATTTTGTAACCTCCTGCAATTCTTATCCTATCCATTATAATACGAATTGCGGCTTGCGTCCATGGTATTCTGTCATTTTGATCGCGAATTGGCGAAAATCGGAAAGCGTCAAAAGCGGTGAAACGATTGAAATGCACCTCGCGCCATGGTATAATATCATACACGAATCTGAGCTTTTGAAGCTGTAAAGGAGAGATCACCATGAAACGATGGATCGCGATATTGCTTGCGACGCTGCTTCTGCCGATCGGCATGCTGATCCCCGCGCACGGCGGGGTCGCGGAGGATGTGCCGGACGTCTGGACGCTGATCGAGCGCTATGAGGATTCCGAGCTGTCCCTGAACAAGCGCAGAACCGCCGAAGCAACGGCAGCGGATTACGCCGCCATGACGGACGGCGTCGCGGACGTTGTCAAGGATTGGGCAGGGTACGTTGAGGGTTCGATGGAGCGACACGGCGATTTCCTGTTCTGGGACGGCACGGACGGCTTGGGCTACGGCTATTCGCCGCGCCTCCGTGAAAAGCTGCGTTCCGGCAACGCGACGGGCGTTGCGCCCGAATCGGTCGGCGGCGTCGAAACCGTGTCCTACGCAAAGCGCGGCGGTTCGCCCGCGAGCACGTCGGTCGCGGTGTTCGGTCCGTATTACGGGATCGATACGAGCTTTACCAGCCAATACAGAAACGAAGGCAATTCGATCGCGCAGGCGACCTCGGGTACCTGCACGGTCTATTCGACGACCGCCGCTACGATCGATCATATCGCGGACGCGTTGGAAACCAGCGCCGTGGTCATCTTTGACTCGCACGGCGACACCGACTACGCGAGCGGCAACGACTATACCTCGCGCGCGAACACCTCGTACATCTGCCTGCAGAGCGGCGACGGCATCACGAACGACGACATGAAGACCGTCACGGGCGAATTCGGCAGCTACAAGCACGCGTATTACGCGGGCTCCGGCTACGGCGGCATGCGCTATTACTGCGTGGACGGCACGGCGATTGCGAACCACATGGACGGCGAAGCGCCGAACAGCCTTCTGTGGATGGCGATCTGCCTCGGCATGGCGACCGACGGCATGGAAGCGCCGCTGCACGAAAAGGGCGTCGAGGTCGTTTACGGCTATTCGCAGTCCGTTACGTTCTCGGGCGATTATAACTGGGAAGAATACTTCTGGGGACAGATGAAGAAGGAAAGCACCGTCGCCGACGCCGTCGCCTATATGAAGGACAAGGGCGGCTACAAGGATCCGTATGAACGCGCCTATCCCGCATACCCGATCGTGGCGTCGAGCGAGGACGTCTACCCCGGGCACGGCAAGGTCGACGCGAAGCAGGACGTCTATTCGACATGGACGCTGATCTCAAGATTCACGCTGACCGCGCTCAGCAGCGACGAAAGCCTCGGTACGGTCTCCGTTTCCGGCACGACGATCACCGCGACGCCCAAGGCGGGCTGCGCGATCGTGGGCTATGACGTACTCGCGGGCGACGCGACGCTCACGCAGGAGGGCGACGGGATTTCGACCACGACCTTCAGAGTATCGGCAACGCAGGACAGCACCGTGCGCATCAATTTCGCAAAGCGCTCCGCGGCGAAGCTGTCGTTTGTCACGCCTGAGGGCGTGACGCAGACGGCGATCACGGGCTACGTCGGCGATACCGTCACGCTGCCCACGCCGTCCGGCAAGCCGAGCGCGGACGCGCACGAATATCTGTTCTACGGCTGGACGGACGGGAGCGTCTCGGACACCGACGCGCGTCCCGATTGCCTGTATGCCGGAAAGACCCTTGTGCTGACGGACGATCGCACGTTCTACGCGCTGTATTCCTACGCCGCAGAGAGCGCCGAGCCCCTGCCGGAAGGTAGCTTTATGCGCATGGTCGGCGAGCCCGCGGACTGGTCCGGCGACGCCGTTCTGACCTATGACGGGAAAACGCTTCTGTCCGCAGGCGCGAGCGCTGCAACGGTCGGGAATGCCTCGGCGGCGATCGACCTCGCGTCTACCGGGATCGAGGCGGCGGGCGACAGCTTTTACGGCGTGTCGGACGCGTATCTCTACACGGTCGAGCCGGTCGGCGACGGCAGCTATACGATCCGCATGAAGGGCAGCGACAAGCAGCTCGCCCTGTGCTATTCGTCGAGCGGCGACAAGCTCAGCGCGACGGCAAAGATCGTCGGCGCCAATGCGTACTGGCGGTTTGCGTGGGAGGGCGGCAGCCCCGTGATCACGAACGTCGATACGCCGAGCGCCGCGCTTGGCTTCGACACCGCAAGCGGCTGCTTCGTCTGCAAGAAGAACGCGGCATACAGCCCGCTGACCCTGTACAGCGCGTCCGCAAGCCGTCTGATGTACACGACGGAGCTGAAAGACGCGCAGGATCCGACGCCGGGACCGCAGGAGATCGACGCGGAGATCGCGTGGAACGCGGAGGACGTTGCGTTCAAGGGCGCGACCCCGTACGTGATCGCAAACGGCAGCGCACAGACGCCGCGCTTCACCGTGAAGAACAAAGCGGACGGCAGCACGGTCGATCCCAAGAATTATGATGCGGAATATCTCGAGAACACCAACGCCGGTACGGGCTATGTGATCCTCACGTTCAAAGGCGATTACACCGGCACGGCGCAGGCGTGGTTCAAGATCTACCTGCCCGCGACGACGGAAACGGCGGTCGAGAACGTTTCCGACGGCATCCGGATCGCATGGAAACCGGTCGAGGGCGCGGCAGGCTATGTTATCTATCGCCGCGCATGGAGCAGCACGACGGACGGTTGGACAACGTTCGAGCGGTGGAACAATACAACCGAGCTTGCTTGGACGGACACGAAGGTCTATGCGGGCACGCGGTATCAGTACGGCGTGAAGGCGTACTTTGACCGCCGCACGGATCCGGTGAGCGGCGCGACGATCGGCGGCAATGTCGGGGATAACTTCAACCTCGGCGAGGTCGGTCCGCTCAAAACGACTGTGCGCATTACAACCCGAACGCTTTCGAGCGTCACGCCCGGCACGAAGCAGCTGAGCGTCAAGTGGTCCGCGTCGTCCGTGTTCACGGGCTATCAGATCCAGTACGCGACCGACGCCGCGTTCACGAAGAACGCGAATGCGATCAAGATCTCCGACCCGAAGACGGCGCAGACGGACATCAAGAACCTGAAAGCGAAAACGACCTACTACGTGCGCGTGCGCTCCTACCACGAGTTCAACGGCATGACCTACTTCGGCGAATGGTCGAACGTCCTCTCCGCAAAAACCAAATAAGTACAGCAACGCAAAAACCTCCGGGCAACCGGAGGTTTCAGTGTTTTGGCTTGTCGGACAATCCTAAAATGTAATCGGCGGAAACACAATGAAAGCGGCAGAGCTTGATCAGAACGTCCGTCGGAATATCTCGCTGTCCGAGTTCATAGTTCGAATACACCTGTTGCGACACATTCAAGACCTGCGCCATTTCCTTTTGCGTCAGATCTCTGTCTTCTCTCAATTCCCGAATGCGTCGATACATGTCTCACCTCAATCAATATTATAACTACCGCAATTTGCGGTATTGCATTTTACTGCAAACTGCGGTAAGATGATCATGGATTCGTTTGAATAGTATGACATGAGGGAGGAATTGTATGAAAAAACCGCTGTCACTGATCCTTTCTTTGTTGATGTGCGTCGCGTTGCTGTCGACCGCTCTTGCAGATGAAATATCCACTGTTTCGGATTCTGATCTGGAAGAAACCGTTCATACAATAGGTATCGGAACCGGCGACTGGTCTAATGGTTGGAGTTGGTGGTCGCAAGGTCAGAGCGCAAATTCAGATATGCGAACATGGGGATGCTTGGTCGTTGCACAAGCAAAGATGCTTGTTATGTCCGGCGTAGCAAGTGGTAATACATCCGCATTCAACCCGGATGTTTATTATCAATGGTTGAAAGATAACAATTGCATCAATGATATGGTAATGCTAAGATGCACCGGACCTCAAGAGTATGCCCAGCAGATAGGAAAACAGCTTGTATACGAGGGAAAAACAACTGGATCGGTCAATAACAATGCAACTCTTGTTAATAAAATCTGGAGCAATATTCGCGAGGGCAAGTATAGTGTAATCAAACAGCAGTGGGGGAGCAATCGATATGATACGCATTGGGTTCTAATTAATAATGGAGCTTCACTGGAATTAGGCTATCTCCGAGCCTTCGGCTCATCATCTAGCAATATTGTCGGAACACAAGATTGGACAGGAACCTGTTTGAATCAAACAACAGAACTTTGGACATATTCTATTCTAACAACGCCATCTTCCTATACACTGACCATTAACGGACATTTGGATGATAAGGATACAAGCAGCATAAACGGTTATGGTACATTCGACCTGTATCTGAATGATATACTTTCAGAGAGCAATTTGACCTCGTATTCGAAAACGGTACCTGCAGGAACAGTTTATGCGATCAAAGTACGATCCGTAACGGACGGGAAGACCTTTCATGGATATTTGCAGGGACAGCGAAAGGCGACCGTCAATTCAAACACAACGGTTCGAATGATATTTTATACGGTTGATGCCGAAAGATGGCTTTCTGGTAAGACTCCGCAGAAGGCATTCTATGATAATCATACGTACTATTATTATCCAAATACATGCACATGGTATGCTGCAAAAACGATATGCGAATACCTCGGAGGACATTTGGTAACCATCTATAACGGGGTTGATAATAATGTTGTTTACGAGCTTACACCCGGTAAAAAAGTATGGATGGGTGCAACTGATGTGGAAAAAGAAGGCACTTGGAAATGGGTTACCGGTGAATCGTTCAGCCACACTGCATGGAATTCCGGAGAGCCCGATAACAGTTATTCAAATGATGAAGGACGGGAGAATTATTTAATACAGCACGAGGGCGGAGGTTGGAATGATGTTCCAGGCAATTCTATGTATGGTTTTGTCTGTGAGTTTGAACCTGTCAACGTCAAATTCAATGCTAATGGCGGGAGCATTTCGACGACGAGTAAGACAGTCGCTTATAGCAACACCTATGGTGAACTGCCAACCCCGATTCGCACAGGACATACCTTCAACGGATGGTATACAGCAGCAAGCGGCGGTTCAAAGGTGACGTCCTCCACGACGGTCACGACCGCGTCGAACCATACGCTGTACGCGCATTGGACTGCGGTAGCAACGCCGACGCCGAAGCCCACAGCTACGCCTACTGCGACGCCGACCGCGACGCCTACGGTAAAGCCGACGGCGACACCTACACCCACACCGGCTCCGACCGCGACGCCGCTGCCCGCGTTTGAAGGGACGATCGTCTTTGACGAGAGGGATGTGAAGTATAAGGGCACGACGCCGTATGTGATTGCAAACGGTTCTGCACACACGCCGCGGTTCACGGTTTATGATACGGACGGCAATCTTGTGAATCCGGCGAATTATATCTTTGCCTATCGAGAGAATACGAATGCCGGAACAGGATATGTGATCGTTACCTTTACGGCACAGTATTCCGGAAGTACGCGTGAATGGTTTAAGATCTATCTGCCTGCGACGACGGAGACGACGATAGAGAACGTTTCGGACGGGATCAAGCTGACGTGGGAGCCGGTCGAGGGAGCGGCGGGCTATGTTGTTTACCGCAGAGCGTGGAGCAGCACGACGGACGGATGGACGACGTTTGAACGCTGGAACAACACAACCGGCACAACCTATATCGACGGCGCAGACGCGAACCATAAGGTCTATGCGGGCACGCGGTATCAATACGGCGTCAAAGCATATTTTGCAAGGCGCGTCGATCCTGTCTCCGGCGCGACGATCGGCGGCAACGTCGGGGATAACTATAACCTCGGTGAGGTCGGTCCGCTCAAGACGACGGTGCGCATCACCACGCGTGTGCTGAACAGCGTCACGCCGGGTTCGAAGCGTCTGACGGTCAAGTGGGCGAAATCGTCCGTGTTCACGGGCTATCAGCTCCAGTATGCGACCGACGCCGCGTTCACGAAGAACGCGAATGCGATCAAGATCTCCGACCCGAAGACGGGGGAGAAGATTTTGACAGGACTGAAAGCGAAGACGACCTATTACGTGCGCGTGCGCTCGTACCACGAGTTCAACGGCGTAATCTACTACGGCGAATGGTCGAACGTGATCAGCGCGAAGACCAAATAACAGAAACGACACGAAAGGAGCCGAAAACCGGCTCCTTTTTGCGTGGCGGACGACCGATGGTCGTCCCTATGGATGAGTTGATTGATCTGTAGGGACGGGCACACTGCCTGTCCGCGATAACAGCGGAACGGGAAGATGATATCTTCCCCTACAGGATTGTTATGCGGGCGGATGCGATCCGCCCCTACCGGTTCGTTTAGGCAATCATGTCTGCCGATACATCCCGTAGGGGGCGTCCTCCGGACGCCCCGTCAAGCGGCTTGCGGATCAAATGACACCTTATCTGTCGCTTCGGTTCCACTCCGCTACGCTCCGTTACAGCGATAGATCGCACGCTTCCCGCGCGTACCATCCATAGGGAGGGCAAAAGAACTCGAACGGCTTGTAGTATTATGTAACATCTATTACTTTACATACTGGCAAGAACGTGGTATACTGAAAATAATGGAAGGAGGTATACCATAATGACGAACAAAGAGATCTATTTGACGGCAGAACAACAG
>CALGGM010000090.1 GCA_937915925.1 uncultured Clostridia bacterium | reverse complement strand
CCCACTCGTCTGCGACTTCCGCCATCGGAGAGGACGGCGTGATCGGATAAATTGCAGCAACATCGGAGAATGCGTACGCTACGTGCGCAGCAGCGGTATTGCCGTCGATCGTCATGGTCTTTGCCATTCTATTTCCTCCTACTATTTTTGGGGTTTCCCCCTTTTCTACCAACATGCATTATAACAAAATACCGCGCGGGCTGTCAACGCCTTCGGCGCGGTTTTTCCCGTTTCCCGACAGGAAAGTTTATCACTTGCCAAGCATAAGGAAATCGGCTATAATATACGGTATGAATACATTCGTACAATTCTTATGGGATCATGTGGCTACCTACTCGGTGATGGCTGCCGTCGGCATTGTCGCCGTGTTCGTCGTCGCGCTGATCCTTTGCATGCGCCGCGAACAGAATTGGGTGCGGCAGCTGTTTCTCATGATCGCATCGCTTTTAGGGCTCCTGGGCGGCGCGAAGCTGTTCGGCGCGATCTCGTACGCCACGCACCTTTACCAGCGCGGCGAAGCGATCACGATCACCCGCATCTTCACCGAATCCGGCATCGTGTTTTACGGCGGTCTTTTAGGGTATTTTCTGACCTTCTGGATCCTTTCGAAGTTCTTCCTTCCGAAGCGCCGGATCGGACGCGACATCGTCGCCGTCACCGTACCGCTGTTCCACGGGTTCGCCCGCATCGGGTGCTACCTCGGACGCGACTACAACGACTTCGGCGAGGTCGTGTGGCATCCGTGCTGCTACGGCGTCCAGATGCACGGAAACGCGTTCTGCTCGCACTTTTGGGACGACCGGCTTCCGGTGCAGCTGTTTGAATCGGCATTCAACTTCCTGCTGTTCGCCGTGCTGCTGATCGTCTTTCTGCGCGAGAAAAAGGAGGAGCGCCGCGGACGCATGGTCTACTGGTACCTGATCGCCTACGCAACCTTCCGCTTCATCATCGAGTTCTTCCGCGGCGACGCGGTGCGCGGCGGTTTTGGCGTGCTGTCGTTCTCGCAGGTCGTCAGCATCCTGATCCTCGAGGGCGTCGTCGTGTTCCTGCTGCTGAAAAAATTCGGCGTACTGAAGCCGCTGCCGATCGATCCCTACGATCCCGGTGTGGACTACTACCGTCTCGGCAAGCCGAAGCCCGTGCAGGAGCCAGTCGTCTTTTATGAGGGCGATCCGGACAAGAAGGAAGATCCTTCGCCGAAGGACACGAAATGATGCAGGACGCCGTACTCGCTTATCTGAATGAAACCTATCGCCCGCGAGCCGTATTTCTGTACGGTTCATATCAGCGCGGAGATCACGACGCGTTCAGCGATTTCGACTGCACGCTGATCGTCGACGAAAAGCCGAGAAAGCACGACGATACCGTGATCTGCGGCGTGCCGCTCGACTGCTTTCTGTTCACCGTTTCGGAAGCCGAGACCGAGGATCCGGACCTGTTTCTTCCCCTCTATGACGCAAAGCTCGTGCAGGACGACGGCACGGGTGAGCGGCTGCAATCGCGCGTGCGCGACTATGTGCATGCGCACGAACGGATCGACGACGAGGAGAAAGCCTTCATCCGCGCATGGATCCGTAAAACCCAAAAACGCGCCAAAAAGGGCGACGACGAAGGCAACTTCCGCTCCGTGGCGTTCCTCTGGGAAAGCCTGACGGACTACTGCCTTCTGCGCGATCGGTTCTATTTCGGAAGCAAGCAGACGATCGCCGATCTCAAAGCGCACGACCCCATCGGCTACGAGCTATTTCATCATGCGATCATGGACAAAAGCCTTGTATCAATCGCTGCGTGGGCGGAGCATGTCATCAGGGAATGACAGCAAGAGAATCCTACAATGCAAAAGCAAGCCGATGTGGCTTGCTTTTTTGCTACCGTTCCATGAGAATCAGATACTCGTTTGTATCGTCCACGCGCTTCTTTTGATCGGTCGGATGAAAGCCGTGACGTTCATAGAAGCGGATCGCACGCGTGTTCTTTTCGAGTACGAGAAGGCGTTTCCCGCCGAGCGTATCGACCGCATAACGAAACAGCGTGTCCCCGATTCCCCGGTTCTGTAAAACCGGCTCTACGAACAGCTTTTCGATCTCCTCGCCGTTTACGCGGACAAAGCCTTTCACGACGCCATCGTCATAAACGACGGTATGTTCGATGATCCCGGGCTCTTTTGCATAGAAAGCCATGAGATTCGGTACGGTCTTCTCGCCGAAATAATATGGATCGGACCGGAAGATCGGATAAAAGTTCAGCCGGTAATTGAAGATCTCGATCTCCGCTATGCGGTTCAGGTCCTCCGCCCTTGCAGGTCTAATGTGTTCCACATCATTTTTCATACCGAACCTCTCACTTCGTAAAGAATTACTTGTATTATATCACAAATACCGCTGAAAAGCATCGAAACGACGTCGGTGTTTCGCGCCCGGATGATGTGTTTTCGTTTTGCTCGAACATGCTGTTGTTCCCTACGGGACCAATGATGCGATGTTTGCCATTATGTGCCGAAGGCTCAGATGATATGCCGCAGCACCACTCGCCAGCAGCAGCAAACGATATTGAAAAACGCACTTGTTAAAGCAAGTGCGTTTTCATGGTACCCCCTCAGGGATTCGAACCCTGGACACCCTGATTAAGAGTCAGGTGCTCTAGCCAGCTGAGCTAAGGAGGCATATGGTGGAGCGGGAAACGGGGCTCGAACCCGCCACCTCAGCCTTGGCAAGGCTGCGCTCTACCAAATGAGCTATTCCCGCGAACAGATGATATTATAACCGCTCCTCTGTCGTTTGTCAACAACAATTTTTGCGATTCCGAAAAAATTTTTTCACCGTTCGCGCATCAGTCCGTCCACCCCGTCATGCGATCCATGATCGCATAGAAGGCGAGATACTTCTCGTCGATCATCTCCGTCCGATCGCCGAACTCCAAGAGCCGTGTCGAATCCGTGTTGCGCTCCCACGCGGGAAGCCCTTCCCCGTTCGGATCGCTGCTTATCATAAAGTTCTTCTCGTACGCGAGCATTGTTTTCTCAAGCGTATAATCGACCTCGTCGAACAGGGGCGAGTCCTCGGGCAGGTTGCCGTAGACATAGATCATTTCCCCGCTGTGCCACGGCCCGAGCCGTCCGTTGTGCCGGCTGAAATAATACTCATAGACCGGGATGTCGTTCTGCACCGCAAGCCGGTTCAGACAGTAATGCGGATAGTTGAAGAACACCGCTCCGTAGATCTCCGCCCACATGGTCCTCGCCTCCGCGTCGGTCTTGGGGCTGTACAGCGCGAGCACATCGTCCGCATACTCCTTGAAATACGCGCGGACCTTCTGCTCGTAGGTTTTCAGGTTCGCGTTGCCGAGGATCAGGAACGGACCGCTCTCCTCGGAGTTGTAGCCGTGCAGGATCGCTTCCTCGTTGTGGACGCCCTTCCGATACGATTCGTACGGCGTTTCGGTCAGCGCATAGCCGTCGACCGTCATGAAATGCTGGGTGTACGCCTCGTTGACGATCGTCTTTGCGTCGAGCGCGCGAAGCTCCGCGGGCGTCTTGACGCCGTAGCGCGCCTTGAGCTCGTCGCCGGATTTGATCGCGTCGTCATACGAACGGAACGAGTGCGGCGGTTCAACCGAAGCGACGGTCGAGCTTTCCAGCAGCACGCGGCGGAACAGCCCTTTCGAAAGCGGAGAGGTGCAGATCGCGCTGACGCTCGCCGAGCCCGCGGACTCGCCCGCAAGCGTGATGTTGTTCGGATCGCCGCCGAACGCCGCGATGTTGTCGCGCACCCATTCGAGCGCCTTGATCTGATCCAGCAGCCCATAGTTGCCGGTCGTGCCGTTCTCGGATTCCGCCTTCAAGCCCTCGTCCGCGAGATACCCGAACACGCCGAGCCGATAGCCGAGGTTCACCACGACCATGCCTTCGCGCGCAAGCCCTGTTCCCGCGTAATCGCCGTACCACGGCTGACCGGTCTGCAGCGTGCCGCCGTGCACGTACACGAGCACGGGACGGTTCTCGACCTTGCCCGCGGGCTTCCAGACGTTCACGTACAGCCCGTCCTCGCTGACGGCGGGCGTGTAGTTGTCGGAAAGCGAGATCTTGTAATCATGATAGCCGATGATCTGCTTGAGGCTCGAAACGATCGGAAGCTCCGTTGGCTGCATGCACATCGGCGCGAAATGATCCGCGTCGAGCATGCCGTCCCACGCGTCGGGGTCCTGCGGCTCGCGCCAGCGGAGGTCCCCCACCGGCGGCTTCGCATACGGAATGCCTGCGTACAGCTCGACCTTGCCGCCGTCGATCAGCACGCCGCGCACGTCGCCCTTCTCGGTCGAGACCGTTTCGGTATACACCGGCGTGCGTCCCTCATACGCCGGAACGCGCTTTACGGGCGGCCACGTCAGAAGCAGGATCGCGGCAAACGCGCCGATAAAGCCGAGCCAGCCGAGCAGCTTCCAGTACCATTTTCCGCCGTGCAGCACCTTGATAAACAGCACCGCAAAGCCCACGGCGACGAGGATCAAAAGCGCGAAGCCGAGCAGCGTATTTTTGTTCAGTTCCAACACGGCAAGCATGACAAGCAACAGCAGCGAGCCGCAGATTCCGAATGCGATCATATGGGATCTCCTTTATCTTCGATACCTTATTCTACCGCGTTCGACGCCGTCCGTCAATGCAGAAACACCGACCGCGCATAAAAATTTCCGTTGGAAACATTCGACAGGCTCTTCAATAGAAAAGGCGCTGTCTCAAAACAGTTTAACGAGCTGAGATGAGGCAGCGCTTTGTTT
>CALGGM010000089.1 GCA_937915925.1 uncultured Clostridia bacterium | reverse complement strand
TTTGACGTATACCCCGGCGAGATCCGCGGGCTGATCGGCGAAAACGGCTCCGGCAAGTCCACGATCTCCTCGATCGCGGCGGGCATGCAGAAGGCGGACAGCGGCGAAATGCTGTTTCACGGTAAGCTCTGGAATCCCGCGAGCATGATCGACGCGCTCGATCGCGGCATCGGCATGATCGTGCAGGAGAGCGGAACGATCCAGGGGATCACCGTCGCCGAAAATCTGTTCCTCGGACAGACCAAGGCGTTCCCGGGAAAGCTCGGCATGATCGATCGCAGGGCGATGAACCGCAGGGCGGACGAAGCGCTGCAGGCGATCGGCGTCAAGAACGTGTCCGGCAGCACGCCGATGGGCGCGCTCGATTTTCAGACCAGAAAGCTTGTGGAGATCGCAAAGGTCGTCATGAAGAACCCGGAGATCCTGGTGGTGGACGAAACGACCACGGCGCTGAGCCAGGAGGGACGCGATATTCTCTATAGGCTCGTCAAAAGACTGCGCGACGGGGGCAAGGCGGTCCTGTTCATTTCTCACGATCTGGACGAGATCATGGAGGTCTGCGACACGCTGACGGTGCTGCGCGACGGCGCGATCATCCGGCATTTCACCAAGGATGAATTCGACGCGGACGCGATCCGCACGAGCATGATCGGCAGAGAGCTGCAGGGCGATTATTACCGGAGCGACTTTACGCCCTCCCATCTGGATGAGATCGCGGTCACCGCAAGCCATATCAGCCTCGGAACGGTTCTGGACGACGTGAATCTGACCGTTCACCGCGGCGAGATCGTCGGCATCGGCGGGCTGTCGCACTGCGGCATGCATCCGCTCGGCAAGATCCTGTTCGGCGCATTGAAGCCCGATCGCGGCGAGGTCGTCACCGGCAAGGGTGTGAAGATCACCAACGAAACCGTCGCGATGCGCGAGGCGTTCGGTTATGTGTCGAAGGACAGAGACGTTGAATCTCTTTCGCTGAACGCAAGCATCCGCGACAACATCGCGATCGCAGGCATGGAACGCTACGCGGTCGGGAATTTCCTGATGCTGAACGGACGGGAAAAGAAGTACGTGGACGCGCAGATCGATTCGCTTTCGATCAAGTGCGCGGATCGCGATCAGCAGACGTCGCAGCTTTCCGGCGGCAACAAGCAAAAGGTCGTGTTCGGAAAGTGGATCGGCAGAGGCAGCGAGGTGCTAATCCTCGATTGCCCGACGCGCGGCGTGGACATCGGCGTCAAGCACGCGATGTACCGGCTGATGATCGAGCTGAAAAACGAGGGCAAGTCGATCGTCATGATCTCCGAGGAGATGCCGGAGCTGATGGGCATGTG
>CALGGM010000088.1 GCA_937915925.1 uncultured Clostridia bacterium | reverse complement strand
ATCCTCAGAATCTATGATGAAGCTGCCATTATCCGGTTTTAACTTAATGACATTGGCCATGATGGCACGAATTTTTGAACAGCAAAATTATGATGAAAGAAGGCGATCAGCGCCGCGCCGGACCGCCGCGCAGTGCATCTGCTCGTCGACAGGATCGAGGTCAGCTCGGACAAAGAAAAAACAGACGTCAACGTGATTCCCCATTGACGTCCGTTGGAGAATTGGTAGCGGCGAGGGACGTGCTGGAGTATGCAAAGATTCATCTGCCGATCCTGCTCGGAACGCATACTTCCGTCCGGCGAAAGCAGCCCCCGTGCGAAGTACATCGGATTCATTAAAGGAGGTATCGAAATGAACGTCACATATACCACGGTCGGCAGCATTCAGATCCCGAATCTGGTCCTCGATCCCGCGCCCGACGTCCCCATCGGCAAGTACGGCAGGATGCGGAAGCGTTTCCTGGAGCAACGGAACGACGGCACCCTGATCGCCCTCGTCCTCTCCGGCAAACTGACCGAGCATCTTTTAGAGATCGACCGCACGGCAAGGGAGCAGATCGAAGCCACGGTTTCCGAAATGGCGCCGCTTGAGGGCATCACCGAGCGCCTGAAAGCCGAGAACCAAATGGAATGGCTCCGCCGCATGAACAACCTCCGCGCCCGCACAGAAGAACTCGTCCTCTGCGAGATCGTCTATGGCGAATAACCGCAGCACGCAACACCAAAGCTCGAAGCGCACTCACGCTTCGGGCTTATTCTTTTCGCTTCATTCTCAATGTTCTTCTTCGTCTTTTACTAATAAAGTAGTCCATAACGTCGCGCATGGACTGATAATCGACCTTGCTCCACTCCTTATTCTCCGTCTTTTCCTTATCCTCCGCATAACTGAGAACGTGATCGAGACGGCTTTTAACCGCCCATATCTTTGTCGTCGCCATATAGTTTCTCCGACAAAGTGACCGCCCGCTGAATCTCAAGAACCGCCGCGTTCAGTTTTTGCACATTATCGGCATATTGTTCTTTCAGAAAGAATCCCGTCGTATTCGCTCTTGCCGCGATCTGATTCATACTGTTCCAGATTGCGTGCAGCTCGCGGATCAGCGTCTTATAATCCATCGGCGGCTGCTCCTTTGGGACATACCCGCGAATCAGAAAGCGCAGATATTTTGCTATGGATAGCCCGCATTTCTTTGCGTTTTGCTGTAATAATTGTTGCTCCTCCGCGTTAACGCGGAAGTTGATTTGAATGCTGTGTTTCAGCATGGTTTGTTTTCCTCCTGTAATTGTAGTAATTTGCTGTTTCGCCGGTTTCCGGCGCGTCGGGGTTTAAGGGCGCTCCCTTACGACCGGGTTGTGCTACCACAACCCCATGCTTGCTACTCCCTAACAGGATCGATTTACCGTTCCCGGAACAGAGATGATTTGTTACCGTATTCCGACGTGAAAGAATGAAAATGCTATCATTTTTGAGCCTCTTTTCAGATCGAAAAGTGCTATCATTTTCTATGTCCGGGATGGTGCGGGGAGTTGCCTCCCCGCGCCATAAACCTACCGAAGAAGAACGCCCTGCCGCCGTTCGTGCCGTTACCGCTCCTGCTGCTTCTGCCGCGCCTGCTTCTGCTTCCACAGTTTCAGTCCCTCTTGGATTGCGTCATCCATCTGTTTCTGTGAAACGTGATTCGGAAACAACGCTTTCAGCTTGTCCCTTTGCTCCAAAGCCGCAATGATCGCTTCCGTCATCTGCGCGGGCGTCTCATCCGATGTAAAGAACCGTTCGAGCATTTCCATCGGGATCGTGATCTTCTCGGATGCCTTGTTTTTCCCGCTTTGGAAAATCGCCCTTGCCGCGTCTTCCGTGAACTCGCCGTCCTCGTGCAGCTGCTTCAACCGCTGCGCCTGCTCCTTACTCGGTGCACGCAGTTCCGACTGCATGAATGAGAGCACCGTCTCCTGTTCCGGCTTGGAGAGGAATGAGAGCGTTTCCGCAATACTCGCTCCGAGCTTATTGCTGTCCACCAGTTTCAAAAGCTCCGGCAGTAACCGTGTCAGACGGATATAATGCCTTACGTTTCGATCACTCATGTGGTTCTCTTTGCCGATCTGCTCTGTAGTGCGTCCGTTCGGCGGGACACCGTGTCCCGCGGCAATACGCTTCAAGGCGTCGTCTCGCATTTTATACGCAAACGCCTTCTCGCTCGGATACAAATGCTCCCGCTGACGGTTGGCGTCCACCATTGCCAACGTTGCTTCCGCGTCGTCGAGATCGCGGACGATTGCAGGGATCGTTTCAATACCGAGCTCCTTACAGACCGCCATTCTGCGGTGACCGGAAAGCATTTCATATCCGTCGCCTTTCGGTCGGAGCAGCACCGGTTCTAAAACGCCGTTCAATGCGACGCTTTCTTTGAGCTCTGCCATAGCCACGTCCTGTTCCACCTTGAACGGATGATCCGCAAAGGGCTGGATCTGATCGATGCGGATCGGGGCGACGGTTTCTTTGATTTGTTTCGTACTCATCCGTTACTCACCTCCGGCAGTTCCTTCAGCCATGCAAGAAACTCGTCCCGTGGAATCAGGATGCACTTTCCGATCCGCTTCGACGGGAATCCCTTGCTGTGGCTCAGATTGTAAGCGCCGACTCTGGAGATACCCAGAAACGCCGCCATTTCTTCTACACTTAATGTGTAGGGCAACTCGTTTGTATTTGTGTAAGGGTTTTTGTTCATTGGTCTTAACTCTTTCTTTGTCCGTGTAATCTGTGCTTATCACCCCAGCGTCCCGAAGCGGCAACGGCCTCGTTTCCTTGATCAGGGAAAACGGTGTATCTGCACCGGCGTTCTCTTTTGCCGGTCGCATTCATATTCCCTCCCACTAATTAGTTGGGAACTTTTTGGAAAAAACTGCAAAAATCAAATTGTGAACTTATTTTGAATCGCCGTTTTTCCGTTTGCCCTTTCACTATGCATTGGTGAAATTTCAAAGGCAAATTGGAAAGGGTTTGCAGTATCTTCACAATCTCTCCCTCTCATGCCCAATGAAAAATTGCAGCCGTTTTTTTGCAGTTCTGATGGAACTGTTCATAAATCTTTCATTTGCGTGCTTTCGATATTCGGTTTTCAAGGTGCTTCGGAAAATCTCCCTCTACGTTTAATGGGGGAATTTTTCTCGTAATTGGTGAGTAAAATTTTTCTTTCGCGGGACACCGTGTCCCGCGGGATTCTTCCGGAAAGAAAAAAGCACCGCACAAAATCGAACTAAGACAACGAATTGTCCTAACTCGGTTTCGTACGGCGCTTGGAAGATTTTCAGCCCTCACGGGTCCTGCTCCGCTTGCACGATTAGAAATCGTTTCGCGTTATTCGGTTTTCAAATAGTCTCGGCGATCTCCGCTTTCGACAATCAAATTATACAGTACACCTTGCCGGAAAAGCAAGAACTTTATTTTCCACTTAGAATGCGAGTCCGTATATTTGGACTTGTATGACAAACGCCCCGCCGTTCGTCGCTGGCGGGGCGTTTGTCAGGAGGTGGGTAATCATGAAAGAACCCTTGCGATATCGGATGGCGCGGGCATGGAGCGAATCGCGCCTTTTTTCGTGGTGACGAGGTATGCCGCCGCATTGGCAAAGCGGAGCATGTTCGTTAAGGATGCTTCCGTGCGGCTATCAAGACCGTTTGTAAGCACGTCGTGCAGCACGCACGCGCAGAAGGTGTCGCCTGCGCCGGTCGTTTCGATCGTGCCGCCCAAGCGGAACGCGGGGACAAACACACGCAGACCGTTGCAATAGGAATAGCTGCCGTCCGCGCCGGCGGTGACGTTCAACAGCCGGATGTTCGGGAACCATTCTTTTAAAATGGCGGCGCCTTTATCGAAATCGGTTTCGCCGGTCAGAAATTCCAGTTCGTTGTCCGCAATCTTCACGATATCGCTGTTGCGTAAGCCCCATGCGATCTGCGTTTTGGCGTCGTTTAGGGAGCTCCACAGCGGCGGACGGAGATTCGGGTCGAAGGAAACAATCGCGCCGCAGGCCTTGGCGTACTGTACCGCCTGCACCGTCGCTTCGCGCACGCCCTCGTGCGTCATGGACAGCGTGCCGAAATGGAAGATCTTACAATCCTGCAAAAGCGGCATCGGCAGATCGCAAACGGAAAGCATCATATCCGCGCCGGGATTGCGGTAGAACGAAAAGTCGCGATCTCCATTCGGGAACGTATGCACGACGGCAAGCGTCGTATGCACCTCGGGGTCAATGAGCAGTGCGCTTGTATCGATGCCCGCATTCTTCACGGTATCGATCAGCTGACGGCCGTAAACGTCGTTTCCGACCTTGCCGATAAAGGCGGTCTTATGATTGAGCTTATTCAGCATAGCAAGCACATTGCACGGCGCGCCGCCGGGGTTGGCCTCCCATAAGGGGTTCCCCTGCTCGCTCGTGCCGTTTTCTGTAAAATCGATAAGAAGCTCGCCCAAAGCGATGACGTCAAACGGTTTCATCGGTCATTCCCTCGACAATAAATCGTATTTTGTGACGTCCATAAAGACGCGACCGTCCGCGACAAAAGAAATATCGCTTGCGGAAAGCTCGGTCAGCACCGTTGCCGTCATGACCTGCTCCCCGTCGTTGATGAACACTTCCACGCTGAATCGATCGAGGATCAGCCGGAGCTTGATCTCGCCGTTACGCGGTGGGACATAGCAGCGGCGCTGATGGATATACGCGCGGCGCGAGCCCGAAAACTTGCGGTCGATGCGCAGCAGCGATTCATACGGCCGGTAGCTGAGCTCAGTATGGAACTGCTCGTTCTGCATGAAACGGATCGCAAAGCTGTGATACATCACTGTCGAATGATCGGGGCGGACCGTCAGTTCGAGATCGACCGTCCTTCCCGTAACGCCATCAAGATGCTGTTCGCCCTCGATCTGCACGTTTTCAAAGCGGACGCAGTTGCCGCGAAGCTGTTCCAGCTCACGGATCGGCTGCTGATACAGCCGTCCGTTTCGGATGCTGAGCTCACGCGGAAGCGTCATCTGTCCAAACCACCGACGGTCTTTTCTGCCGGTCAGTTTCGTCGTGTCCCAGTTCTGCATCCAGCCGATCATGATGCGGCGTCCGTCCGACGCAAGCAGCGTCGTCGGCGCATAGAAGTCGATGCCGTAATCGACCGCGTGATCGCTTTCCGGAAGAAACGTCTTGGTCGCTTCATCGAACGTGCCGATCAGGCAGACGTTGCCATTGCCGTTATGATATTCGAAGCACTTCGGCAGCATATCCTGCGGGCTTACAAGCAGCACGGCTTTGCCGTCCAGTTCAAAGAGATCGGGACATTCCCACATCAGTCCGAGCCTCCCGTCGTTTTCGATCAGGATGCTTTCAAAGCTCCACTTGATCCCGTCCGGGCTGCGAAACAGAAGCAGCTTGCCGAGGCCGTTTTCTTCGCAGGTGCCGACGACACAGCGGAAGCTTCCGTCCTTCTCGCGCCAGATTTTCGGATCACGGAAGTTTGCGCGTTCACATCCCTTTGGCAGATCGGTTTCGTCCAGCACCGGATTCTGTGCGATCTTGCGGTAATTCAAACCGTCTCCGATTGCAACACACTGCGTCTGCACGTCTAAGTTTTCGCCTTCGCCGCCTTCTCTGCGGACGCCGGTATAGAGCAGAAGCTGTCTTCCGTCGTCGAGCTCGATTGCGCTGCCGGAGAAGCAGCCGAAATCGTCATACGGCTTATCCGGCGCAAGCGCAGCAGGAAGATACTCCCAATGCAGCAGATCGGAACTTTGCGCATGTCCCCAATGCATGGCGTCCCAAACGGTGTCATACGGATTGTACTGATAGAACAGATGGAATTTGCCCTGATAGAACGAAAACCCGTTCGGATCGTTCATCCATCCGGTATAGGGCGTCAGATGAAACAGCGGACGCGCTTCATCGGGAATCAGCTTCGCCGCTTCCTTTTCGTACGCTCTTGCAAACAGCAGTTTTTGTTTCATTTCTCATTCTCCCCTTGGATGCGTTCCAAATCTTCCGGACGCATATGCTTTTTGAACGCCGCTTCGATGGGAAACGACGCGCCGAGATACACGCCCGCCGGAATCAGGATCACAAACGCAGGCAGCGTCAGCGCAAGTGCAATGCCGCCGAGCACCATGACCATGACGCCGAGCATCAGCAGCGGATGCGCACGGAACAGGATCAGACTGTATTTGAGCACTTCTTTGACCGTTCCGTTGAACCGTGCGCCGTACGCCGCAAGATACACCGTCCATACCAGCACAAATGCGGCGATGACAAGCACCGCATAATAGAGCCAGCCGAACGGCTTTCCGTCGAGATACCTGCCGCGAAGCACGAGCGCGTCCACAACCAAAAGCACGAGCAGCGCAAGCGGTACAAGCCAACAAAGCGTCTGCCGCTTGAAGTTCTCCCGAAACGCCGTCCAGAAGCTGCTGAAGAGGTAATCCTCTCCCTTGCGGACATGATGATAGACCGCGTGATAGAGTGCAGCGGACGCCGCGCCCATCGTAAAGACCGGCAGGGAGAATACGACCCACAGCACACTCAGCACGATCATATCGAAGACCGCAACCAGAGCGCGCATGACCGGATTGTTGATATCGAGCAGCTTCCGCATAGGTTCTCCTTTTCAGCGGGTGTATTGTTTCAGATCGGAAACCGTGACGGTGTTGTTCTCCGTGAACAAACGGACCGGCTTGCCGGAAACGCCGTACAGACGGACGGTGAGCGACGCGATCCCGTCGAGCGTAAAGATACCGACCGAGCCTTCCTGCACATAGGTAAACGTGTAGTCCTTACCCGGTTCGATCTCTGCGGGCGTTTCGGTGATCAGCGTGCTGCCTTCGTTGAACTGCAGCGCAAGCGTATCGCCGGACGGGTCGAGCGTGATCGTCTTATACTTGTCCGTTCTGCCGTTGTAGTCGAACGCGAGACCGAACGTGCCGTTTTTCTCAAAGCGGATCGTGCCGGTCAGAAGGAAGCTTTCGTATGCCGTGCACAGATCGAGATAGCTGTATGCCGAACCGGAGGAAAGCTCCGCCGTCATGCCGTCGATTAACAGCTGCCTGCGCTGTGTGAACTGATCGACCAGCGCGTCGACCGGCGCAAGCGTCAGCGTGCCGTCCGGATTCTGCATAATCTTCTGCACCGCAAGGTTGCCCGCCCAGCCCGTGACCTCCTGCGTGGAAGAAACGGATTCGGACCGTCTTGCCCAGCCGACCATGTAGGTGTCGGAACCGTTCTCGGTATGCTTTGCCGCATAGAACAGCTCACCATCGAGACGGATCGGATCGGAGTACGGACCATAGGGTGAATCGGACATCGCGTACCACAGTGTATCATCCTGTGCGGAATAGGTCAAATAATAGGTGTTGCCGATTTGGAACGTGTCGGAGCATTCGAGGTTCCAGTAACCGCCTACCTCATCGGTGAAGATGATGCCGTCATAGGTGACATTCTGAAGATCGCCGGAAAGCGAGTATTTCAGAACGCGCGCCTTGTTGCTCTGCGACGCGGTGACCGTCAGCGTAATCGTGTCCGTCGCTTCGTCGTAATAGCCCTGCGGATCGCGGAAGTCGTTTTTTTGACCGAGCTCGGACGGCGGAACGATCTCCCAGTCGGTGACCTTTTCAAAGCTATCGAGAGAACTTCCCTTTGCGACAAGGATCTTCTCCTTGTATTCGTAGGCGTCCGATCCCGCGTGACCGGTGTAGAAGAAGTAATAGACGTCCTTGACCTTGACGACCGAGCCGGTGCCGATCCAGCCGTCCTGCCCGCCGCTGCGCGACGCTTCGAGCACGACCGCGTCCGTTTCGGTATAGGTGACAAAGTCCTGCGTCGTCGCGAGATAGATCGAATGGTTGTAGGAATCGCCGCTCTCTTTGAGGTAGTAAATGTAGTAGGTGCCGTCCTCATAGTAGGGCATGGTATCGCCTACATACGGCTGCACGCCGTTGTCCTGTGCGGGAAGAAAGAAACTTTGATAGGTATAGGCGGCTTCCTGCGAACCCGGTGTGCGAAGCGACGCAAAGTCCGTTTCGCCCTCGGGGAATACAAACGCTTCCCCGTCCTCTGCGACCGCCGCATTCGACGCCTCCTTCGGCGCGCAGGCGGCAAGCAGCAGAGCGGCAAGCAGGAGCGACAGCAGAATGATATGGTTTGCTTTTTTCATGATATCTCCCTCACAAGTTCTAAAAGGGGGACAGTTTTTCGCCATCCCCCCCTTCGGGTTTGATCCTCTTTTACAGAATCGGTCTCTGATAGATCTTAACGCTCGTGAACTCAATCGTCACGCCGCCGAGCGCCGCGGTCGCTTCGGAACCGAACTGGAACAGCAGCTCACAGGGCATATCCATGATGAACGAGTCGCTGGTCTCAAACGTAAAGGTCTGCTCCTCGGTCGTGAAATCGATGCCCTCACTGACGCGCGGATCCCAGCCGCCCTGCGGATTCAGGAAGAAGCCGCACGATACGTTCTTGGTTGCCTTTGCGGTGATCTCGACCACAAAGTAGCTGTCTGCGGGCAGCGTGATCGGGCAGATCAGCTTGTTGTGCCAGTCGACCGTGCCGCCGTCGTCGATGCGATAGAAAAGACTGCCGTCGGCGGTCCAGATCGTGCCGACGCCGTGCTCGTTGTCCTCATCGGTGCCGTTGAAGGTCTCCCACGGATACTTCTCTTTGTCGACGTTTTCCGCACGCATACCGAGCGGTGCAAAGTCTTCGATCGTCTTCGTCGTTTCCTTGTCGCCGCCGACCTTGTTGAACACAAAGCTCGTGATCGTCAGCTTGTTGGAGGTAACGCCCTCAGAGGGATTGCCGATCTGCATACGGATGACCGGATCGCTGACATTTGCTTCCGCAACAAATGTTCCGGACACGGTCGTCTCCTCGCCTTCCGCCACGGAAAGGCCATTGAAGTTCGCGCGCGCTTCATGATACAGCGTTGCGCTCTCCACAAGCGCTTCACCGCCCTGCGCATGTTCGCCTGCGATTGTGAAGCTGTAATTGTACTTCGTACCCTGTTCGATCACGATGCCCGGAAGCTCAAGATTTGCCTTGATGCTCCAGACGCCGCCCTCGGTAGGATAGGATGCGATCTCGACAACCGCTGCGCCGTCCGCAAAGGAAACGGATGCTTCCGCGCCGTCGCCCACTTCAACGAACGCGCCGCTGTCGGCAAAGTCCGCCGTATAAAGCAGTTCAAGCTGTTCGGTGCCGGTGATCTCATAGATCTCGACCTTGTCGATCGTGACCGTGAAGTTTTCCGGCGTCGTATCGGCGGGGTTGTCGGGATTCGGAGTGATCTTGCCGAGATGGAGCCGGAGCTCCGCGGTGCCATCCTCGGGCGCGGTGAAGTTGGATTCGATGCAGGTAATTGCTTCGTCCAAACGGGCGTTCCATACCTCGCCGCCGAAGGTCTTCCACTCATCGGTGGAGCCGTCTTTCGGGATAAAATGCGCATAGGTGGGCGCGGTGGACTTTGCCCAGACCTTGATCTTATAGTCCGAGCCGCCCTTCACAGCCAGAGACTTGACGAAGCGGATCGCGCCGTCGCCCTCGCCGGGGTTTTGAATGTCGATCACAAATGCGCCGTCCTTCAAAGCGCCGGTCGCCTCTGCACCGTCCACAACGGCTTCCCAGCCGTGCGCGTCGGTCGCTTCGAGGGTCGTGAAGTCGAACTCTTTGAGGAGAACCGCTTCTGCCGTCTGCTTGGTTGCGGTCAGCGTCGCATACGCTTCCGCGGTTTCGCCGCTGCTGTCGGTGACGGAATAGACGAGTTCATAAGTGCCTGCGGTTTCCGGGGTCGCCTTGCCGCCCTTGAAAGACAGCGACGGAGAGGATTCGATCGTGATCATGGCGGTCAGATCGCCGTCCTCGGCGTCGGTCGCCGTCACGCCTTCGAGCGTGTCAACGCTCTGTCCCGCTTCCACGGTCAGGTCGTGTACGCCCTTGATTTCGGGCTTGCTGCCGCCCTGCGCCGAGGGCGTATTGCCGTTGCCGCTGCATGCCGCAAAAGAGGCGAGCATCAGAACGGACAAGAGAATCGCCAACAGTTTTTTCATGGTTTGTACCTCTTTCCTTACTGATTCAGATAACGGTCATACGCATCCTGATAGACCTTCTGGATCGCGCCGATGTTGCACTTGCCCTGGAGATCCTTCTGGAATGCCGCCCACGCATCGTCCGAAACGCCGCCGTTCATCAGCCAGCGGATCAGGTTCGTGCGGATGTAGTCGTTCAGGTTCGTCTCATAGTTGGAGAGCGTGTTCAGCTCGTCAAGCGTGAACTGGAGGTTCGGGCAAGCCTTGACGCCTTCCGGCATAAACGGCGTTGCGAACGCGGTGAGGCGCTCAAGACGCAGCTTTGCGCGCGGCTCCATGTTGACAACGTTGTTCCACGCATAGTCACTGAGGTAGATGATGCCCAGCGGCGCGTTCTGCAGACGTAGCTCGTCCGCGGTCATGCCCTCGGGCAGCGCCTTCTGTACGAGCATGCCGTTCGCGTCGCGCTCTTCCTCATAGACGATGCCGATCGGGCCGTAGTTGATCTGCGCGGAGACGACCGGATCATAGTAACGATCGAAGTACGCAAGCAGCACTTCCACGTTTGGGCAGTCCGCAAAGACGACGACCTCGCCCGCGCCGACTTCGGGGTTGTTCGAGATGCAGAGCGTCTGATCGCCGTTCGGTCCGATCAAGGGATTTACGACGATGTAGTTTTCCGGATTGGAAACGACCGTCTCGCTCTCCCACCAGTAGAAAGCGCCGTAGGTTTCGAGACCCTTGCCGTTTGCAAGGAAGTTGTCCTGCGACTGTTCAAAGGAGACCTTGTCGATCAGGTTTTCGGAAACCCAGTTTGCGAGGAAGTTGGTCGCTTCCTTGAAGCGGTCGTCCTCCACCGTATAGGTCACCTTACCGTCGATGATGATGCGGTGTTCGAGGTTGTCGTTCAGACCGAACATGCCGTACAGATCACACTGATTGCCCTGCCAGTTGTTGTAGACAAAGCTCATCGGACGCTCGTCGCCCGCATTGCCGTTTCCGTTCATGTCGTTGTCGCGGAAGTAGCGGAGCATTGCCTCCATCTGATCGCAGGTGAGGTTCAGACCGTCCTTGAGGTCCGCAGCCGTGACGCCGGAGACTGCGCCTGCCTGAATCGCGGCGGCCGCCCAGTTCTTATTGAGGAACAGGATGTTCGGGTTCTGCAATAGTCCCATTTCCTCAACGCGCGGCAGAGAATAGATCTTGCCGTCCTCGACGTTGATCAGCTGCGCCTTGATGTCGGGGCGCTCCTCGAGGATCTTGGAGAAGTTCGGCATGTATTCGAGATAGTCGCTGATCGGCAGCAGAACCTTGCGCTTGGCGTACTTGATGATTTCGCCTGCGCCCATGCCGGCGTGATAGATCGCGTCGGGACGGTTGTCCGCGTTACCGAAGATCAGGTTCTTCTGCTGCGAATACACCGATTCGGAGACGTTCTCCCAGGTCACGAACACGTTGGTGCTCGCATAAAGATCCTGCATGATCTTCATGTCGTTGTAATCGAGCGCCGATGCATTCTTGGAAGAATAGATGCTGAAAGACAGTTCCTGTGCGCCCTTCTCGTTGAGGATCGGGGCATTCGTGTCGGTCCACTGGAAGCCGTATTCTTCTACCAGTTTCTCGACACCGGCGCTTTCCTGTTTATTGTTGTTCTTGCCGCTGCCGCCGCAGGCGATCGCGGAAAGCGCGAACAGCAGTGCGAGCACCAATGCGATTCTTTTTTTCATGTTGCTTTCCTCCTGATGATTTTTGATTATTCTTTCAGGGAGCCGATCATGACGCCCTGTGCAAAGTACTTCTGCACGAACGGATAGAGCAGCAGAACCGGCACGCTCGATACGATGACCGAAACGTACTTGAGCTGGTTCGCAAGACGGTACTGCTGTAGGATCGTTTCGCCGCTGCCGCCGACGGTACTTTCCGAAGCGATCAGGATCTCCTTCAGAACGAGCTGCAGCGGGTACAGGTTTTCGTTCTGCAGGAAGATCATGGCGTTGAAGTAGCTGTTCCACTGACCGACCGCATAGTAGAGCGCCATGACCGCGATGATCGCTTTACTGAGCGGCAGGACGATTTCGCCGAAGATGCGGAACGAGCCCGCGCCGTCGATCTTTGCCGCTTCGATCAAGCTGTTCGGAATGCTCGATTCGAAGAAGGTCTTTGTCATGAACAGGTTCCACACCGACAGAATCGACGGGAGCACGATCGCCCAGATCGTATTGACAAGGCCGAGGCTCGACATGACGTTATAGAACGGGATCAGACCGCCGCCGAAGAACATCGGGATGATGAAGTAGATCATCAGGACTCTCTTGCCCGGCAGCGTCTTGCGGCTCAGCGCCCATCCCGCGGGAACCGTAACGATCAGCGAGAGAACGACCGTCAGCGCCGTATAGAGGATCGTGTTCCGGTAGCCGAGCCACACGTCCTTGCGCTCCATGATCTTCGAGAAACCCTCGAAGTTCAGGTTGACCGGATAGAGAAAGACCTTGCCGCCGAGCACCGCGTCCGGATCGGAGATCGCCGCGATCACGATGAAGTACAGCGGATAGAGAACGATGAGCGCGAGGATGCCGAGCACGATGGCGTTGATCGTATAGAACACCTTATCGCCGACCGTGTCACGCAGCGCCATTCTGGGTTTCACTTGTTTCGTTGCCATACCGTTCCCCCTCCTTACCACAGCGAGTTCTCGGAGAACCGCTTCGAGGTCGTATTGGCGATGATCAGCAGCACGACGTTGATGATCGAGTTAAAGAGACCGATCGCCGTTGCGTACGCCTGATCCGGTACGCCGGTCAGACCGCGCTTGTACACGTAGGTCGAAATAAGTTCCGATACCTGCAGGTTGCCGTCGGTCTGCATCAGCAGCGCCTTTTCGTAACCGACGCCCATCAGACCGCCGATCGACATGATCAGCATAACGGAGATCATCGGCATGATGGCGGGCAGATCGACGTGGATCACGCGCTGGAATCGGGTCGCGCCGTCGAGGATCGCCGCTTCATGCTGCTGCGGGTCGACGTTGGACAGCGCCGCGATGTAGATGATCGCACTCCAGCCGAAGTCCTGCCAGTTGCTCGAAAGGATGTACATCGGACGGAACGCGCTGCTTTCGAGGAAGTACGAATAGCGTTCGCCGCCGATGCTTGCCGCAAGATTGTTGACAAGCCCATAGCGACCGAAGAACAGGGTCAGCATACCGACCAGGACGACGAGCGAGATGAAGTGCGGACCGTTGAAGATCGTCTGCAGCACCTTCGCTGTCCGTCTGCCCTTCATGGCGTTGAGCATGAGGGAGACGATGATCGGCAGCGGGAAGCCGATGACGAAGCCGATGATACAGATCAGGAACGTGTTCTTCATCAGCGGCCAGAACATCGGATCGGAGAAGAACCGTTCAAAGTTCTGGAACCCGACCCAGATCGTCGAATCGGACAGGATCTTGTCGCCGGGCATGAAGTCCTGAAATGCGATCAGTACGCCGTAGATCGGCAGGTAGTTAAAGAGGAACACGACGACGACCGCCGGCAGAACCATCAGAAAATACGGCGCGTTTTCTTTCAGCGAAAGAATGCGCTGCTCCTTGGTTCTCTTTTTCTTGACGCGCGGCGCCCGCTCTTTGACGGCACGCTTTGCGGGATTGGCTGCTTCCATAGTGCCCTCCTTTTCAGAAATCGTAACGCTTGCAGGTCGGAGCATTGTTCTGCGCCGACTCTGCATCGTACCAGATCAGATTGTTGCCGGATTCTTTGTCAAACAGCTGAATGAGTTCGGGTTTGGTCGAGAACGCCACGGTGCGTCCCATGGAAACATCGGTTGCGAGATCGTAGGTCGGGATCAGCATGACCACTTCATCCTCGTTGCTGCGCGCATGGATGTTGTACTCGCTGCCCATCATCTCGGAAACCTCGATGGTCGCCTTGAGCTCACCTTCACCGACCGTGATGTGCTGCGGGCGGATGCCTGCAACGATCTCCTGCGTCTTCACACCGTTCTGCTTCAATGCCTTCTGCTGGAAGTCGTTGAGCTTGAAGCGGACGCCGCGAATCTCCGCGTAATAAACGCCGTTCTCCAGAACGACCTTGCATTTGTCGAAGAAGTTCATCACCGGCATGCCGATGAAGCCCGCGACAAACAGGTTGACCGGGCGGTTGAACACTTCCTGCGGCGTGCCGATCTGATTCACGAAACCGTCCTTCATGATGACGATACGATCGCCGAGCGTCATCGCTTCGGTCTGATCGTGCGTAACATACATGAACGTCGTGTTGATGCGGGAACGGAGTTTGATGATTTCCGCGCGCATCTGGTTACGGAGCTTTGCGTCGAGGTTCGAAAGCGGTTCATCCATGAGGAAGACCTTCGGATCGCGGACCATCGCTCTGCCGATCGCGACACGCTGACGCTGACCGCCGGACAGCGCTTTCGGCTTGCGCTTCAGATACTGTGTGATGTCAAGGATCTCCGCAACTTCCTTGACCTTCTTGTCGATCTCCGCTTTCGGCGTCTTTCTGAGCTTCAGCGCAAACGCAAGGTTGTCATAGACCGTCATGTGCGGATAGAGCGCATAGTTCTGGAAGACCATCGCAATGTCTCTGTCCTTCGGTGCAACGTCGTTGACCAGTCTGCCGTCAATGTACAGTTCACCGTCGCTGATCTCCTCAAGACCTGCGACCATTCTGAGCGTCGTCGATTTGCCGCAGCCGGACGGGCCGACCAGCACGACGAACTCCTTGTCCTTGATAACCAGGTTGACGTCATGCACTGCGGTCACCTTGTTATCATAGACCTTCTTTAACCCCTTCATGATGACTTCCGACATTCTTCCTGAATCCTCCTTCTGAAATTGGTATGCCGTGACAGCGTCTTCGTCATAAATATTCTCTGTCAATTACATAATAAACAAATGTTTACATTCTGTCAATACATAAGTTCACATAAATTTACATTTTGTAACCATTATTTTCCGTTTATGTCGCACTTTCGGATCAAATTCATGTATAAGTTTACATTTTGCACATCTTGATTTTGTCTTTTCCCTATGATATAGTATAAACAATGTAAATTCAGCAAACGAGGTGTAAACTATGGCACATCGGCGTGTCACAATTCAGGATATTGCGGACGCCTGCGGTCTGAGCCGCAACACGGTGTCCAAGGTGTTCAACAATCGCGGAACCGTACCGGAAGCAACGAAACGGGCTGTTTTGCAAAAAGCGCAGGAATTGGGCTACCATCAGCTGCCCGAAAGCAGCGGTTCCGCTCCGGTCGGTTCGGGACGCAACATTGCACTTTTGACCGGAAATGATCCGCAGGGACACAGCTTCGGCTCCCTCGTCATCACCAGCTTCACCGATCAGACCAGCCGTGCGGGCTACAATCTGAAGATCTATCGGGTCTCGGAGGAAGAGATCAAGAATTTCACGCTGCCACCGCATTTGCATCTGAACGAAACTGTGGGCATCATCGCGATCGAATTGTTCGACAAAGAATACTGCGATATGCTTTGTACCGTTGACGTGCCAATAGTCTTCATCGATTCCTATGCAAACACAGGCTTTTCCCTGCTGAAAAGCGATTTGGTCACAATGGAGAACTTTGCAAGCATTTCGTTCCTGACGCGGCATTTGATCCGGTGCGGTGCAACCCGCTTTGGTTTTGTCGGTGACATTACACATTGCTTGAGCTTTGAGGAACGCTGGATGGGTTATCGCGCCGCATTACAGGAAGCCGGTCTGTCCCCCATCGAAGCATATTCCATTCTGTCAAAGGATGACGCACCGTACGGTGACACGGATTGGCTAATCGATCAGCTTCGTTCTATGCCACGCATCCCGGATGCATTTGTCTGTGCCAATGACTATCTTGCCATTCACTTGATGACGGCTTTGAAAAAGATGGGGCTGTCCGTCCCGAACGACGTCATGGTCACCGGCTTTGACGGTTCTCCTGAAGCCTCTGTGGTCGAACCGGCGCTGACCACCGCTCGGATTCCAAGCATGAGTCTCGGCCGCATCGCGGCGGACGTTCTCCTGAACCGCATTCAAAACCCGGATCGACCGTTTATGCGTACATACGTCAACACCGAGCCGTTGCTGCGCGACAGCACAAGATAATGTTAACGCCCGTTTTCTCGATCGGGCGTTTCTATTATTTTCAGCGTCTTATAGATTGTTAAAAAAGTGAACGGCGGTATGCAGTGATTGCATGATTTGGAATACCCTTCCTTTATCATACATACCGCACACTGTGTATTTCTGAAACAATATATGATTCTTTGTGGGGTCAAAATGGGGTCAAAACCCGAAATGAGCACAAATTTTGGAGAAATGCGCATAAGCAAGGCATGAAAAAAGCCCGATTTCTCGGACATTTTTCTGGTAGCGGCGATCCGATTCGAACGGATGACAGGTCGGGTATGAAGGGCAAAACTGCAAATGCCGAAAAACGCGGTAAATACGCAAAAAACGCCTAAACATCTGGGTTTTCGGCGTTTTTCATTTGGTTCAATCAGTTCAAAAAAACAGAGAAATGCACTCGTTGATGATCAGAGTGTTGTCAAAAATGTTGTCAATTCCAACGTTCCAGTATAACTGTAAGAATATCACAGAGCCGGTGAAAACTTTTCATCCTTACCTTTTATATGAACGGACCAGCACCTTCACGGAGGGGAAGCTGGCAAACCACTGAATCGATATCCGATGTTTGGCCTATGCTGTTGGTTGGTTGCGGAGTAGCATTAAGCGCTGCAGTTTTAGCTATTATTGGACTAAATAGCAAAGAAGGAGAGGTAAAGAATGTTTGAAGGATTGAAGATATGGCTGAAGAAGCATAAAAAAGTGGTGGCTGCTACTGCTGTTATTTTGGCAGTTATCGGCACAGTTGTAACAATTCTTGTCTGCGGGAAGAAAAACGATATACCGATTGATAAATTAGGGGAAAGGATTCTTCCCGAGAAAAAGAATAGTCCTGTGAATACAGCAATACCCTTAGCGACACAAGAAGCCGTAACTCAACCGCTTCAGGACGAGATGATTTCTTTAAAAGTTGACGGTATCGTTAAAGTTTTCCCTCGTTCAGAGTTCATTACCGGTACTGTCTGAACATCAGTTACAACGAAGAAGGCACGCCGGGTCTCGGCTCCGCGATCTTTCTGCACTGCTTCGGTCCGGTCAAGCTGTATACCGGCGGCTGCGTCGCCATCCCGGAGAACCATATGCGGTTTGTCATGCGGCGCGTCGACGCGGACACGGTCGTGGTGACTGATACCTACGACGCCCTCTCCGGCAGCGCGGATTGGCCTTCCGGCGTCTGACCCGTCGAAAGATAACGTTCCCCTTAAGTGACGGCAGGTCGGCTATAAAGCGCAAAACTGCCGAAAATCCAGGCAGTTTTGCGATAAGCGGCAGAATGCCCGGGTTTTCGGCGTTTTTCTTTTGGTTCAATCTGTCCGGAAATCACGGGATTACACGCGTATACCCTCCGCGTTTTGTCTGTTTTCCCGCATTCAAATATGGCGTCAGTACCCTCTTTTGCGGTCGATCCGATGCAGAAGCGGTTTGCCGGAAACGTAGCGCTCGAACTCGGCGCAGAATAGATCGATCAGGTTGTCTATCGAAAGGCGATTATTGGTGTTTCCTGCGACGTGCGGCGTGAGGATCAGGCTGTCGGTGTGCCGAACCGGATCATCCGACGCGGGCGGTTCCGGATCGACGACATCCAGCGCTGCGCCGTTGAGCCGCCCTGAAGACAGTGCGCTCAAAAGAGCGGACTGGTCCACAGCGGTGCCGCGACCGACGTTGATGAGACAGCTCTCCTTCGGAAGCAGCGCGATCCGCTCGGCGGACATCAGTCCGGCCGTTTCTTTGGTGTCCGGGAGGCACATCACGAGGATATCCGTCTCCGGCAGAACTTGTTCGAGCTCGGAAATTCCGCAGATTTCATCGAACAGCGGATTTTGTTTTTCCGGATTTTTGCGGACGCCGAGCAGCTTTTTCGGATGGAACGCACGGATCCGCTCTGCAAAGCAGCTGCCGAGATCGCCCGTCCCGAGCACGGTGATCCGGCTGCCGGATACCGTCATAATCTGTTTCTTTTCCGGCTTCCAGCCGCCCGCGCGGAGGGCGGTGTCGTTTTCCGGCTGCCGCCGCAGAAGCATCAGCAGCAGCATGACGGTGTGCTCCGCAACCGTGACGCCGTACGCGCCGCAGGAATTGGATAGGATGCAATCCGGATTCCGATAGAGGGACTCATCGCACAGCGTATTGACGCCGGCGCGGGCAGCGCAGATCCAGCGGGCGCTTTTCGCCGCACGAACCGCGTCCGGCCCGATCGAGCCGTATACGATCTCGCAATCGTCGATCAAACCTTCGGGCGGCGTATTCCTTGCGTGATACTGCACGGAAAACCCGTGCGGAGCAACGGTCGTTTCGATTTTCCGGCGTTCCTGTTCGCCGAGGAAGTCCCCGAATACCGCGATTTTTCGCACCTGTTTGTTTCTGTTTTGTGTTTCTGTCATGATTCAAGAAGAAAGGCAGAGACGTACCGCCCTGCCTTTCGCTCCGGTTTATTCGCGGATGGTCGTATTGAGCTTATTGAGAATCGCGTCGTACGTCGCGCTGTGCTTCTCCCGATCGAGAATACCCTTGCGGTAGTTCTCCAGGGTGACCTGCTCGCCGTCGAACTTCTCCCGAACGAGCTTCAGGATCATCTCGGCGTCGTCCCTGCGGATGACGCATACGCCGTCCGCGTCGCCGACGATGAGATCGCCGGGGAACACAACCTGTCCGCCGCAGCTGACCGGCACGTTGATCTCGCCCGGTCCGTTCTTGTACGGTCCCTGCGGGGTGATCGCCGCCGCGTACACCGGCAGTTCCAGATGATCGAGCGCGTCGCTGTCGCGGATCGCGCCGTCCACCACGAGCCCCGCGATGCCGCGCTGCTGCGCATAGGTGAACATGATTTCGCCGCAGAGCGACCGCGAGGTGCAGCCGTTGCCGTCGACGATGATGACGTCGCCGGGCTGCGCCAGATCGAGCGCTTTGTGCAAAAATACATTATCGCCGTCCGGTACTTTGACCGTGAACGCCGTGCCGTGCATGTGGATGTCGTGCCGACCGATGCGGTTCAGATAGGAACGCATACAGTAAAGACGGTTCATCATGTCGCCGATGTTGCTGGACGGAATGCCGTCGTACGCCTCGACCAGCTCGCGCGGCGTGCGCTCAAAATTCATGATAATTCGATTGCCGATGTCACAGCCCATATTCTTTTCTCCTTTGTCTGATCATTTCCGTCATGCCGCCGGCGCTGATGATTTTGCCCGCAAACGGGCCGAGGCCGGTTGCCGACCATTCCTCGCCGGTCGTTAGATTCTTGATATTGCCCTCTAAGATGTCAACGGAAAGCACGTCGTCAGGATGTACCTTCTTTGTAATGTCCGGGCAGAGCAGCACCGGCAGCGCAAGATTGATCGCGTTGCGATAGCTGTATCGGGAGGTCGATTCCGCGATGATCAGCTTGACGCCCGCAGCTTTCAGCGCCGCCATCGGATGCTCGACGCTCTTGCTGCCGCAGCCGAAGCACTTGCCCGCGATGACGATATCGTAGCCGAGATTGCGAAAGCCGTCCTTTTTGCCGGTTGCGCGCAGCTCCAGTTCGTCAAAGACCCAATGGCTCATTTCCTCGGCGTCCATCTGCTTCATTGTCCAGTGCGATTCGGCAAGTACCTGATAGACAGTGACCGAGTCGCCGCAGATCCAGCTTTTGCCTTCAATTCGTTCACTCATACGCTCACCGCTCCCTGTAAGAATTCTCTGGGATCCGCAACGTGTCCGGCGACCGCGCACGCCGCAGCGGTATACGCGGAGCCGAGATACACGCTCGCTTCGCTGCTGCCCATGCGGCCTTTAAAGTTGCGGTTGGTCGTGCTGACGCACACCTCGCCCTTGCCGATCAGCCCCGGTCCGTGCCCTGCGCAGGAGGCGCAGCTCGGCGGCAGGATCGCCGCGCCGGCTTCGAGCAGCGTCTCTATGACGCCTTCTTTGGTCGCCTGCAGCAGGATCTTCTGACTTGCTGGCGTGACCAGAAGCCGCGTGTTTTTTGCAACGGTTCTGCCCTTCAGCACCTCCGCTGCCTGCCGGAGATCCTCCAATCTCCCGTTGGTGCACGAGCCGATAAAGACCTGATCGACCGGAATCGGCGCGACCTCCGAAACAGGCTTTGCGTTCGCCGGCGAGTTCGGGCAGGACAGCATCGGTACAAGCGTGTCAAGCGACAGCTCCGCGGTTTCGGCAAACGTGGCGTCGAAGTCCGAGCGCAGACGTTCCCCGGGTTCACACCCGCACGCGGCGTACGTCTTTTCGTCCGATTCGAACAGCGCCGTCTTGACGCCGCCCTCCGCCATCATGTTCGCAATAACGAGGCGGGAATCCACGCTCAGCCGATCCGCGCCGTCCCCTACAAGCTCGACCGCGCGATAGGTATAGGTTTCCTCAGGAAAGAGGCGTAAGAGATTCAGGCTCACATCCTTTGCGGTCACACCCCTTTGCAGGGCTCTCGTAAGACGGATCTGCACCGTTTCCGGGATCTTCATCCACATCTCCCCAAGCGCAAGAAGGGACACCGCGTCGGTCGTTGTGATGCCGCAGGCGAACGCGCCGACGCCGCCGTACATTGTGCCGTGCGAGTCCGTGCCGACCGCAAGCTCCAACGGATGTACAAAGCCCTCAACCATCATCTGATGTCCGATGCCGTGCATGCCGAGTTTGGTCGTGTGCGTGATGCCGTACTGCTTTGCGTAGTCGCGAAACCGCACGAGCTTATCCGCCGCGTCGACGGTGAAAGCGGGCAGATTGTGATCGGTTACCAGCATGATGCGCTCCGGATCGAAAGCGAGCCGGTCTACGCCGAGTGCTTTGAGCTTTGAAAATACCAGGTCGCCTACGTAGTCGTTGATCAAAATGCGGTCGGCGCGTGCGGAGACGATCTCCCCTGCACGAACTTCACGTCCGCTGCTGCGTGCGAGCAGCTTTTCCGCCATAGTTTTTCCCATTTCTGTCACCTGTCTTTTCTGTCAACCCCGATCGGGGTTGACGGTCGCTTTGATCAATCGACAAACTGATACCGCATATGTGCCGGACAGCGTGAATTTGCCATATTTTGCTGCTTGCGTTCGCTGAACTTCGGCGGCGCGACAAACGGTACGCCGTTTGCGGTGAACGTTTCGTAGGTCTTTTGCATATCGTCGACCTTGAATGCGATGTGATTGAGTCCCGGTGCTTCGATGTCCTTGCCGACGTGAAATTCAAACAGCGTGCCCTGTTCGCCGGGCATTTTCATGACGATCGCGCCGCCGTGGTGATCCGTGCGGGCAACCTCGGTAAAGCCCATCTTGGCAAAGTACGCGGCGACCTCTTCGATGTTGCCGACGCAGAATTCGATATGATCAATTCCCGTAATCATTCCTTGTTTTCCTCCTGTTCCGTTTTTTTGACTTCCGGCGCGTCGTCATAGAGATGGCACGCCACAAAATGGTCCTTTGCGATCTCCCGGAGACACGGTTCGCATTCCCTGCATTCCGGCCGCGCGAATTTGCAGCGCGTATGGAAGCGGCAGCCTGTCGGCGGATTGAGCGGCGAAGGCACGTCGCCCTTCAGGATGATGCGCTCGCGCTTCAGACCGGGCTCAGGGATCGGGATCGACGACAGCAGCGCCTGCGTATACGGATGCAGCGGCTGCGCATACAGCTCGGACTTCGGAGAGATCTCCATCATTTTGCCGAGGTACATAACGCCGATGCGGTCCGAAATATGCTTGACGACCGCCATGCCGTGCGCGATGAACAGATAGGAAAGCCCGTAGCTGTTCTTGAGATCCATGAGAAGGTTCAGTACCTGCGATTGGATCGAAACATCGAGCGCGGAAACCGGCTCGTCGCAGACGACCATCTTCGGATTCAGCGAAAGCGCTCTTGCGATGCAGACGCGCTGACGCTGTCCGCCCGAAAGCTCCGGCGGGAATCGCCTTGCATGGAATCCGGCAAGACCGACGTCCTCGAGCAGCTTTTCGGTACGTGCTTCGCGCTCCTCCTTGCTGTACGCCTTGTGGATGATCATGTTTTCCTGAATGATCTTCTCGACGGTCATGCGCGGGTCGAGCGACGAATACGGATCCTGAAAGACCATCTGTGTCTTTTGACGGAAGCCCTTGAGCTCCTGCCTGTTCAGGGAAAAGACGTCCTTGCCCTCGAACAGCACCTTGCCCGCCGTCGCCTTTTCCAGGCGCAGAATCGTCTTGCCGATCGTCGTTTTGCCGCAGCCGGACTCGCCGACCAGCCCGAACGTTTCGCCCTGCTTCAGCTCGAACGACACGCCGTCGACCGCCTTGACGAACTTCTTCTCCGTCGGCAGAAGGCTGTTGTTCTTTGCGGGGAACCAGGTTTTCAAATCCTCCACGCGGAGCAGACTGTTTGTATCGATTTGATTTGTCATACGCTTATCCACCTTACGCTTGTTTTTGGCAGTTGTAGCATGCCACAAAGTGTCCCGGCTCAATCTCAACAAGCTGCGGCGCATCCTGCTTGCATTGCTCGCACACGCGGTCGCAGCGCGGATGGAAGCGGCAGCCCGTCGGCGGATGCTTGAAATTCGGCACGGCGCCGGGGATGACGTTGAGCACGTCGACGTCCCTGTCCATGCGCGGGATGGAGCCCATGAGCCCGATCGTGTACGGATGCTGCGGATTTCGGAACAGCTGTTCCGCTGTCGCGATCTCGCACACTCTGCCGCCATACATGACGATCACGCGGTCGCACATCTCCGCAATGACGGAAAGGTCGTGCGTGACCAGCCAGATCGACATTTCGCGTTCCTTCTTGAGACGGCGCATGATGTCGAGAATCTGCGCCTGAATCGTCACGTCAAGCGCGGTCGTCGGTTCGTCCGCGATCAAAAGCTTCGGGTTGCACGAGAGCGCAATCGCGATCATGACGCGCTGCCGCATGCCGCCGGAAAGCTGATGCGGATAGTCGTTCACGCGCTTTTCTGGGGAGGGAATTCCGACCTGCCGAAGCAGATCGATCGCCTTTTCCTTGGCCTTAACCTTGCTGAGATGCTCATGGCGGATGATGCTCTCCATGATCTGCGAGCCGACAGTATAGACCGGATCGAGCGAGGTCATCGGCTCCTGGAAGATCATGGCGATGTCCTTGCCGCGAACTGCCTGCATCTCCTTTTCGGAAAGCTTCACAAGATCTTTGCCCTCGTAGAGAATTTCGCCCTCCGCGATCTGACCGGTCAGGCGCGGAAGCAGCCGCATGACCGAGAGTGCGGTCACGCTCTTGCCGCTGCCGGATTCGCCGACGACGCCGACCGTTTCGGCATGACCGATCGAGAAATTCACGTGATCTAAGATTGTAATCAGACCTTCGTCAGTCTTGAATCGGGTCACGACGTTTTTGAGTTCCAATAAGGGTTTCTGATCAGCCATTCGACGCATCCTCCTTCTGTGCAATCGTCAGCTGCCACTTGCCGCCGTCCGTGTCGGTAAAGTTGCTGACTGTTCTGCCGCTTGCGGGTACAAAGCGGTTTTTGCCGGAAAACGGGAGTCCCGCCTGTTCCAAAGCCTCAACGTCCTCTGCGGAGTCGATCTCAAAGCCGACGTGCGCGATGCCGCGCGGCTCGCCTTCCTTTGCAAGGCGGATTTCAAACACGACCTGATTGCCACCCGGAAGCTTCATTTCAAGGGAGTTGCGCGGCGCAGGCATGCGGCGAAGCACCTCCATGCCGAGTGTGGCGAAAAACCGTTCCGCTGCTTCGAGATCCGATACGCGGATATCAATGTGATCTATCTTTCGTACCATAGGCGTCACTCCATCTTGCTCATTTTGCGCAGACCGTCGCCCGCGAGGTTGATGCCGATGACCGAGATAATGACCGAGATCGCGGGAACGATCGAAATCCACGGCGCGGTGCCGATGTAGGATTCGCCGTCGCTGATCATGCGGCCCCACGACGGGTTCGGTCTTGCGACGCCAACGCCCAGGTAGCTCAGGTTTGCCTCGGTGATGATGACGGTGCCGATGATCAGCGTCGACATGACGATGATCGTCGTCATAACGTTCGGCAGCAGGTGCCGGAAGATGATGCGCGCGTCGGATGCGCCCATCGTTTTGCACGCCGCAACGTAGTCCTTGTTCTTTTCGACCATCGTTCTCGAACGCACGGTGCGGAAGATGCCGACCCAGTCCGCAAACGCTAAAACGACGGCGACGGAAATGATGCTCGGTCCGAGCACCGCGAGGAACAGGATGATGAGAAGCATGGTCGGAATCGAGTTCTGAATCTCCGCAATCATGTTGAATACATGGTCGACCCAACCTCCGTAATAGCCGCTCAAAAGTCCCAGCACGGCGCCGATGAAGGTCGTGCCGACGATTGCAAGCGCCGCAATGCTCAAGGATACCGTGCCGCCCTTCATAACCCGGCTTAACATATCGCGACCGAGGTTGTCGGTGCCGAACACGTGGTTTTCGGAAAACGGCGGCAGGGAGCGCTCGGAAAGGGACGATGCGTTCGGATTGTACGGCGTATAGACGAGCGAGATCAGGCTCAAAAGAACCATGACGCCGATCAGGATGCTGCCGACCAGCACCTGCTTCGCGCCGCGCCGCTGAATCCACGGTACGAGCTCCGGCTTTTTGTTGTTCGCTTGTTTCTTTTCCATATGCCACCTCTTACTTGACGCGGATACGCGGGTCCAGGATACCGTACAGAATGTCAACGATGATATTCAGTACAATAAAGATGAACGCCGTGTAGGGTACAAGAATCTGGACGACCGCATAGTCGCGGTTGTTCAGCGACGTGATCAGAAGATTGCCGATGCCCGGCCAGCGGAACAGCGTCTCGCAGATGACCGCACCGTGCAGCAGCGCGCCGAAGCGAAGACCGATGACCGTCACGAGCGGAATCATTGCGTTTCTCAGGCCGTGCTTAAAGATGACGCTGCGCGTGCTGAGGCCCTTTGCGCGCGAAGTGCGGATAAAGTCGCTGTCCATCACGCGGCCGACCTCGGTGCGCGTCACGCGCAGAAGCTGCGTCGTGGTGTGCGCGGAAAGCGTGACCGCCGGCAGGATCAGGTGTGCAAAGCTGCCGCTTCCGCCGGTCGGGAGCAACCCCGTCCACAGTGAGAAAATCATAATCAGCAGCATGCCGATAAAGAAGATCGGAATCGATTGGACCGTAAACGTCAGCGTCATACCGAGGTTGTCGATAAAGCCGCCCGGCTTAACCGCCGAGATGACGCCGATCGGAATTGAGACAACCAGGGCGATCACCAGCGCCGCAATCGCAAGCAGGAACGTATTCGGCAGACGCATCAGCACCAGATCCATCGCCGTATACAGCGGCTTGCCGTTTTCAAGGTACTGGTACGACCATCCCGTGTCGCCCTTTAATAGATTTCGAATGTAAATGATAAACTGTTCTCCGAGACTCTTATTGAGCCCCCACATTTCCCGCAGCTCTTCGACCTGCTCCTCCGTCGCGTCTCCACCCGCGAGCATTGCCGCCATATCGCCCGGCACAGACCGGAGGAGGACAAACACCAGAACCGTAACGATTGCCAGCGTAATGAGCCCGCGCAGGAGTCTGGTTAAAATCATTTTTAACAAAGTCGTTACCTCCGATAAAGAAATTGGCAGGCAACCTTTTGCCACAGAGTTGCCTGCCCGATCGTTTACACGTTAGTTGGCAAAGTATGCGTCGCGGTAGTAGAGGATGTTGAGCGGTACATACTCGATGCCCGCAAGGTTGTCGGTGACGCCGAAGATGCCGTAGCCCTCGGATGCCCACAGATAGGGATAAAGCTCCCATGCCGCCGCCATTGCCTTCTCAAGCGCTGCGGTGCGTTCTTCGATCGTCTTTGCCGCGTTCGCTTCCTTGATGTATGCGCTGACCGTTTCGTCTCTCCAGCCGATCTTGTTCTCAAGCGCATGGAGCCAGTAGTAATCCGCATAGCCGGTGAAGGTACCGGGGACGTTGTTCACGCAGATGTCCCAGCCTTCCTTGCCCTGATAGGTGGAGGACCAGACGCCGCTTTCAATCTCCTGGAACTTCACGTTGACGCCGACCGCTTCGAGCTGCGAAACCGCATATTCACACATATCGATCGCCTTGTTGAACTCACCGTTGACATAGAAGAATGTGATCTCCTCGCCGTTGTATCCGGCTTCCTTCATCAGCCGCTGCGCCTCGTCGGGATCGTAGTGCGGAAGGCCTTCGCCGTTTGCCGCGCCGATGGTCTGATGGCTCGCGATGCCCTCGACCACATGACCGTAGCCGCCCATGATGCCCTGCACGATCTCATAGCTGTCGATCGCGTAGCAGAGCGCTTTGCGGAAAGTCGGGTTCGCCATGATCGGGTTCCGTTCAAAGTTCTGCGGGTTGAAGTAGATCATCGAAACGGAGACCAGCGGGATCTTATCGACGCGCTTGCCGCTCGCTTCGAGCGCAGGAACGTTGTCGTACGGCAGGTCGAAGACCACGTCATATTCGCCGGACTGGAACGCCGTGAGACGCGCCGCCTGATCGGTGATGATGTCAAACTGCAGGTTCTTGACCGCCGGTGCGCCATCCCAATAGTCTTCGTTCGCTTCGAGCTTGATGCTGACGCCCGCTTCCCAGCTGACAAACTTGTACGCGCCGGTGCCGATCAGCTTCTCGGAGAAGAAGTTCTCGCTGTCCTTGTACTCTGCCGGAACCATCGGAACACGGGAAAGCAGGTTCGGGAGTTGCAGGCAGTATGCCGGAGTTGTGACGATCAGGGTGTAATCGCCGTCTGCTTCCGCAGCAGGAGGCCACGCTTCGCCCCAGTTGGAGGCGTAGAAGTACTTCGGCTCCATCGTCACGATACGCTCGATGGACGCCACTGCATCCTCTGCGGTGAAGTCTGTGCCGTCGTGGAATTTAACGCCCTCACGCAGCGTGAACTGCCACGTGGTATCGTTGATCTGCTTCCACTCGGTTGCGAGTTTCGGCGTGAGTTTCATTTCCTCGTCCAGCTCGGCGAGCATATCGTACATCTGGAACATAACGTTGAACGCGTTCGTGCCGCCCTTGGAGCCGGTCAGCTCGCTGACGTTCTTCGGAAGCGCGATCTTGATCGTGTCCTTGACCTCGCCGCCGGTCGCCACGTTGACCTCCTTTTCGGGCTTCGTCTCCTCTGCCGGAGCCGTCTGCTGGTTGGTGTTCGTGTTGGTGTTTGTGTTCGTGTTGTCCGTTGCCGGTGTGTTGGCTGTGCCCGTGCAGGCAAACATCGCCGCGATCATCACTACCGCCAAAAGAATGCTCATCCATCGTTTCATGTGCTCTTACCTCTCCTTTAATTATTATGGTTCATGGTTGGGTTATCAGAGTTTCTGAATTCGTTGTTCTGCGTCAGCGGGGAAAACCGCCTCCGCGTGCAAACGGTAAAAATGCCCGATACGCTTCCGCGTATTTGCAGCCCTTTCTGCCGAACGACTTTGCGTTGGTGGCGCGCAGAATTGCCCGCTCCGTGTACGCCTTTCGGATGCTTGCCTTGTCCGGCATGCACGCCATGGCGGCGTCCTTGACCTCCCAGACGTCCGTAATATCGATGAACACGTTCGGCTTGAAGTCGCTCGCCTCGGAGGCGTGCGGCTCGAAGCAGTAGATCTCCGGACGGTCGAAGCCCGGAACCGTGCCCTCGATCCGAATGCCGTCCGCGCCGGCGATCTCCACTGCGTTCTTGACGAAATCGAGGATCAATCCATGATCGGGATTCAGCGGATCGCTGTCGTGATGCGTCAGCACGATGCCCGGCTGATACGTCCGCAGCACCGCCGCCAGCCGGTACATATCCTCGACCGCCGGACGGAACGGATATTCCGGCAGATCCCAGATCTCGCAGGAAGCGCCCAGCACCTTTGCAGCGTTTTCCATCTGCTCCACGCGGATCTGCTTTGCTTTTTCCGCCGTCATACCTTCTTGCTTCCAAAGGGCAACCGATTCGCCGGCGATCCCGTAGGACAGGGAGATGATCCGCGCCTCGCCGCCTTCTTTGACGTGCTTTGCCACCGCGCCCGCGCAGCGCCAGAGAACGTCGCCCGGATGTGCCGATACGACCAACAGTCTGTTTCTTGCTTCCTCCATCGTCATACTCCTTTTTGATCCATTTTGATCCATTGTTGTTTTTCGTCCGCAATCCTTTGATTGATCTTTACCAGATTTTGATCAAATTGATCATTATCTATCAAATGCGCACCGATTTTTGATCAAAAATAATCATATTTATGAATTATTCTCTGCATATCCTTGCTATATTTCTAATATAACCGCATATTTATGAATTGTCAATACCTATTTCGAAACTTTTTTGATCATATTTTTGTCATTCGTCAACTGGGGTTATAGGTTCAGTAATCCGGCATTTGCGTTTCACTGATTTTTGATCAAAATCTATTGACTTCGGAAAGAATCTATGTTACGATGCAGTTAAAGAGGCGGGACGTCCCGCGCACATAAATGATATATGACGGGAGGATTACTATGACACCACAAGAACGGGAAAGGCTTCAAAAGCTATCATCCACCAATGTTTCCGACGCGCTGGATCATTTTCATCTGAAAGGCGCCGTCCACGGCGTGCTCCCCACCTGGCAGGGCTGCCGCAAGATCTGCGGCGAGGCGGTCACCATGCGTATGATCGCGGCGGGCGAGGTTCCGCCGAAGTATCATCTCGGTCAGGCGGCGATCGCTGCGGCAAAGGAAGGCGACGTGATCGTGGTTGACAACGCAGGCCGTCCCGATATCAGCTGCTGGGGCGGGGTGCTTGCAACCGGCGCTTCGATGAAGGGCGTCTCCGGTGTCGTGATCGACGGCTTCTGCCGCGACATCGACGACTTTGTCGATCTCGGCTTTTCCGTCTACTCCCGCGGGCCCGTGGTGCAGAGTGCGCGCGGCCGTGCGATCGAGGACGCGACCAACGTCACGGTGCAGTTCGGCTCCGTGCAGGTCAACCCCGGCGACGTCGTAATCGCGGATCGCAGCGGCGTCGCGTTCATCCCGAAGGCGCATTTTGCCGATGTTCTCGAGAAAGCGTATCAATTATATGAAAAGGAAGAAGCCATGTGCGCCGACCTCAAAGCCGGCATGAACAACATGGAAGTCGACGCAAAGTACAGCTACAATACGATGCTGAAATAACAGAGAAGATCTATGAACGACAAAAAGAATTCCTCCGCGCAGATCGCGTATGAGAATATCAAGGACTGGATCGTCTCGGGCTTTCTGGTGCCCGGTGAAAAGATCGATCAGGACGATCTGGCAAGCAAGCTGAATTACAGCCGCATGCCGATCCGCAGCGCCCTCGACCGGCTTTCGTCCGAAGGTCTCGTCGTGAAGATTCCGCACCGCGGCGTGCTCGTATCAAAGCTCAGCGACACGGAGCTGAATCAGGTCTTTGAGCTGCGCGCGCATATTGAGTCGATGATCGTCATCCAGGCAGCGCTGCACGCCTCCGAGGAATCGATCCGAAAGCTCTACAATATTCTGCAATATCACGAGGATACCTCCGACGTGACCATGGTCTCGATTCTCGACCAGAACCGCGCGTTCCACCGCATGATTGCGATCAGCACGGAAAGCGATATCCTGCTCCGCGTGTTTGACATCGTATGGGAGCAGGCGGAGCGCTACCGCCGCCTCTACTACCAGGCGAACCGCTCGAACGACCGCGTCATCAAGGAGCATCGGCGCATCGCCGATCTGATCGCCGAGCACAAGCCGCAGGAAGCGTCCGATCTGATGATCGCGCATACCGCCAACGCGCAGAAGGCGATCCTCGAATTGATGAACAAGGCGTATTTCCCGACGCCGTTCCGAACGCTCTATGCGCCGAGCGAAGACAGCTGAGGCGCGTTGATTCCGACGATTCCTCCGCCCGCCGGATTGATGGTTTTCGATCATCTCCGCCGGCGGAGATTCTTATTTCATAGGGAACTTTCAGAAATGCTGAAGAAACTCACCACATGGTTCCGGAAAAAGAACATCGACATGACACAGGGACCGATCGGCAGCCGATTGGTCGCGTTTACCGTGCCGATTCTGCTCGGTGAGCTGTTTCAGCATTTCTATACGCTGGCGGATTCCGCGATCATCGGCAACTTCGCGGGGCGCAGCGCGCTTGCCGCCGTCGGCGCGTCCGAATCGATCGTTCGCGTGCTCGTCGGCTTTTTCAACGGCGTTTCCGTCGGGTTCACGGTCGTCATCGCACGGCACTTCGGCGCGAAGGATACCGAAAAGCTGAATCGATCCGTCAACAACGCGCTGTATCTTGCGCTGATGATCGGCATCCTTATGACCGTCGGCGGACTGCTGCTGCTGCGTCCGGTCCTTCGCCTAATGGATACGCCCGAAGAGACGTTCGAAAACGCCGTCGTCTATCTCACGATCTACTTTGCGGGCATACTCGGCTTCGTTTTATACAATACCGCCGCCGGTATCCTGCACGCGGTCGGCGACGTGCAGACGCCGCTCTGCTGTCTGTTCCTATCGTCTGCGCTGAACATCGGGCTCGATCTTTTGCTGGTGCTCGTCTTTCACATGGGCATCGCGGGCGTCGCGCTCGCGACGATCGTTTCGCAATGGGTTGCGACCGCTTTGAGCCTTTGGGTGCTGCTGCGCCGCGATTACGGCTTTTCCGTCAATCCGAAGCAATATCCTTTTCATTCCAAAACGGCATGGCTTTTGCTTCGCATGGGCATTCCGACCGGCTTTCAGAAGACGATCACCTCTATCTCAAACGTGCTTGTGCTCTCCCGCATCATCTCGTTCGGCGAGGCGTGTCTTGCCGGATGGACGATCTACGGCAAGTTAGACAACGTGCTCGGCGTCTTTGCGCAAAGTCTCGGCTCGGCGCTGTCGACCTTTGTCAGCCAGAACCTCGGCGCAAAGCAGTATCGCCGCATCGAAAGCGGCGTCCGCAAGACGCTGCTCACCGGCGCAATTCTGATCGGTTCGCTTGCCGCAATGCTGATGCTGCTTCGAAAACCGCTGGTCTCGCTGTTCAGTCCCGACTCCGAAGCCGTCTATTTTGCCGAGCTGTTCGTTCTTTCGATCAGTATGTTCAAGCTGACGCAGATGTTTATGTGCGTCTACGCGGGCGTGCTGCGCGGCACCGGACGGATGCTGCTTGTCACGGTGATTATGCTCGCGGGCATCGTCGGCTTCCGTCAGCTCTATCTGCTGTTCATCACCCGATTCTTCAACATACCGTGGCTCGTCGGTCTATCCTATCCTGCAGGCTGGTGCCTTGCAGGTCTTGCCCTGTTTTTCATCTACGTCTTCCGTGTCCGCCGCGCCTGGCGCAGGCTTGAAATACAGTAACGGCAAATCACCTGATTCGGGGATGAAGGGCAAAACTGCGATGGCCGAAATTCTGACACTTATGCAAAAAGCGCCGAAGCATCCCGGTCTTCGGCGTTTTTCAATTTGTTCAATCTATGTGATCCGTATCATTCATCCGGTTCTGCCGTTCTGCTCCCAAATTCCTCCCGGGATTTTGGAGGGGCAGACCCCCGGGGTTCGCCGGGTGTTCATAACGCTGTCCGAACATTCTCGCAGAATACTTCTCAATATTGTTTAATCCATATTTCTTCCGTCTGCGGAGATCGTCATGACCTGCCGCGGATGAAACATGCCTGCTGCCTGAATGTGGAGCGGCAACGCGTTGTCAAAGAAACTCGGCAAAATGCAGCGTAACGATCTGATCACCGTGAAAAAGAACCGCTTCCTTCTGCACCGTTCGCCGGAGGATATTTGCTGAATCAAAGGCCGCGCACTTTGTATATAAAAAGATTGATGATCATTGCAAAATATGATATAATATTAACAAATCAAGATAAGGAGGATTGGGCGATATGCTGTACGTGTATGTGTTCTTGAGCACAGCGACCGCATGGGCGCTCATTTCCGTTCTTGAACGCATGAATGTGTCGCAGATCGCAATGAACAGTGTGATCGCGGGCGCGTTCTGCACCTTGCTCGCATTGCTTTTGCCGCTCACCGGGATCTCGTTTTCGATGACCGCCCCGGCGTTGATCCTTTTGCCCTTTCTTCTGCCGCTTCAAAACCGTCCGGACATCAAGCGAAGGCTGTTGAATCTGTGTCTCTCGCTCGGCGCGTGGTCTCTTCTGGATTTCAGCGGCATGGCATTTCAGTCGTGTTTTTCCCCCCATTCCTGCGCTCATCTGCTTTGTGCTTTTTGTCATCGTTTCCGTCCTGCTCGCATGGCTGCTGCGAAAGCGCTTTCCGGAGGAAATCTGGAACGACGATGGAAACGGAACCGAGAAGCGTTCTGTTCGGAGCATATACCTCTGGATCATCCTTGCGATGACCGCGATCTTGGAGCTGTCATTGAGATACCTGATCGGCATACCTTCAAAATGGAGCGCGGCGTTTGCGCTTGTCCTGGGGTACGCCGTTTTGTTTTGGGGTGCTGTCTGTGCCATTTGCCTCATCACGGATTTGCGTTAGGAACGTCTCTCCACCCTGATCGATCAGAATTACCGCAATGAAATGCAGTCTTACATGAGCGTAATCCGTTCGCAGCGTCACGATTATAATTTTCATGTGCAGGCGCTGGCCGGTTTGATCCACGAAGGCAATATGGAAGAATGTCAGAAATATGTGGATAATCTTGTGCGCGATTCCGCTGCCATGAATACATACCTTCCCGTGAAGGATCCTGCGATCGGTGCGCTGATCTTCAGCTTTCGCACGATGGCGATGGAATACGGGATCGAACTGCATCCCGATATCCAGTACGATATGAGCAGCGTCGTCACCAATGTCTATGAAACCAACAAGGTGATCGGAAACCTCCTTCAAAATGCAATCGACGAGGTTCGTACGCATAAGGACAAGTCCTTCGGCATTCATTTGTTTATTTTGAAGCGAGGTGAAAACTGCGTCGTCCACGTTGCAAACAAGGTCATACCCAAGAATGATCCCAATACCTTCATGGATGAGATTTATCATCCCGGTCATTCGACAAAGGAAGGGCACGAGGGGATCGGGCTCAACAGCATACAAAATCTGCTGCGACCGCACCGAGGCGTTCTGTATTCCCGAATGGAGGGGGACGTCATACACTTTATTGCAAAAATACCGATTGAAATGCAAGGAGAACAGGCATGAACCGTATCAATATCCTGATTGTGGATGACGACGAACACTCTTTGCTATTGTCGCTTCGGGCTATGGAGCAGCTTGTAGATCCCGGTTGCATTCGGCGTGCCACCACTGCTGCCGAAACCCTGCACATCCTTGAACAGGAGCCGATCGAGCTGGTTTTTCTGGACATCGATATGCCGGACACAAGCGGGTTCTCCATTGCGGATTACATTCAGAAGAACAAACCGCAAACGAAGTATGTATTCCTGACAGGATATGTGGATTTTGCCGTTCGCAGCTACGACTATGAGCCGTTGGACTTTCTGACAAAGCCGATCGATCTGATGCGATTACGCAAAACCATAGAACGCTACGAAGCAAGCGGTCAGCAGGTTCGGGACTACGCAAAAGAACGTATTGCGATCGATACCAGCGAAGGATTCGTACTTCTCTCTCCGGAAGAAATCCTGTTTATCGGCAAGGAGTTAAGAAGCATCAAGCTGCATTGCCGCAACGGGCAGATCTACACGCTGCGCCACTCGTTGGATGAACTCGAATCCGTATTCGCCGACTTCGGGTTCTTCCGAATCCATCAATCGTATATCGCACCGCTTTCCAATATCGTGCTTGTCAGGACGTCCTCCTTCGGAAAGACGTACGAGGCAATCTTAGACGACGGAAAAACGCTGCCGGTCAGTCGAAACAAATACCAGCAGCTGCGCAGCTTTCTGATCAGCAAAGGAATTCAGTTCATATAAACAAAATTCTGCGCGCCGTGACGACGCGCAGAACATTTTTTATTTTTCTTTGTAGTACAGCCTACAATGGCAGTATCCCTCAAAATCGGGATCTGCACATTGTTCGCGGAACTCCTGACAAACGCATTTATACTCCGGCAGCTTTTCGTTGCGGCACGGACAGTACCCGCCCGTCTTCTTGAGCCCTTCCCGAATGGCGCGAACAATTTCGACGTCTTCATTCACACGGATTCTTCCCATAGCACCCTCCTCAATAAAGCAGCTTTGCAAGCATTTCGTTAAGCATGGGACGATCCTTTGCGCCGCCGTCCTCATGTACCAGTTCGCCGTTTCGATAGCAGAGCAGCGTCGGAAGCGCTTTGATATGGAAGCGCTCGCCGAGCGCCTTATCCTTATCCACGTTCGCCTTAATAAATCGGATCATAGCAAGATCGTTGGACGCTTCGTTATACACCGGTGCAAGCGTCAGACAAGCGCCGCAGTGATCGCCGTAAAAATCGACCACGGCGTAATCCGCCTTCAAAAGCTCGTCAATATTCTGACTCGTTGCTTCAAATACCATTTTATACCTCCAAAAACCGAACCGTGTACTTGGAAAGCTCATCGAGCGCGGCGTCGCTCACCATACGACCGTATACCATGGCGAAACCGCTCGTGTTCATGATCGCTTCCTCCGTTGTGTTGTTTTCTTCCGCGACTTTTTTCAGCCGTTCCTTGCAGATATCTTCTCCGTTGCGGCCGGTAAGCGTTTCCGCAAGATACAAATTCGCCAGATAGAACCGGAAGGAAGGCTCCTGCTGCGCAAACATATCTGCCTTTGCTTCTTCCTCAGTCAGAAAATCAAATCCTTCCTTCGGAATCGTCGGATCCATGCCGGCCTCAACCAGGGCGTCGTACATACGGTTGACCCATTCCCATACCCATGTGTTCTTTTCTTCCGTATCGATCTCAAATTCCGATTTTTTCCGCAACCTGTTCCGTCAGATAGTATGCGGTTCGGTATGCGGCGTTTCTCCTGCGATCCGGCTCGTTCGTCTCGCGGTACCATCGCTTATATGCTTCCAAAGTGGTTACGCCGGGAATATTTTCGGCGGCGATCAGCTCGTCACCTATGGGCATATTGCTGCGGCGAACGATCCGCGTAACCGTCAGCTGAACCTCGTCGCTTTCGATCGCAACCGTGCGCTGCTCACCGAGCTTTGCGCCGACACACGCATTTTCAAGATCGGCGTCGCAGATGTTTCTGCCGGGATAGAACAGCATGACCGGACGATTCCAACGTGCTGCCTTGCTCTCGCTTCGGCATGCAACACTGTCACCCATCATAACGGTATCCGCATCTTCTTCAAATGCATGGTTGCGGCTCAATGTTTCAATCTGCTGCTCCAGTTCCTCTTCGGGTATCCGCCAAAGACAAAGCTCCTGCGGAATTTCAGCCAAATGATAATCATAGGGCTTCGTGACACGCGATTTCATATCTGTATTTCCTCCGATCTCGTTCAACCTGCCTTTTCGACAAAGGCGCGATAATAGTCGTTGCTTTTGATGAGCTCCTCCGGGCTGCCTTCCGCTTCCACCCGACCGTCTTTCATAACGATAATGTGGTCGGCTTCCTTCGTTGCGGAATAGTTATGCGCGATTATGACCGTCGTTCTTCCGCGCATCAGGTTTGTCAGTGCCTAACTGACGACCTGCTCGCTTCTGGCGTCAAGATTGCTTGTCGCTTCATCGAGCAGAAGATAGTCCGGATTTCGCATCATAGCACGAGCGATGGCGATGCACTGACGCTGCCCGCCGGAGAAATTCCCGCCGAACATCCCGACCTGTGCATCAAATCCGCCGGGCGTTTCCATCACAAAGTCATAGACGTTTGCCTGCTTTGCAACGTGGATCAGTTCCTCTTCGCTGACGTTCCGCTTTGTGCCGTACAGAATGTTCTCTCTGACCGTACCGCTCAACAGCGGTTTGTCCTGAGAAACGATCGCAAAGGATTCGCGCCAGGAGCGCATATTGAAGGTCTTGACGTCGGTTTCGCCGAAGCGGATGCTTCCTTCCTCGGGATCGTACATCCGTTCAAGCAGTTTGAACATCGTCGATTTTCCCGCGCCGTTGGAACCGATGATCGCCGTGATCTTTCCTTTCGGAATGGTAAAGTTCACATCCTGAAGAACATTTCGTTCCCCATAGGAGAATCCGACATGCTCTGCGTGAATATCCTGATCGCTGACGTCGAATTCAATGCCGTCCTGTTTTTCTTCGGGCGCATCCAGGATTTCGGAGATTTTCTCCATCTGTCCGTTGCCCTGTTTCAGCATGCCGTAGAACATAAGCAGCTGTGTGAAACGGACGATCAGCATGTTAGAAATCGTATAGAAACCCAGCAGCTTTCCGATCGTAACATCACCGATATTGACCAAGCTTCGTCCTGCGATAAACGTGATCGCAGTCGCCGCACAGCTCAGAAGCTGTACGAGAAGAATGGTGCTGCTGCCGCCGAACACCGCCCAGATGCTTGCTTTGAACTGCTTATTGAACAGGCTCTTTCCGCGCTGCTGCTCCGAATACTCCATCCGTGCCGCCTTGACGAGGCGCAGGTTGCGCGTCATCTCCACAAGATACCCGAGCGTTTTCGACATCGTGGTCTGTCCCTTTTGACCGGCAATGAAGTTCAGTTTGCCGAACAACCACGCCATCAGAACGAAAACCGGGAACAGGATCAGGAAATACCGACTGAGCACCGGACTGTATCGATACATCTGAACAAAGGAGACGACCGCCGCATAGATGACTGTGATCAGGTTGATTGCTACATGGAAATACACGTAGCTCTGGGACGCGTCTGTTGTCACACGACTGACCAGCGCGTCTCCGCTTTCCCCGTCATAATACTTTGTGGGAAGCAGCATCAGCTTGTTCCAAAGCTTATTTCTGACGCCGAGATTGATCTTCTGATACGTCCAGCCGCTGATCAGCGTAGAAAGCAATCCGGCTGCAGCGCTTCCGAGCGTAACGAGCACAAAGCGAATCAATTTTGTCTGATTGATCGCCTGCTGCGTTCCGTCGATGATATCCGCCGTAAGCGTTGCCTGCGTCACTAAAAACTGCGACTCCGTTATCGCGGCGAACAAGGCGAGCACAAGCATGATCCACGGGATATGAACGCCCTTGAAGATACCGATGTATCTGCGAAACCGCATAAACAGCTTTTTCATACCGCCACCGCCTCTCTGTGCTGTGCCGAAACCATTTCGCGGAACAGCGCGCAATCCTTCAACAGATCGTCATAGCTTCCCTGCCCGACCAGATCGCCGTCTCTCAATACGACAATATTGTCCATATTGTTGACGAGCGACATATCGTGGGTGATCATCAGAATGGTCTTTCCGTTGAATACGCGGAATACGGTTTCTTCGACCGCCTTCGCCGTCGTTGCGTCTAATGCGGAAGTCGGCTCATCAAGGAGCAGCACGTCCGCATTGCGGAGGAATTCTCTTGCGAGCACGAGCCGCTGACGCTGCCCGCCCGAAAGGGACTGTCCGTCCGCTGCGATCTCTGTGTCGAGTGCATCGGGCAGAGCCTGAATGAACTCCCATGCACCGGTGTTCTTTGTCGCTTCGATCAGTTCGTCGTCCTTGACCTCGCGATCGATACCGTATGTGAGAACCTCCCGTACCGTGCCGCTGAAAACACCGGCGTCCTGCTGTACGTAAGAGAATTTTCCGCGAAGCTCTTTCAAAGACAGCTTGCCGATATCCTCGCCGTTCAAAGCGATCCGTCCCCGATCGGTTTCATAGAAGCGCTCCAACAGGTTCAGAAGCGTCGTTTTGCCGCTTCCGGATAAGCCGACAATTGCAGCTGCCGTACCTGCGGGAACCGTAAAGGAAACATTATTCAGTGCCGGCTTTTCGCCGTATGCAAAGGATACGTTTTCAAATCTGACCTCGGGAGAGTGCGCCATTCGTGCAACGTAACCCGCAGCAGCTTTTGCTTCCTGCTCGGTTTGCTCTTTGGGCGCTTCCACAACTTCGACGACACGCGCCGCCTGCCCTTGAATGGATTTCAGGCTCTGCCAGTCTTGAACGAACGTCACAAAGCGACTGGAGATATTGGCGGAGAACAGGAAGAATGCGACCCACTGTGCAAGCGTGATCCTGCCCTTTTGGAGCAGAATAACTCCGAAGAAGACGACGACGATTTGCTGAACGACTGTGATTACCTGATTGACGCCGATCGCCGCACTGTCGACCTTCACCGCCTTGACGTTGGCTTTGAACAGGTCCTCCGACGCCTCCTGACCGTTCTTCAGCTCCTGTTCCTCTGTACAGAAATGCTTGATCAGCGGCAGATTCTTCACGCGCTCTGCAAGATATCCGGTCAGCATACCGATCCGTGCAAAGATACCGGATTGTGTACGATAGTTCCACCGACCGATGATGACCATCTCCAAATATCTGAGCGGAAGCGGGATCAGAATGGACAGCACCAGAAGGAAGTCATACTCTCCGATGGTAAGGATCGCGGCAACCAGATAGTAGATGCTGGGGATGGTTCGGATCATCAGGCTCACCAACAGGCGAACCGACTCCTCCAGATCGTTGGTAACGGCAGACGAGAGCGCGGTCGGCGTATGGCTGTCGTAATAGTCCATTCTGACGCGCGTCATGCCGCCCCAGATCTTGGTACGGGCATTACGCACCGACAGTCGACCGACAATGCCCAGTATCGCCGTTTCGAGCGTGACAACCAATCCGTAAGACAGATAATAAAGGATCGCATCCCGAAGCGCTTTATCCTCGAGACTACCGGACATCAGGGCGGCAGTGGTCGTGGGCAGCGACAGCAAAACGTGGTTGTAACCAAGTTCCACAACGAATGCAACGGCGATCAAAAGCCACGGAAGGTTGATCTGCCCCAACATTCGGATAAATCCGCCCCAGTTTCCGCCGCCCGCGGAAGCTTTCCTCTTCATGGATATCTCCTCGCTGTCTTGTTATTTATGAACTCGATTACTGTACTTTGCCGCCCATGCTCTCTGCCATGAATGTAACATAAGCGCTCAGCTTTGCTTCGCTGATCATGCCGTAAGACTGGAAAGCAACCAAATTACCTTCCAGCGTATCGCCGTCCACCGAGCTGGTCAGGATCGTGGGATGGCCTTCCAGCTGTGTCAGAACGGATCCCTGCTGTTCGTACAGACTGATCAGTGCCTGCGCATGATCCGCGCTGTCAACCACAAAGAAATCATACTCCGCAACAGGCGCTCCCTCTTTTTCGTAATAGACGTTGAAGGACGCAACCATGCCGTAATCGGAAGCCGACGCAATCATCTGGCTGCTTGTGTCACATGTGAGCACATAGCGCTTGTCAAAGTCCAGCTCTGCAGGATCCGCAAAGGAATAATCCTCAGAGATCTTCACAGGCTCATAGCTGCCGATTGCTTCTTCGCCGCCGTTGTTTGTTTCGGTGGTAAATACGGAGCATCCCGTAAACGCGACGGCCAGCATCATCATAACCATAACAGAACACAAGACTTTTTTCATTATTATTCCCTCTCTATTCATTTGGTTTTTCGGAAGACAGATGTATGCTTCCATGACAGCACTATACCGATTCTTCCCCGGAAATTCAATCGATTTTGACCGTTCGGTATATTTATGCGTCAATTCTGTATGTCCGGTTGTCAATTTGGGAATTCCTTTATAGCTCTATGGTCGGCATGTTCGTCCGCTTCGGTATGATATCCTCAGGAGATTAACCCCCCTTGACAAAGTGACAAAGCCGGGGGTGAATATGCTATTATACCATACTTCTGCATCACCGACAGTCAGCTTAGTATAAGCGGTCTGCACTATCGGGAGAGCAGACCTGCCAATGCACATATTCATATGCTCTCTGCAGAAACACATCATATCAATATGCAGCACGGTAATATTATAATCATGCAGCAATAATCCTTTTGATAACATTATTACTGTCTGCCATCAACCTGCTTTTTGCACTCAATTTCAAAACAGACTGTGTAGCTCTAGCGTTGGTATTGGTTATCACATCATTTTTGATTAATCTTTGTGTTTTAATCCTAGAATAAAAAAGAATGAATTGGAGGTAAGAAAATGAAAAAGACAATTGTATGCTTTGTTTTGGCTTTTGTGATGCTTTTAATCGCATTTCCTACATTCGCAGATAGTGGTTATTTTTTTCGTCACACAAATAGTATACCACATAGCAAAGACTCCCGGGAAACTTTTCCCGAGAGTCTTGCTATTTCTTATTGGCACTTTTTAACAGCCCCTCGATAAATCATTTTCATGTTTATTTGGCATATTTGTAAACTAGGAGGACAGTTAATGTTTTTACCGAAAATTTCTCATTTGGTGCCTTCGTGCTGAAATCACGTTCCAGAAGGTTCGGCGCAACCTTTCCGACTTCCCCCTTCCGTATATGTGTCCGCTCGCCGGAGCATGGTTGTTCTGATGCGCGATTATCTTTTTCAGTGGGAAGGTCGGAAATATCTTTTTTCTTGACGGGCGTTCGATTCCCTTTCAATCATCTCCCAATATTTGGGGAACTCGGATTCATATTCGCCGTAGGCGTCATACCAGCGAGGCGGCAGGAACGGGACTGGATCATGCTTCGGCACGGTTCGACCCATGCAGTCGATCACGTTGCGCAGATATGTGCTGATTCGTACCCGCTGATCGTCAGGTGAAGACGCGGGATCATAGGAGATCGGTCGTCCGATTGAAATGGAACGATGCTTTTTTTCGAGATAGACTGGATAGAAATTGAGATGCTCGCCAGTCTCCTTCGCGTAGAACCGTCCGAGATCGACAAAGCCCGGCTGCAGTTCGTTGACAAATTCGGAAAACCGCTGCGGAGATTCTGCAAAAATCACAATATCCTCACCGTTCTTCAGTGCCGCAATGCTTGCACGCAGCGTTTTCAGTACCCGTCGATCATGAAAGACGGGAATCGTACCGGACTCTTCCAGCAGACGCGGCAACGCCCTGCCTACGATCCTTGCAAGCAAACGCCAGAACCATTTGAACCGGCGGCTCTCTCCAAAGAAAACATCATGGTAGGCATATCGATAGGAAAGTGTTCGATCCAGAGCACTGTAGATTGTCCAAGTTTGGTGCGGGCGATCGAAATACAGTGTCATCACGACGGGACCGCACATCGCAGCGTGGTTGCAGACAAAAACAGCGGGGTGATCATCCGGCTGTTCCTCGTAGGTGATCTTCATGCGCGGAAACAGAATGTGCGCAACGGTGCGCATGATGCAATAAAAGACGCTGTGACGTTCAGGATGTTTTTGTGTCATCGTTCTGTAGAGGCGCACGGACGGTATAGTCTGTGACATTCGTAAAGGTTTCGCCATCGATCTGCAAAGGCGTCGGGTTGTCGAACGCGACCGATATTACACGTCCGTGCAGCACTTCGCAAACGTTTTTATGCCGGATATGCGTTCCTTTGAAAATCGACGGAAAGATGAAAAGCGTTCGCAGCTTTCCTGCGCCGTGCATGATCAGTGTGGAAACGGTCTCATTATGCAGCCGATCCTGTCCCGGCGTCGGAATCATCCCGCCCCCATAGTACCGTCCATTCATGGTCGGCGCAAGCCAGACATTGCGGTAGCGATGCTCGACGCCGTCCACGGTAACGACAGCGTTGGTCGGGTGATAGTGAAACAGCAATCCCTTGATGGCAATTTTCGTATAGTTGACTGCCTTTTTTGCGGTCTTGCGCAGGCGATCTCCCTCCTCGCAGCAGTAGCCGTCGATGCCAAACCCGACACCGTTCAAAAAACGGTATGTCTGCCCGTTGACCGTCACGGAGGGCAGATTCGAAAGGTATGGGAACAGGTCGATCGACTCGCTTTTCGGCGAGTCGACATCGCGGGCAAAATCGTTGCCGCTGCCAGACGCATAATACAAAAGCCGACAGTTCGGAAGTAGAGGCTCTACGGAGTTGACAAACTGCATCAGCGTTCCATCGCCGCCGCACAGGATCACTGTGTCATCCGCCGTCACTTCCTTGATAAACTGCTCACATACACGCGGGTCTGTGAGATCGTAGCAGTCGGTGTTTGGCTCTTTGCTGTACAGCCAAACCGCTTCCGCCGTTTGCTTACCTTCTCCGTTCCCCGCTTTCGGATTGTAGAGGATTCGGATATGCTTCTGTTTCGTTTGTTCCATGACGGCTCCCCCTTTTTGAAACGATATGGAATGATTAAACGATCGTCATGATCGAATAAAACCGCATCCGATCACACATAGAAGATACGTTGCGGGAAGCGTGGTCAAAAGACTGTCAAATCGATCCAGGATTCCACCGTGTCCCGGCAGGATCGTTCCAAAGTCCTTGACTCCGTAAAGCCGTTTGAATGCCGACATACAAAGATCGCCGAACGGTCCGGTCCCAACGACGGCGAGCGTCATTAGGATCAGCTTTCCGTAAGCAATATCCGTGCCGCCGCAGCGAAGGACGAGTGCAAAGATCGCGCCGGAAAGAAACCCTCCGAGAGCACCCGCGACGCTGCCTTCGATGGTTTTATGCGGGCTGATATTCGGTAAAAACCGATGCGTTCCGAATCTCCGCCCGATCAGATACGCAAAGATATCCGACAGCTCCGTAAGAATGACGGCAAAGCACAGATACAATCTGCCGTCCGAAAGCGTCGGAATCTCGACAATCGCCCGTACCTGCACAATGACCGTTGCCGAGAACAGGATCGCCGGCCGCAAGCCGTCGGTCGTGACCGATCCTATACGGGACGAAAACAGCAGAAAAACGCTGATTTCCGCGATCAGGGCCGCTGCAGCCACATATGGATACCACGGCAGCGGAACGAATGGGAACACGATTGCCGTAAGGAGAATGACCGACAGGCAAACCCGATTATTCAATGCGCCGGATGCACGAAAGAGCTCAAATATCGACAAAGCGCCGAGCAAGGCAGCGGCGCATTTCGAAACAAAAGGAATCCTTGAAAAGGTAATCACGATTGCCGCAACAGCCGTCAACGCAGCGCCTGTACATGTTCTTCTGACCAGTTCACGATCCGCCATAGTGTAACAATACCCAACAAATCTAAACTCAAAGTAAACAAAAAGCCGTCGGGGAAGGATTCGAGGATTAGAAACCCGACGGCTTTTTGCCGCGCATGGAATGCGAGATTATAGAGGTATATTTATGATTGATACAGCGTGCGCTTATGCGAATGTTTCTCCGTCTCGTCGGTCGCTTCCCAAAGCTCGTTTGCCTTCACAGCCCATGCCGCTGCGGCCTTTTCCGTCTTTGCCGTCAGCTCCTCGGCGCTTTCCGGCGCCAGGAAATCCGTGGAATGCGCATCTGCATTCTTTACCATTTCGCGCAGCTTTTCGGGATTATCGAGCATTGGGCACGGCCGCAGCATGTTTTCATTGAAGGGCTGATTCTTTCGATACTCCATAAACAAGGGACTCTGCAGCGCTTCCAAAAGTGAATGTTCCTTGATATTGATATTACTGTAATGGATGAACGCACACGGCTCAACATCACCGTTGGCGTTGATGTGCAGATAGTGCCGCCCGCCCGCAATACAGCCGAGAACATACTCGCCGTCATTCCAGAAATCAAGCAGGAAGCAGGGCTTTGTTTTGCGCCATTCGCGCATTTTGCGATACATAAACGCACGCTGCTCCGCCGTTGCCATCAGCTCCGGAACAGCGTCTTTTCCGACCGGAATATAGGTGAAGTACCAGCCGAACAGGCAGCCCTTTTCGATCATCAGATCCACGAACGCATCCGAGCCGATCGTATCGAGGTTCTTGCTTGTATAGCAGGCGGAGAAGCCGAAAATCACGCCCTTTTCCCGCAGAATATCCATCGCGCGGATAACCGACTGATAGGTTCCCTTGCCTCTGCGGAAATCCGTGTCCTCTTCACTGCCCTCAATGGAGAATGCCAATGCAAAGTTCCCGACCCGCTTCAGTTCGTCGGCAAACGCTTCGTCCACAAGCGTACCGTTTGTAAATGCGAGAAAAGCGCAATCGGGGTGCGATTCGGCGAGACGGATCAGGTCTTTCTTTCTCATGGTCGGCTCGCCGCCGGAGAAGATGTAGGTGTAAGTGCCGAGTTCCGTCCCCTCGTTAATGATCCGGTCCAGCGTTTCATAGGTTAGGAACGTATTCTTTCCGTATTCCGCCGCCCAGCAGCCGGTGCAATGCAAATTGCATGCCGCAGTGGGATCCATCAGCACTGCCCACGGAATATTGCAGCCGTATTTTCGGATACTTTCCTGCCGTATATGTGCGCTCGCGACAGCGGAATGGAAACCGAGCGCCATCATCATGCTTTCCAGAACGTTCGGATCGGTGTTTCGAATCAGATTGTGAATCATGATATTCCAGTTGTTTTCCGGATCTTCAAGGCTCTTGCGAATCGCGGCATAGGAACTGCTGTTAAAGCCCTTCCGATCCGCTTTTTCAACCAGCGAAAGAATCTTCGGAATGTTTTTATCCGGATCTTTGATGGCAGCTCGGACGGCGCGACGAACGACAGTTCGGCTCACGAGATTGCTTTTCATGCGCGTTCTCCTTTGTATTTGATAAGATCATTTTACAAAGGATTTCTAAACCGAAACGAAACAATCTTAAGAATTGATGAAAAAACCGATTGCGGGAACGATCTGTCCTTTATCCCTCACGATACCGTTCCATCATCGAGTGGAACAACTCTTTTGTGGACGGCGGTGTGTAGGTGATCGCGTTCGCTCCCGCTTCAATCGTGATGCGAATCAGCTCATCCGTATTTCCTCCGGATGCGATGATCGGCACATCGGGGAATGCGTCGCGGATCTTTCGCACAAGCTGCGGCGTACCGGGACCGCCGGCAACATTCAGAATTGAGGCGCCGGAATCGATACGTTTTTGAATATCGGTATTGTCGTTCGTCACCGTGATGATGACTGGGATGTCGACTGCCATTGCAACGGCAGCAACGTTCAGATCGGAGACAGGTGCATTCAGCACAACGCCCATCGCTCCCTGGCTTTCCACATCCTTGGCAAGCCCGACCGTGCGAAGCCCTTTCGTCGTTCCGCCGCCAACGCCGCAAAACACCGGCACATAGGAACCCTTGATGATGGCATCAGAGATCGCCTGCTGCGGTGTAAACGGATAAACGCAGAACACGGCATCAGCGTCACAGTTTCGGATGATGGCAAGATCGGTTGTAAAGACAAAGGATTTCAGGCGTCGCCCATTGACCACGATGCCGGAAGCGGCATAGGCGGACTCCGGAATGCGCAGGATGTCGTGCCGCAGACGGCTTTGTACGGTTGGGATCGAAGGACGGTCGGTATCCATAGACATTCTCCTGTTATAAAATTACTTTGAGAGTACCATGCAGTGAGCTTCAGAACAAGCAATTTAGACCGAAATCATAAAGGGGATACAAAACGGCCGTCTAAACGCGCTCTTTTCTACGGATTGAATCCCTGCGGAAGAGAAACGGCAAATGTGGTTTTCCCGTCTCGGCATTGCACCGTGACCTCTCCATTATGCAGATCGACAATTTTCTTAACAATGGCCAGGCCGACACCGTTCCCTTCCGTGGCATGCGACTCATCCGCCTGATAGAATTTATTGAAGATATGCTCCATGCTTTTTTCGGGAATCGGTTCACCGACATTGGAAACGCTGACCGAGATCCGGTCGGCATCGTTCTTGATCTGAACATCGATGACGCCGTATTCCGGCGAAAACTTGATCGCGTTATCCAGCAGATTGATCCACACCTGTTCCAGCAGTTCCGCGTTGCCGGTAGTAAAAAACTCCTCGTTCGGAAGCAACAGGTCGATGTGCTTGCGCATCCATTTCGCTTCGAGCACCAGAGCAGAGATTCGAATCTGTTCCGACAGATTGAAACGCACGATATTCGTTAGAATGCTTTGGTTTTCCACATTGGTCAGATTCAGGATGTTCGTCGCCAGCTGCGACAGACGAACGGATTCCTCCTCGATCGCATCTAGGTATTCCGACCTTTTTTCTTCCGTAAGATTTCCCCGTTTTAACAGTTTTGCAAATCCTGCAATTGAAACGATCGGGGTCTTGAACTCATGCGAAAAACTATTGATGAAGTCCGAACGCAAAAGCTCCGTCTGTTCGAGCTCTGACGCCATTTTATTGAAGCTATCCGAGAGTTCAACGACGGCAGGATAACGCGAAAGTAGCCCATGAAACTGCAGACGTGTGGAAAAATCACCCTCAGAAAGACGCTTGATCGCGTTCAAGATTCTATTGACCGGTTTCAGCGGGAATCGCAGCGTTATAAATGCGAGAATGCTTCCGATCAGCAGGCTCCACAGCATTAGATTCCCGAACAGTTTTCCGCCGTTCACCGGCGTGCTGCCGAGTTGCAGTGCGCCGCGGTCGATCAATATCAAAATGACGGCGCTCACGATCAACGTCGTCACAATCAAAAGCGCAAGGACAACCCCAGCAAACAGCAGCAACAGTGAAAGCCTTTGTTTTCGCTCAATGAGCTTCATACCTTCTTCACCGCCTTGTATCCGAGTCCTCGGACCGACTCGATCTCAAATTCCGACCATCCTTCAAAGCGCTTGCGGAGCCGTCCAATATGAACCGTCACGGTTTCCCATCCGGTGTTACTCTCCGTGCCCCAGATTTCATCCATTAGCTGAATCCTTGTAAAAATTTTTCCCGGATAGGACAGCAGCTTATACAGCAGAAGAAACTCTTTTTGCGGAAGCATCTGCGTCTCGTTTCCTTTGGTAACAGTCATGCTGTCGTAATCAAGCGTTACATCGCCGATTTCGATTTTTCGTTCGCTTGCGATTTTCGCCCTGCGCAGCAGTGCTTTGATGCGCAGCAGCAGTTCCGTCTCATCGATTGGCTTGGTCATATAATCGTCAGTCCCGACAAGGAACCCTTTGTGACGATCCGCCGGAAGCTGTTTGGCGGATACCATCAAAACAGGGAGCTCGCTATTCGATTTCCGAAGAATCTCCGTGAACGCATACCCATCCATGTTCGGCATCATGATATCCAAAACGACAAGATCGATATACGCCTGGTCCATGACAGCAAGCGCATCCTCGCCATTTGCGGCGGTCGACACGGTGTAGTTTTCCGCTTCCAGCACCGCTTGTAGATACCTTCGCGTGTTTTTATCGTCGTCAACAACCAAAATATGAAACATGTCGATCCTCCTCCGAACCTCGCGGCATGAACCCTTGCAAGTCCATATTATATCGTTCGTTTCTAAACTCAAAAGAAACATACATTGGGGCCTGCAATAGGGGGTCAAAACACAACCCTAACTATTGTTAGCACTTCATTGGTCTCTACCTGCTTGCCGTTATCGAGTCATGGAAGACTGGTAGGACGGTTGAGGTTTAAACATATCTCTAAACTGATATATTATTAGTATATCATTCCACTCTATCGCCGTCAATCATTTCGCATGTTGCCGAAGCCATTAAGTTATCCGGCATATTACGTGAATTGTCACAGGCATGTAATATCTCAATGATTACGAATTAACAAAGACTCCCGGACTATTCACAAGCCGAAACAGCGCAATGCGTTTTTGATGCTAATACACCAATAATGAGCCGAAACGGGATTACCGTTCCGGCTCGTTTCTGTGTGTGCGTTGCGGATGCTGTTCCTTCACCGGATGTTTACGCTCATATTCACGATGTAGTTCGACTTTCAGTAGATTTATAAGTCGCGGAGCGTTTTTACGGATTCGCTTGATAAAGCTTTCAGCAGCAATTCCTCATGAACCCCCATGGGACGATACTGCGTTTCAGAAAAGAACATATCATATAGATCAGGGAATGATGCAATTATCAGACACAGCAAGACCCCTCCTGCTGCAAACAGGAAGGTCTTGCTGATGATTGATCGTTTGATATCTGAAAATGCAAAACGTATTCTATGCTCTTTATTGTCCTAGCTGTCCCAGTCACGGTCCTTAAAGTGCTTGGTGGAAACACCATTGATAATCAGGTCACCACTGGTGTACTGATCCAGACCGCCGATAATGTTCAACATGGTGGTTTTACCGCATCCGGAAGGTCCCAAAATAGACACAAACTCACTTTTGCGGAACTGGAGATCAATACCTTTCAGTGCATGGACAACAGTATCGCCGGCGGGGTATTCCTTTTTGACGTTTCTTAGTTCTAACAATTTTGACTTCCTTTCTCGTTTTCATCGCATCGCGATGGCTGGGGGTGTATGCTTAACTTTTATCTTTATTCGCCGGAAAAACATCCGCCACTTCGCTAATCGTAATGTACGCCAGCGGATCAATCGCATGGACGATTTCTCGCATTCTTGTTACCTGAAAGCGGTTCAGGACGAAGTAAACCATGGTCTTCTCCTGCCGGGAGTATGCACCACGGGCAGCAATGGTCGTCATTTCAGGTTTTTATCCATAGCACTCCAATCCTTCAGGGCTGCTGACAGGTTTTCTTTGCCTGTGACAGCATGAGCTTAATTCGATTGAGCTGGTTGACCTCACTGGCTCCGGGGTCATAATCCACCGCGGCAATATTGGCCCAGGGATACATCTTTTTCAGTTGCTTGATCGCACCCTTGCCGACCACATGGTTTGGAAGGCAGGCAAAGGGCTGAATACACACGATGTTTGGTGTTCCTGTGGTGAGCAGCTCCACCATTTCACCGGTAAGGAACCATCCCTCGCCGTACTGATTCCCCAGAGAGAGGATCGGCTTGGCCAACTCCGCAACTTGTTCGATGGGCATAGGTGCTTCAAATCGGTGGCTGCTTTCCAATGCATCAATCGCAGGCTTTCTCAATGCGCGGATCGCTCTGATGCCTGCATTGGCCTTTGCGGATGCCGTCCAGTCGAGGCCGAGATATTTGTGCTTGTAATCTCCGTTATAGATGCTGTAGTTCATGAAATCCATCAGATCAGGCACAACGGCTTCAGCGCCTTCACGCTCCAAAAGATCCACAAGATGATTGTTTGCCAGCGGCATATACTTGACTAAAATCTCACCGACAACACCGACACGCGGCTTTACCACATCCTCACGGATGGGGAACTGATCAAAGGCTTCTACAATACCGTGACAGACCTTTTTGTATGTATGTGTTGTGCAGTCGTTAGTCAGGGCATCTATACAAATATCTTTCCATTTCTGGTGCAGTGCGTTGGCTGATCCCGGTGTCACTTCATACGGACGCACACGGTAGAGGCAGCGCATGAACAGATCACCATAGACAACGCCCTGGGCCGCTTTCAACAGCAGCTTCGGTGGAATCCTGAGACCACTGTTCTTTTCCAGCCCTTGCACGCTCAAAGAGATCACAGGGATGTGGGACAGGTTCACTTTGTCCAGCGCTCTGCGGATAAATCCCACATAGTTGCTCGCACGGCAGCAGCCTCCGGTCTGTGTCATGATGATGGCAAGTCGATTGGTATCATAGCGACCGGACAGCACCGCGTCCATGATCTGTCCCACCACGGTGATGGACGGGAAACAGGCATCGTTGTTGACGAATTTTAATCCCATATCGATAGCCGCACGGTTATCGTTGTCCAGAACCTCAATGTTGAAGCCATATTTCCGGAATACCGGTTCCAGAATATCAAAGTGGATGGGACTCATCTGCGGTGCCAGGATAGTGTACCCATTCCGGAACATTTCACGGGTGAATTCAGTTCTGTGGTATCCGGACACACTGGGGTAAGGAAGGATCTCCTGTTCCTGCCGCATTTTCATAGCAGCCAGCAGACTGCGGATGCGAATACGGACAGCACCAAGATTATTGACCTCGTCAATTTTCAGAAGGGTGTACAGTTTATTGGCGTTTTCCAAAATTTCCGCAACCTGATCGGTGGTTACGGCATCCAGACCGCAGCCAAAGGAGTTGAGCTGCACAAGTTCCAGATCATCCCGCCAGCAGACATATTCCGCCGCGTTGTAAAGACGGGAGTGGTACACCCACTGATCCAACACCCGCAGCGGACGGGCGGGGTTTTCATCAAAAGGCAGGCTGTCCTCGGTAAAGACATACAGGCCGTAGGATGCAATCAGCTCCGGGATGCCGTGATTGATCTCCGGGTCAATGTGGTAGGGTCTTCCTGCCAGAACAATGCCCTTCTGTTCTCTGCATTCCATTTCCGCAAGGGCTTCCGCGCCCTTTCTGCGAATATCCTCTTTTGCCTTGCGCTGCTCCTCCCATGCGGCATGGACAGCGCTGCGAACGGTCTGATCATCGATTGCCCATTCGTCCCAGCACAGTTTCGTCAAACGGTCAGAAACTGTTTTTTCGTCGGTAAAGGCCATAAAGGGGCGGATATAGCGCACATCACCGTCTGCCACTGCTTCCACATTATTTTTCAGGTTTTCCGCATAGGAGACCACAATGGGGCAATTATAGTGGTTTTGCGCACTTGGCATTTCCTGATGCTCATAAAACACACAGGGGTGAAAGATGGTTTTGATCCCCTGATTGACAAGCCACTGAACATGACCGTGTGCCAGCTTTGCCGGATAACACTCCGACTCCGATGGGATGGACTCCATTCCCAATTCGTAGATTTTTCGGTCAGAAAACGGAGAAAGCTCCACGCGGAATCCCAGCTTTTCAAAGAACGTCGCCCAGAAGGGATAGTTCTCATAGATATTCAGCACTCTCGGAATACCAATCGTTCCTCTGGGCGCATTTTCGAGGGGAGGATAATTGAAAATCCGCTGGCGCTTATACTCCACCAGATTCTCGCCCTTTCGCAGAGTTGGATCTCCGCCAACAGCCTTTTCGCACCGATTTCCGGTGATATGCCGTTTCCCGTTGGGGAACTGATTCACCGTGAGCATACAGTTGTTGGAGCAGCCACCACAGCGGGTGGTTTTGGTGGTGTATGTCAGCTGACCGATTTCCTCCAGAGAGAGCATCTGCGTGGTCTGCCCATGGTAGCGCTCCTTTGCAATCAGCGCCGCACCAAACGCGCCCATGATACCGGAAATATCGGGACAGATCACATCCACACCGGCTATCTTCTCAAATGCGCGCAGCACAGCTTGATTGTAAAAGGTGCCGCCCTGAACAACGATATGTTTTCCGAGCTCCGATGCGCTTGTCAGCTTAATGACCTTATACAGGGCATTCTTGATCACGGAGTAGGCCAATCCTGCAGAAATATCGGCAACAGAGGCCCCTTCCTTTTGCGCCTGCTTCACATTGGAGTTCATAAAGACCGTGCAGCGTGTTCCCAAATCTACCGGGGATGGTGCATACAGTGCTTCATGGGCAAAGTCTTCTGCAGAGTAACCCAAGGAGTTTGCAAAGTTTTCAAGGAAACTGCCGCAGCCGGAGGAGCAGGCTTCGTTCAGAAGCACGGTGTCCACACAGCCGTTTCTCAGCTTGATGCACTTCATGTCCTGTCCGCCAATATCCAGCACACAGTCTACTTGCGGGTCAAAGAAGGATGCGGCGGTGCAGTGGGCAACCGTCTCCACTTCACCTTCATCCAAGGAAAAGGCAGATTTCAGAAGTGCTTCCCCATAACCAGTGGAACAGGAACGGACGATCTGCGCCCCGGACGGCAGCAGTTTCCGCAGTTCCTCTATGGCTTCCATCGCCGTTTTAATCGGATTGCCCTGGTTGTTGGCATAGAAGGCATGAAGAAGCTGCCCATTTTCACCGATAAGCGCCATTTTTGTAGTAGTTGAACCAGCATCAATTCCAAGGAAGCAATTTCCCTTGTATTCTGCCAGCGCACCTTTGGGAACGATTGCGCCCTTGTGCCGTTCACAGAAGTCGGCATATTCGTTCCGGTTTTCAAACAGTGCAGGAAGCCGGGGCATCTCAAAAGATACCTTTACACCGTTTTCCAAACGAAGGATCAAATCGTCAATACCTACCGCTTCCGCCTCTCCACCTTCCAATGCGGCACCCAATGCGGCAAAGAGGTGGGAGTTTTGGGGATCTACCGTATGCTCCGGAGTCAGGTTTAATGTGCGGATAAAAGCCTTTTTCAGCTCCGGCAAAAAGTGAAGTGGCCCGCCTAAAAACGCGACTGTTCCACGAATGGGTTTGCCACAGGCAAGGCCGGAGATCGTCTGGTTTACCACTGCCTGAAAAATGGAGGCTGCAAGATCTGCTCTGGTTGCGCCTTCGTTGATCAGGGGCTGAATATCGGTTTTAGCAAACACACCGCATCGCGCGGCAATGGGATAGATCTGTTGGTAGTTCGCGGCTTCGGCATTCAGACCGGCCGCATCGATCTGGAGCAGACTTGCCATCTGGTCGATAAAGGAGCCTGTACCGCCTGCACAGACGCCGTTCATACGTTCTTCAAGACCGCCCTTGAAATATATGATTTTGGCATCTTCTCCGCCCAGCTCAATGGCAACGTCTGTCTGCGGCGCAACCTTCTGTAACGCAGTAGCAACCGCGACAACCTCCTGCACAAAGCCGATATTTATAGCCTTGCCCAGATTGATGGAGCCGGAGCCGGTGATCCTGCAACGCAAATTACAGCTACCGACCCGCTTGCGAAAGCTTTTCAGAAGCTCTGCCATGGTTTGTTGGGTCTGTGCATGGTGGCGGCGATATTCCCCATATATAATTTCGTCGTTTTCATTCAATACAGCCAGCTTGACCGTTGTGGAACCAATGTCAATACCGGCACGGAACTCATGCATAAAGGGTACTCCAAAAGCTCAAACGAGCATGAATCTGCTGTCGTTAAGGAACAAATATATCATGTGCGCTTGTGGGAAAGCAGGCCATAGTAAAAACTTGCATAACCACCAAAGGACAAAAGCATGGTAATGCCGCACATGACGATCAGCGTATTTGCTGCCCACAGAGGGATTCTGGGGAACAAAATCAAAATCATCATAACGGCGTACAGCATGACGGTTGTCAGCTTACCAAACCATTGAGAACTGTTGACACTAACAGTTCAACCTTTCTTAGGGGGAGACAACTGCGTTTATGGAGGCTTTTATCTGTTGAGAATCCGCATGAATTCGTCGCCGGTGATGGTTTCATGGTCATAAAGGTACTGAGAGAGCTGATCCAGCTTTTCCCGGTTTTCCATTAGGATCTGGGCAGCCTTGTCGTGCTGCTTCTTTACCACCTCAACCACCAGTTCGTCGATCTTAGTCTGGGTCTCAACGCTGCAGGCCAGAGAAGCATCGCCACCCAGATACTGGTTCGTCACGGTTTCCATGGCGACCATGTCGAACTCCTTGCTCATGCCGTAACGAGCGATCATGGCGCGGGCCAGCTTGGTGGCCTGTTCAATGTCGTTGGATGCGCCTGTGGTAATAGAGCCAAAAGCAATCTCCTCGGCAGCTCGGCCACCGGTATAGGTAGCGATTTTGTTTTCGATTTCTTCCTTGCTCATAAGGTAGTGGTTGCCCTCATCCACCTGCATGGTATAGCCCAGAGCACCGGAAGTTCGGGGAATAATAGTGATTTTCTGCACGGGAGCAGAGTGGGTCTGCATGGCAGCCACCAGCGCATGACCGATCTCATGGTAAGCAACGATGCGTTTTTCCTTGTCGGTCAGAATGGCGTTCTTCTTCTGATAGCCTGCAATGACAACTTCAATGGACTCTTCCAAATCAGACTGCGTGGCAAACTTTCTGCCGTCGCGAACAGCACGGAGAGCTGCTTCATTGATGATATTGGCAAGCTCCGCGCCGCTGGCGCCAGAGGCCATTCTTGCCACCTGTTTGAAGTCCACATCTTCTGCAATCTTAACCTTCTTGGAATGGACCTTCAGGATCTTTTCGCGACCCTCCAGGTCAGGCAGTTCCACAGGAACGCGGCGGTCAAAACGACCGGGACGGGTCAGAGCAGGGTCAAGGGATTCGGGACGGTTGGTAGCAGCCAGAATCATAACGCCGGAATTGCCCTCAAAGCCGTCCATTTCGGTCAGCAGCTGGTTCAAAGTCTGCTCACGTTCATCATTGCCGCCCATACCGCCGCCGGTATTACGCTTCTGACCGATGGCGTCGATCTCGTCAATGAACACGATACAAGGTGCCTTTTCCTTGGCCTGCTTGAACAAATCTCGGACTTTGGATGCTCCCATGCCTACGAACATCTCCACGAACTCAGAGCCGGAGATGGAGAAGAACGGGACATTGGCTTCACCGGCGACTGCCTTGGCCAGCATGGTTTTACCGGTGCCCGGAGGGCCCACCAGCAGCACACCCTTGGGCATGGTCGCACCGATTTCCTTGTATTTGCTGGGGTCATGCAGATAATCCACGATTTCTGCGAGGCTTTCTTCGGCCTCGTCTACGCCCTCTACATCGGCAAAGCTGATGCCGTCAGAGGATTTGACATAAACCTTGGCGTTGGATTTTCCCATATTGAAGGACATGGCACCGGCACCACCGCCAGCTTTGTCCATCATCTTCTTGGACATGATTTGACCAATGCCAACAAAGATCAGCATAGGCAGGATCCATGTCAGGAAGAAACTGAGCAGCGGAGACATTTCCTCCACGATCTCCTGACTGAAAACTGCACCGGATTCTTTCAGTCGTTCCACAAGACCGGGATCATTCATTACACCGGTTTTGTAAATCTGCTTATCTTCCTTGTCTGTAAAGACGATTTGATTATCCTGTACCTCCACACGACCGATTTCCTGATTCTCGGCCATAGTCATAAATGTACCGTAATCGACTTCCTTAACTTGCATCCGCGCAAACATGGGGAGTACCAGTGTGTTGAAAAGAATGATGAGCAGAAGGACAACGCCATAGAAATAAAACAGGGGTTTCTGAGGCTTTTTGACTTCGTTCATAATTGACCACCTTTATCAGGTTGATGAGTACACTATAAAGTAGCTTTCTAAACTGAAACGAAACTACGAAAGTGAGCGTCAAAAGAAAGGCCGGATTGAAACCGGCCACCAGTCGTGAGAGAATGTACATGGCTCTCGTAGACTTCCATTTGTGTGCAGCAACTCGATGGAAATGACAGTTCCTTCGTCACCGCCAGCGGCGATGTAATCTCCAGTGGAAAATCGAGGCGAAAACAGCAGCAGGATACCACCTGCGATATTACCCAATGAATCCTCCAGCGCTACACCTACGGCAACCACCGCTGCCGAGAGTCCAGCGACCATACTGCTGGTAGAGACACCGATGGAATCCAGCGCCGCGAGCACCACAAATATATGGAGCGCAACTGTAATTGCTTTACTTTCGAAGTTTCTGGCAGTACTGCGTACAGAGCTTATCTATACAGTTCACGCATTTGAGTGCATCGTTGGAAAATTCCCAAAAACGCTCCGGATAAAGAAGTACGCAGAGTTCCCATACACACCAAACCACAAAAGACAGGATGAATAGGCTCCATGAGTAAAAACTGGGAATAAAAAGCATGGGCGTAAACATCATCAAGTGATCCCAGTTAAATATGCGGCAGGTCGTACAGCAGCGGTTTTTCATCAGCAGGCGGAACGGACACCAAATCAGAACGCAGATCAGGTCGCACACATAGAAAAATACTGTGATCATAAACAGCGCTGTTCGTGTAAGTATTTCTGTATAGTACAGCACTCCAATGACGGCACCGAGAGCACTCCAGAGCAGAAACACTTTATAGGCAGCTTTGGTAGTCGATGCGATATAGTTTCGCAGCGCCTGGTAGTTGATTTTCTCCCGAATGGGTTTGAAGTGCTGACGAAACAGCTTTAGTGAGCCAAGGGCAATCTTCTTCCTTACCGGAATCAACTGGTAGATCATATCAAGAATCCAAAGGCCCCATAGCAAATGCAACGGTGAAAACCGCTCAAAGAAATTCATGCCCCATAGAATCTCAAATTCCCCCGGTCGGTAGAAACACAGCAGGGCGCATAGTACCAAAACCACGCATCGTCCAACCAGACGGACAAAATAAGCTTTTCTGATTTTAGACATAGGCTCTCGTTTACCAGGAAAGGCACGGTTATTCATGGGGCTGATCCTTTCGTTTTTACAACACTTAGTTTTTTCGCTTCGCAGACAGATTTGCCAGACTTTCCATCAGCTCACCGTTTTGTTTCATAAAGCCTTCCATGGGTTTGATATTTCGAGGGTAGTATCCGCATCTATAGCGGTCAATTACTACCTGATATCGTTCCATCGCAGCACGGACGGATTCCTCCCAAGATATATACAGATCTTCGCTGGCACATCTTCCAACCTCATGAACTTGTCCCAAGTTTTCATTGAGACGTGACAAGCATTGGCACATTCTGCATGGGCGTTACCTCTTTGGTGTACTTGAACTTTTAACCACTTGGAGTTGCTTGGATATCAACGGAACCGTTATCACGCACACTCTTCCGAAGGCGATCCATTCGATTGTCCAATTCTGCGCTAAGCTGTGCGCATTGGAACAATTCCTCGGCCATATCGTGCTTTGCGAGATTCCTTTCCACACACCTTCACCGCACGATGCAGGCATTCTGCTTCAATGTACGAATGGCCTTGCTCCCACTCGCCATCAAGTGTCCAGTCCATATCCTCCGGGGCGCTGATCATGACCCGATCTGTGTTGATAAAGGTAAGCATGCTACAATCATAGGTCTGCCGCTTCAGAGCCTGAACACACTCGGCCAATTCAGCAAGATCCCTGGGTGCGCGGACCAATAGAAGTTCAAAACGTCCGTCACAAAGGTCTACTTTATCTTCTGCAAGCGTTAAGATTCCACCCACACTTGTGGAATTGCTGATGGCGCCAAATATAAAATCATCTTCGGCAACTGTACCGTCGGACAATTCAAACCGCACATGGTGTTTTTTCACCTGGGATAACTCCTGGATACCGCTTAAAATGTAGGCGGTGTGGCCCAGCGCATTTTTCATATTCTGTGGTGTGGCGTAGCTTGTTTTGGTAAAGGCACCAAATGAGGCTACATAAGAAAAGTATCTGCCGCCAAAGCAGCCTACATCCAAATTCATCGTCTCTCCATCCACAATATCCCGAGCTGCCTGCAGGATATCGGATGACAAACGCAAGCTTGCGGCAAAATCATTGGTGGATCCAGCCGGGATATAGCCAATGGGGATATCCTTTCCGCTTTTCAAAACACCAGATATCGTTTCGTTGAAGGTCCCATCACCGCCGCAACATACGACCAAATCCATCTCAGGCGCGTAACGCTCAACAGCCGCTTCGCCGTCGCCGGAGTGTTCGGTAATATGTGTTGTTACCATGTATCCAGCTCGGTTAAAAATATCAATGATATCTGCCAGATGCTTCCGGGCCTTCCGCTGCCCAGCACATGGGTTCATGACCAGTAATAACTTTTTCATATTGACCAAAACTTCCTTTCTCCAACAAGGAAAGAGAACTACATTTACATGATGGACTTTACCTGACCAATCTAAACTGAAACGAAATCACAGAGTCTTCAGTTATGGATTTTGGGGAGTACCACGGTAAATGTTGTGCTCCCATTTCCGCTGCTCACGGAAACTGTTCCATTATGAAGCTCTGTGATCAGCTTGACGATGGCAAGGCCAATAATTAGTTTTGATTAGTTCCTTATCACTTTAAACCAACCTTTTACCGGCTGTTTTTTTCTTGAAGACCCATAGTATAAACCTTCTTGACGATCGGATCTGTTGTAAAATGTTGTCAAACCCCCAAACGAGCATAAAAATGGATTGTTTTTACAAAAAGCAGAGTACGAAAAAAGCCCGAATTCTCGGGCTTTTCTGAATGGTAGCGGCGACGGATCTAGTTGAATTCGCAAAAACCCATCTTCCGATCCTGCTCGGGACGCAGGTCACGGTCTTCCGGTCGCAGATCCCGCGTCCGCTGCATCGGATTCATTAAAGGAGGTATCGAAATGAACGTCACATATACCACGGTCGGCAACTTTCAGGTCCCGAACCTGGTCCTCGATCCCGCGCCCGACGTCTCCATCGGCAAGTACGGCAGGATGCGGAAGCGTTTCCTGGAGCAACGGCACGACGGCACCCTGACCGTCCTCGTCCTCTCCGGCAAACTGACAGAGCATCTTCTGGAGATCGACCGCACGGCAAGGGAGCAGATCGAAGCCACGGTTTCTAAAATGGCACCTTTGGAAGGCGTCACCGAGCGCCTGAGAGCCGAGAACCAGATGGAATGGGTCCGCCGCATGAACAGCCTCCGCGCCCGCGCGGAGGAGATTGTCATCCGGGAAGTGGTCTACGGAGAATAGCGGAATAAAACAGTTATAAACAGTATTTAACCCCTTTTGTCCGATGAGTCAAAAGGGGTTAAACTTTATGCTCTATTTCAGCCGCGCGCAGCGCGAGCGGATCAGTTCTTTCAGCGCGTCTTTCATATCCTGCGGCAAATAGGAATCGTCGCATAGTGTCAGATAGTCTTCCTCGGCTGCAAGCACCTTTTTGATGATCTTCTCCGCTGCTGCTTTACCGACGCCGCACTGTTCTGCGAAATGCAGGAAGTCATTTCGACGAAGATTCGATTTCTTTCCATTCATCGTCAGCGCAAACTCCTCCCGATCCTCCGGCAGCACCAGATTGACCGGAAGCAGGTCGTACGCAGAGGACAGAACGAATGCGCCGCTGCCCGGCGAGGGTTCGATCAGCGAGAAGTTCTTGAGATGCATATCCGAATTGCCCGTGACAAACGAAACGACCAGCCGCAGGAACAGCTCGGATAGATCCAAGCCCGTCCGCACGGAATATCGGGAAACGATCTTTGCACAGCGCTCATAGGAGCCGCGATACTTATCTGCGGTCAATCTTTCATCCAGTTGGCAAAAGTCCTCCATCGCGTACTTTTGCACGCGAACCCGCTGTTCGCCGGTGATCTTCCGATCGATACGCTTTGTGATATACGCAAACTGTCCGTTCATCCGAAGCAGTGCGTGCGGCACGGTCTTTACGCCCGCTGTCTCCGCGATTCGCATGGCAAGATCTTCGGCCTCCGGAAGATTGCGGTATTCCGGCGTCTGCGGCTTCAATATATAACCGGTCGGATAGTTTACCAGCGTCAGCCGTGGCGCATCCTGCCGATCCAGATGCAGCGACATTTTCCGCTGCACGCCCGGTACAGTCAGACCCTTGAACACCGATTCCGTCACATACGAGGCAAGCGCTTCTTCGCTTAAATCCAGTTCGGGCAGCGTCTCCGTTCCGAAGAACTTGCGAATACAGCGCGTATGCCAACCGCAGTTGCTTTCTTCCGGCAGGATCGGTTTTCCGCAGCATAAACACTTCATTGTTCCGCCTCCTCGATCCGCAGCGCGCCGATACAATCCTTGCAGGCAACCAATAGCAGTCCGAAGCGGTCGTTCTGATCCAGCTTCCAGTTTTTGCTCACGATATGCAAAAGCCACCCCTCCGGAATCAGCCCGTCGAAGAATGGAAACAGGACGTTCGATTCATACGACGCTTCCCGCAGCGGAAGGGTCAGAGAAATTGCTTGGGCGTCGGGCAAGGTCAGATACGCCGCGTCATACGCGAACCGATACCCGCTGTCCGTTTCGGAGAGGAACCCGGCAAGACGATCGCGCACATAGACCGCCGCTTTTCGATACGCACTCATTCGTCATCCGCCTTTCCCGGCACTGCTTTCATGCCGAACATGGCAAGCGCTTGATTGACCTTGTCCATCCGTACCGTTTCTTTGCCTTGCTCCAGATCACGGACAAAGCGCAGTCCGAGCCCTGCACGCACGGCAAATTCTTCCTGCGTCAGCCCAGCAGCTTTTCTGTTTTCTTTGATAAATGCTCCAATGTTTTTCATAAACCAATTTTATACCTCATCGGGTATATTGTCAACTCTTTCCTTCGGTTTTATACCACATCGGGTATATTATAATAGTATATCTATATAATTATACCCGTTAAGGTATAATTTCTTTATTAAACAAGACAACAGAGCGAAAATGAATGCGCCTTGAGAGAAAACAAGACATTGCCCCGAGCAAACAGGACATTCAAGGTGGAAAACGAGACATTGATACGATCAAAGCCCGAAGCAGCGCCTCGAGCTTTGCCGCGTTTCTATTATCAGGATATCCCTCATGTACATATCTCATTTTAATTATTTCGCAACTTTTATTTTAGTTTTTTCTGCACTTTTGTTTTAACAATTTCTGCGAATTTGTTTTATATTTTTCGTTTTCCAGCTTGCAATATCGTTTCGCTTTCCCTCATTTCAAATGCTTTGCCCCCATTTAACCCCTTTTGTCAATTCATATTATTGGGGGTTAAAAGATCGAATCCTTGAACCCCTGCGATCTCCGGCACATAAAACCGCGCGGCAGGCGATGCAAACAGGACATTCAAGCAGAAAACAAGACATTGACGCGAGTAAACAGGACATTGAAAGCAGAAAACAAGACATTGTCCTAAGCAAACAGGACATTCAAGGCAGAAAACAAGACATTGAAATCTTGTCTGTATTCGCGTAGAAATCATCTTCTCTTATGAGTAGTCGCGCGAGGGCGTTCGCTCTCGCGTAAAAATCATGTTCCCTATATGGATGCCTGCAGAGGAGGTGATGGCATGGCAAGAAGACAAAGCTGCTTTGGCACGTTGGTGGATCTGTTTCTGATCTGCGCGACGGATGGACTGTGGCTGATCTGGATTCTTGTCCGGTACTTGCGCAACAACAGCTAAACAGAAAAAACGACAATCAAAGGAAAGAGGTGAATGCAATGGAAACAAACGAAACAATTCACGACGGAGTCATGAAAGATGTGGACGGGCAGTTGAACCCTGTGCCGCCTAAGCAGAACTCGGTGCAGCCATCTGTGGCAGAAGTGTACTTTTATGAGGAAGACGTCTCGCTCCCCTACTATACCGAACGATTCAATCTGGAAGAAGGAGATACGGTATTCGTCGAAGGAGCAATGACAGGCAAGTGTGGACAAGTGCGAAAGGTAAGCCATACATTTCGCATCAAGGCGGACGAATACGAGCAGATCAGATGCGTAGTTGCGTTCAACAAGCCAAGCAAGCTGTATTTCAGCACGTCCCATCTGATCGAATTCAGAGCAAGAGCGCTTTCAATCAAACAAGTCAAAAGCTGGTTTGGAGTACCCGAAGAGAAGGGTGACCTGTTGATCGGCGAAGGAACAGAGACCTTCCAAATCAGCGATCCCTTTACCACCGGCGTCAATTACGAATTCGGCATGAAGGCGCACAATGAGTATTTTCGGAAAAACAAAGTCAAGTATCTCTCGCTTGAGAACGGCAACGGTTACGCCATTGTGGTGGACGATCAGCCGTATGAAGTCCGTTTCCGCATGGACAAAAACGGAACCGGCAGAGCGCTAACCTGCACATGTCGGGAAGTAGGCGTCTGCGTGCATAGTCAGGCAGTGGTTTTTGAACTTTGGGAACTGATGGATATTATCATGGAGAAATACCGAAATGAATACTTGCGGTTCAATCGGTTCTATGCCGTCTCTAAGGACTTTATTCTGCCCCTGCTGATGAACGCAAAGCAAAGCGGCAGCATCACGATCGAATGAAGATTAGGAGGAAACAACATGAAAATCTGTAAAAACTGCGGAACTGAAAACAATGACGGAAATGCCTTTTGCACCGCCTGCGGAGGCAATACTTTTGTGCATCGGTGCAGCAAATGCGGAACCGAATTCACGGGCAGCTTCTGCTCGAATTGCGGAACGCCTGCAGGTATGGACACGCGGGGAGAACGTTGGACAATGCCGCCGGAAGAACCGAAGAAAAAAGTCACATTTGGCAGGGTGCTACTGTGGATCTTCTTCACGCCGATCATGGGCATTATCGCCATCTGGAAGGCGGAACGGCTGAAACCGGTTTGGAAGATCCTACTGACCTGTATGATCGTCGCCGTGTGCCTGTTCGTGATCCTTCCGAGAAACAGCACGAAGGAAGCAACGGCAACGGTGCAGACAACAAGACCGCCGACAGTTACTGCGACTGACAGGATATCCGAAACACAGCCTACCAAAGCCCCGACGTCAAAACCAACAGCTACGCCGAAACCGACTGCAACGCCGAAGCCGACGAAAAAACCGACGCCCACGCCTACGGAAGATCCGACACCAAAGGAGTATAAAAACGCGCTTGCTTCGGCGCAGACGTATGTGGATTGGATGCACATGTCAAAGGCGCGGCTCTATCACCAGCTGACCAGTCCATACGGTGAAGGGTTCTCCGAGGACGCGGCACAGTACGCGATCGATCATGTAAAGGCGAACTGGAAAGAGAATGCCCTGAAAACGGCGCAATCCTACAGCGATACCATGCACATGTCCAAAGCGCGCATCTACGATCAGCTCACCAGCGAATACGGGGAGCAATTCACGGCCGAGGAAGCCCAATACGCCGTCGATCACGTCAAAGCGGATTGGAAAGCCAACGCTTTAGCCACCGCAAAAAGCTACCGCGACAATCTGCACATGTCCGCCTCTGCCATTAAGAGCCAGTTGACGTCTGCCTACGGTGAGAAATTCACCGCAGAAGAAGCACAGTACGCGATTGATCATTTGGATGATTGAATAAAAATGTCCGATCCAAGAAAACACTCTTGGATCGGACACACCTTAATATCGATACGTTTTTCTACCATGCCAAAATCCTTCTTTATTCTCAAAGTTCTGTCCCCCTTGATATTACGTAAAGACAGGTATATAATAATTTTGACGTTAGGATGAACAAGGATACCATCTGATTCCTTACTATTATTATCTGAAAAGTCTATGTTTGGGCTTTTACTTCACACATAGGCAATTTTCGAAGAAAGGAGGTAATCAGATGGAGCATTCTGGACGAATCAACTGGCTCGGATTGGGTTTCTTTGTTCTGTCCTGTGGCTTTGCGACTTCAATGGTCATTCTTGTATCGAAGATTGACCGCAAAGACGCAAAGGAAGCATTCGTTGCTGAAATGGATGCTTGCAAGGGAACCAGTAGTATGCTGAATAGTATTCACTGATCCTTGCCCAACGTCAGGGCATATAATCTTTATGGTTATGTGCCTTTTTCATAAAGACTAGTTAATTGGCTCAGGAAAGGAGTTGCTTATGGATAAAACGGTTGTTCTTGAAATTATTAGAGAATATTCAGATACATTTCTTGATTCTGTGTATCATTCTTTTATACTCAATCCTCTGGATATCAGTCTTCGAAGAACAGGAGCGTTTTCGTTGTTTACACCCGATAATAACGATTTTTACAGGTATAAAGAAATAGAAAGCATCCTCGAGAGTCGTATTCGTGATATGCTTGTTACACCGATTCTTTTAGAATTACTCACTCGTTCCGGATACACGGTCTTAGTGCCGGAACAAAAAGGAAACAAGCTCTATGCCCCTTGTACAAATGACTTTTTTGAAGAAAACATACCATTTGAGTTTGTTTTATTTACAAAAGAAAAACACATAGGAATCCGTTACACCTCTTTTATCGGCTCACGTTCCATTTCTCATTTTCGTTTACGCTTTAAATACGGTGTTGATCAAATCATCATTATTCGATGGAACGATAAATGCAGAGCTAGCGCTAATAAACGACCAACGTGTGTAAATGACTTCTTACCAAGTGAGTTTTTCAACCTATACTTAACTGCAGAGATATATGATGTCTTTTTGAAAGAACTATCAGAGACAATTAAACAAGCTCTTCAGATTATTGGATATGATACTATACCTACACTATCTTTGCATTATCTTTCTGATTTCAAACTTGACTTAGACGATCAATTATCAAATGAAGTTTATCGGGATAAACACTTCTTAATCGAAGCAACTGCAAAACAATCTTCTTATAAACTGTCTAATGATGATTATTCTATTCTAGACAGTCGTTTCTTAAAGTCCAAATTGTATCGATCCATGCTCGGAAAACAAAGCTTTGCAAAATGCTTTATCACCAGCGAGTATTTGTTTAATATTTTTAAACATGGAGGAAGTTTTGACTATACCTCTATCATTGTAGGTTATATTAAGTCCGTCGAACAGTTGTTGTATTGTATTATTACCGGGTATTTAAAAGAAGCGGATCAAATGGATTTGTGGATATCAACAACTTTTCAAGGTAATATTGGCAAATTTCCCAACGATTACAAAGAAATAGACATTACCCAACTCCAACTTGATGGCGAAACGAAGAAGGTGTCAAAACAAAGGAGGGTCAGGTTCATACATAAGAATGAACGTTACTTTAATACGATGTTTCAGTCACTAACGCGCTTTCTGGAGGAGAATACTTCCTTTTGGCGCATATCACCTTCTGGAATTGAATATGTGATTGTATCGCTATTACAATATGCTAATTCATGCCGAAATGAGCATTTTCACACGCATAATATCAATTCTTGGCAAGAAGTAGAAGGGATTAGAAACAATACCATACTATTGTTTTACTATTTAGTTGGTGGTCTTAAGGTTGCCTCATCCGATGAAGCTGAAAGAACCGCGCTCGGAATAGCGGACAATAATTTCGATCGTCTGTATAGAGCACTTAGACAAATTCCAAAGAGCGTCCGTAAATTTGTAATTGAACTTGATAATGGGATAAGCATTAATGCTATAAGACCGATAGAACAGTCTTCTCCTGTTTTCGTTGATGGAGGTTCATTGGAAGAATCCGAGATTCTCTTCGTTCGTGTAAAAGATTTCACACAGGATCATTACGGTTATTCCATCAAAGATTTCGAGCCAGAAAAACGGTTCGTTATAAAGCCCGATTTCTTGCCTTCCAAAGTCTGGTATTATTCGCAAGGAATGAAACATTTAGCTTGGAGCAGGGGCGACAGTAGCACAATATAGAAAAAACGAAATACACAAAACAGCGCAGCCCGGAGTTTTCGGGCTGCGCTTTGCTATATAAGACAGCGAGAAGTTTTCATTCCCCAAACGGGACAAATGTGATAAAATGAATGCAGATCATATGGGAGGAAGCAAATGTTTTACGGTTGGGAAACGGCGACGATCCGGGACGCGAACGGGCTGACGCCGCGCGATTACTATGATCGGCTGAAAAAGGTCTGGTCGGCAGACACCTGCGCGCCGCGCATGCGGCAAGATTGGAGCCCTGAGACCCCGACGCTTGGGCAATGCTCGATCACGGCGTTTCTGATGCAGGATATTTACGGCGGGAAGGTGTTCGGCGTGCCGCTCCCGGACGGCAATTACCATTGCTTCAACGCGGTCGGCGACTGCGTGTTCGATCTCACGAGCGAGCAGTTTCAGGGCATCACTCTGAACTATACCGACTGCCCCGAGCAGCACCGTGAAACGCACTTTGCGAAGGAAGAAAAGCGCTTGCGCTATGAGCTATTGAAGCGTCGCCTTCTGTCCGACGACGAGCAGATCGACCTCGTCGCAAAGCGCCTCCTCGAAGAATACCGCCCGGCGTTCCTCGCGTTGGCGAACGACAATCAATAATCGTCGATCAAAACAGCACAGCCCGTGAAATTACTAGATTGCAAACAAAAACTGCTATTGCAAGGAGAAAACTTATGAGCAGTTCCGTCACAAATCATGATTACATGAAGCTGATTCATTCCATCGTGGTTCCAGAGATTCTTTCCGATGAAGAAAAGGGCAAGCAGTATCAGCCGCTTGTTGATTATCTCAACGCTAAAACGCCGGATAAATTGTATCGGTTCCGCAGCTGCAAAGAAAGGACAATCCATGAATTTGATCAAGATATCCTTGGCTTTGCGTCGGCGTCTGAGATGAATGATGACTTTGATGGAATGCTGTATTTCGATAAAGAACGCATCAAAGCAGAGGTGAATGAAACCGTCACTCCCGAAAACATTATCAGAATGCTCAAATTATCCAATAAAGGTCTCATTCCGCCGGAGATAAAAGCTTATATTCCGGAGCTAATTATTCAAAACAGCATGAATGCATTTGGTCATGCTAAATTCGAAGATCTCTGCTCATTCGCCGAAGAGAGTAAAAATATGATAACAGGAATCATTGACCAGCAGACAACTCTAGTCAGTCAATTAACACAAGCACAGAAAATTGCTTGCCTGTCACAAACCGTCGACTCTGCTGCAATGTGGGGATACTATGCCAATAATGGAACAGGATTTGCTCTGTCTTATGACTTGCGAAATGTCAGTCATACAGACTATTGTCTGCTCCCAATGATTTATGGTGGAAAGCGTCTTGAAGCAACAGAATATGCGACGTGGCTTTTTCAGCAAGAACTCTTGCAGCGTATATTGATTCATTTTCAAGCAATAACATTGTACCCACTAATGCAGCACGCATTTCCATGCCCGGATCAATTTATGTGCTCAAAAGTATTAATACATAAATCAAGCAATTGGCGTCACGAAAAGGAGTGGCGGCTGATTTACTATGGAAAAGACGGTCAAAGCCAAAAGTATCCTTATGTTATAAAAAAGCCGACTGCGGTTTATCTTGGGAGGCATATCAGCGCAATCAACGAAAAGATTCTATGCCAAATTGCTGCAGAAAAAGGCATTCCTGTCTATAAAATGACGGTTCGGGAGAACAATCCAACCTATAAACTCGTCTCCCAGCGCATTGATTTGCTGTAAGTAATACGATTAGGTGAAAACATCACTCAATAAAGCGCAGCCAGAACGTCCCTGGATGCGCTTTGATTATAGGTTTTATTAGTTGTCGATTGTTACAAAATCGTCCATCACAAAGCGGAAACGATCGAACGTTTTATCGATATGCCAGTGTCCGCAAAACCAATGTCGATATGTCAGGCGGTCGTCAATTGTGTCCAACCATTCCTCCGTACTTCTGTCAACAGTGGATTGATCTACGCAAGACATGAATGCTTCGACAGGAACAAACTTCTGCGGGCAGGTATGTGAGAGCACAATGTCGACGTTCCATCCCAGCACATCCAAAGCTGCTTCTACTCTTGCTTTAATAGTTGCATCCGGCTGTTCGCTTGGAAACCAGTTGTATCCATGTGTAAGACGATATGGCTTGTCGACCGAATATGCGCCGCCGATCACAATCGCCCGATGACCGTCGAGGTCATAGACCTCTCCGTCTTTTCTAAAGAGAATGTTGGGGAACTCGTCCTCGACATAAACTTTTCCGCCGCGCCACTCTGTTTCATGATAGTATGGCAGATTGTACGGTCGCTCCTCGTGATTCCCGTGGATCGAAAAGATTGTGATGCCCATCCGCTTCAGGAACGTCTTTGCAAGGCGGTCATGGCTGCCTTGATCGTAGTTCCATCCGGCGTCGCCGAGAATAACGATCGTATCCTCTGCCGTCAAACCAAACCGCGTTTTGAACTTATACAGTTTTTCCACATCCCCGTGGGTATCGCCGGTATAGTAGATCATGGTACAACTAAAAAAGGTAATTCCTGCATCAGTAAACTAAAAGTAGACACAGAAAAGTGTCTACTTTTCATGTATAATG
>CALGGM010000087.1 GCA_937915925.1 uncultured Clostridia bacterium | reverse complement strand
GCGCAACGACCATGTTTCGGGATTGGGGGGACCGCGTCAGCGGTGGGCGGGTAGTTGACCCGGAGGGATTGTCTCATGGATGCGGTGTCATGGCTCGGTGAAAACAATTTCATGCGGGAAAAACAAAAGAAAGCTCTGTACAACCGCGGAAAATTGCGGTATACTCACATTTATGAGACGACTTTTGCCGCTTGTGTTTGCGCTGCTGATGCTCGGCTGCGCCATACCGACGAATCCCGAAGCGGTTTTTAAAGAACCGGTCGCGGAAGCAGTTACGCCGGAGCCGACGGTTACGCCGGAGCCTGCGGCGGACGTGATCGCCGCGCCCGAAACCGCTGCGCCGGAGACGCTTCCGCCGGTGCCGACGCCGACGCCCGAACCGACGCCGACGCCCGAGCCGACCCCGGAGCCCACGCCGACGCCGAATCCGTATCGCACGGAGGAGGTCACGGCGTCGAAGACGAATCCGGAGTTCTGGTACTGCAAGCCGACCGAGGCGCTGAAAACGCGCGTGATCGGCATGAGTTATCCGGAGGACCCGAAGGACGCGCCGGTCAAGCTCGACGACCTTCGCTACATCCACATCCTGTACGTGGACTTCGACGGCGAGGAGCACGAGGGCGAGCTTCTGATGCACCGCAAGGTCGCAAAGGACATCATCGAGATCTTCGAAGCGCTGTACGACGCGAAGTACGCGCTGCGCTCGGTGCGGCTCGTCGACGATTTCGGGCAGCCGTTTACCGACGGGCTGTCGATGTCGGCGGACAACACATCGGGCTACTGCTGCCGCCGCGTGACCGGCAAGACGTATTTTTCGCGGCACAGCTACGGCACGGCGATCGACATCAATCCGGTCGAGAACCCGTACATCAAGCCGGACGGGAGCTTTTCGCCGCCGGAGAGCGAGCCGTACATCGACCGAAGCGACCTGCGTCCCGGCATGATCACCGAGAAGGACCTCTGCTATAAGCTGTTCACAAAGCACGGTTGGAAGTGGGGCGGACACTTTTCGGGGCAAAAGGATTATCAGCATTTTTCAAAGGACGTAAAGGGGGTAACGCCGTGACCGAGCAGGAGATTCTTGCGTATTTGGAACGGGATAAAACGCTTCGCATCGACATGATCGAGGCGATCCGACGCGGCGGCGCAAAGGTGCTGTACGCCGCGCCCGACGCCGTGGTCCTGATGAAGATGAACCGCTTCTGCCTGATCGTGTCCGACACGGTCGAGGCGGGCGTGCGGGCTTTGGCGGCGGTGCCGAGTGAATGCCGGCTGTTTGTCGCGCACAACGAGGCTTCGCGCGACGCGGTGTTTCAGGCATATCCGAACATCAACCACGCGTCCGCGTGCTGGCAGGCGTACTACCCGAAAACGGAGCCGATGCCGACAATGGACGTGTGCGAGATCAAGCCGTTCCCCATGGATCAGATCCCGTTTCTGATGTCGGTTTACGATCCGGAGGGCGATCCGAAGCGGTATGAGGATCGTGTGAAGGCGGGCGACGTGCTCGCGGCGTATAAGGACGGCGAGCTTGCCGGGTTTATCGGCTTTCACGGCGACGGCTCGGGCGGAATGCTTGAGGTGCTTCCGAAGTTCCGGCGGCTTGGGATCGGGTCCGCGCTGGAGATCGCGCTGCATAACGAAGCGCTGCGCCGCGGCTGGACCCCGTACGGGCAGATCTACACGCACAATAACGCCTCGCGCCGCCTGCAGGAGAGCCTCGGCATGGTCATCTCCGACGGCGCGATCTATTGGATGTATGAGGAGTAGACAACCCTTCCGCCTCATTTCATTCGGCACCTCCCCTTGCACAGGGGAGGCAAGAGGTTGAGAACGGACCGTAGGGGACGCCGACCCCGGCGTCCCGGAAAGTACCTTGCGGTTCAAGAGACTACCCTTCGGTGACAGCAATGGTCTCATATGGTCGCAGCGCGTCGCTGAACCACTTCGTTAC
>CALGGM010000086.1 GCA_937915925.1 uncultured Clostridia bacterium | reverse complement strand
CATGGATATGCTCGACCATCTCGCGCGTCTTTTCGACGCCCTCGGGCTTTGCGGGCTCCGAGACCTCGTTTCCGATCGAATACAGGATCACGGAGGGGTGATTGAAATCGCGCGAGACGATCGCGTCGATGTCGGAAAGATAATGCTCGCGCCACTCGGTCGCGTAGTCGTATTTCGTCTTGTGATGGAACCACATGTCCCACGTCTCGTCCATCAGGTACACGCCTAAGCGATCGCACGCTTCGAGCATCGCGCGGGAGCAGGGGTTGTGCGAGGAGCGGATCGCGTTGAAGCCCGCGTCCTTCAATCGCTTCACGCGGCGGTATTCGCTCTCATCATAGGTCGCGGCGCCCAAGATACCGCTGTCGTGGTGTACGCAGCCGCCCTTTAAAAGCGTCTGTTTGCCGTTTACAAACAGACCTTTATTCGACCACTCGACCTTGCGGATGCCGAAGCGCACCGTCGTTTCGTCCGCGCCGTTTGTGACCGTTGCGGTATAGAGATGCGGCGTTTCGTCGCTCCAAAGCTTTGCGTTCGGAACGGTCAGTGTAAAGTCCGTGCCCTCGCCCGTAACGCCCGCGACCGTGACCTTGACCGGCTTCTGCGACTGCACGCGAATGACTGCGGGATCGTATGACACCGTACCGATGCGCACGCTCTCGGGCTCGATGCTGTCCTTACTTCCCGTCCACATCCAAACGGGGCGGTAGATGCCTGCGCCGGAGTACCAGCGCGAATCCGGGTGCTTCACGGCGCACTCGACGCGGACCGTGTTTTCGCCGTCGACAAGATAGGCGTCGGCGTTTACGAAGAACGGCAGATACCCGTACGCCGTGCCGCCGGCTTCCTTGCCGTTTAAGAAGACTTTAGCGTTCTTATACACGCCCTCGAACTCGAACACGACGTGTTCGGCGTCGGGACGCAGGAACGTCTTTTCGTACACGTACGCGCCGTCCGGAAAGAACGCGCCGGCGCTGCCGCAGGCGGCGTCCGCTCTGCGCGCTTCATGCAGCATGGCGTCATGCGGCAACGTGACCGTCTGCCCCTTATGCTGCCAGTTATCGTTGAAAGCGATCTTTTTCATCCTGTTTCTCCTTTTCATAAGGACAGAGGCGGCAGCTCAGCCGCCGCCTCCGAATAGGGGGTGAGTATGGGACTTATTTCTTTTGCTTCTTAGCCGCTCTTGCCGCTTCCTTGGCTTTCTTCTCAGCGAGCTTTGCCTGATACTTGGCTTCCTCGTCCTCGAAGTTCAAGCCCTTCTTTTCGCAGAGCTCTTTAAGCTCCTTGACGCGGTTTTCCTCTGCGATGCGGTCGTTTTCTTCCTGTTCGAGCGCAGCCTTTTCTTCCTGCGAGAGATAGACTTCGCCGCGTGCTTCCGCTTCCGCCTTGCGGCGCGCGGTGAGCGCTTCATGCACCATCGGGAGCTTATCCTCGACCTTGAGGAAGACCATGATGATCGCCATTGCGACGAGCGCGATCAGCGGGATGCCGATGTACGCAAATGTGATAAAGCTCTGCGTTGCGGCGTTCTGCACATTGTAGACGCCCTCGGAGATCAGCCGCGGCGATTCATAGCCCGTGGAGGAAAGACCGAGGTTGAAGATGCCCTGACCGATACCGACGGAAACCGTCGTGATGATCGTGAAGATCGAAGCGGTCAGACCGTCCGCGCGGATGCCCTTTTCATACTCGATGTAATCCAGCGTGTCCGCCATCAGCGCGCTGTAGACATAACTCGGGAGGAAGCCGATCGCGTAAACGAACGAGCCGACGAGCATCAGACCCATGTTCTTTGCGAAGATCCAGCAAAGAACCTCCGCAGCCGCCGCGATCAAAAAGCCGATGATCATGACCTTGCGCTTGCCGAACTTCCGCACCAAGGGCCAAAGCAGAAATACGCCGAAGCCCAGAGGCGCTTTGCCGACCGCGGAAAGGAACATCTGCGTCGTGCCGTCGTTGTAGGTACCGAGCACCCAGTTGCAGAAGTACGGCAGCGAGATCGTCATGATGTTGGACATGATCTGGAACGCCAGCATAAAGAGAATCATCAGGACCCACGAACGCGACGTGAAGCACGCCTTCAGCTGCTCCTTGAACGAAGTGCTTTTGACTTCGCCTGCGGAGGTCGCCGCTTCGGTGACACGCTCCTTGGTGAAGAAGTATTCGAGCACCGTGAACGGCAGCGCGATCGCGGCGATAATGATCATCGCGGTCATCCATTTCTTGTAATCGTAGCCGAGCACCGGCATCAGCACCGCCGGGAAGAGCAGCGACACGACAACGCCCGGAAGCATGTTGACGCCCATGTTGGTGAACAGGCTGAGCGTATCGCGCTGTTTGACGTTGCTCGTGGAGAGCGGCACCATCAGCGTGTGGCTCATGTTGTAGACGGTGTATGCGAACGAGAAGAAGAGGTTATAGGTGAGAACAACGAGCACCAGCTGCAGCGTGCTCTGTTCTTCCGGAATCAAGAACATCAGGATACATGCGATGCTCAGAAGCGGCGCGGCGATAAAGATCCACGGACGCGCCTTGCCCTGCCGCGTGCGTGTCTTTTCGATGATCTGACCCATGACGATGTTGGTGATCGCGTCGATGACCTTAGAAACGATCGGGAACGCGGCAAAGATCGCAAGCCATAAGGCGCTGTGCGATTTCGGATCCGCCATGTTCAGAACGTCCGTATAGAAGACCGTGATGTAGCTGATGATGGTGAAGTTCAGGATCGCCGCGCCCATCGGGCCGAAGAAGTACCCCAACCATTTCTCCGCGCCGGTCGTGTTTGCGGATTTGACGTACGAATCAAATTTCGGGGACGCAAACAGCTTTGATTTCCCAAGAATACCCACAAGAAACTCCTCCTTTGTTTTTGAAAAATCCTCTTGATTTTTCTTTCATACACATTATAATAGTTACTGAACACAATGTTCAATAAGCAGATGCTTTTTCTTTGTCAGTTACTGAACATTTTCGTTCGAAATGTTGATTATTTCAAAACATTTTTGAAGGAGTTTTTATGGCAAACACCGACGCACGCGTGCGCTATACGAAGGCGATCTTAAAGGAATCGCTTTTGGAAATTTTGAAAACCAAGCCGATCGCGAAGGTCACGATCAAGGAGCTGTGCGAAGCGGCACAGCTGAACCGCGGCACGTTCTATCTCCACTACTACGAGCCGAACGACGTTTTGAAGGAGATCGAGGAGGATTTCGTCCGCGAGAAGATGTCGTTTATGACGCATTATCTGGAGGATGACAACCCCGATCAGCTTGCGAAGCTGTTCGAGGCGGTCATGTCCAACCGGGAGCTGAGCCTCATCCTGTTCGGGCACAACGGCGCGCCGCAGTTTACCGAGCGCATCAAGGCGCTGGTGCGAGACGGCGTGCTTCGAGAATGGCAAAAGGAGTTTCCGCGCTATCGGAAGGCCGATCTTGAATTCATCTATGAGTTCGTCTTTCCGGGCGCGATGAACCTGATCCTCAACTGGCTTGCGGACAGCGGCAGCCTTCCCGTCTCCGAATTTGCGCACCGGCTCGACCTTCTCGGTCACTACTGCCATCTTGCCATCCGCGAGTTTCGCTGACGCATCACGGATCGATATCCGTAAAGCCAGCGGCTATTGGCGAAGACCGATCAGATCCTTCACGACCTCGCCTGCCGCGATGAGACCGGCGACGGAGGGGACGAACGCCGTGGAGCCGGGAATATCCCGCCGCACGGTGCATTTGCGCGTGCCCGGGGGACAGATGCAATGCTGCCTGCAGCTGATCGCGGGGTCCTCCAAGGGACGGATGGGCGGTTCGGTGGAATAGACGACCTTGAGGCTTTGAATGCCTCTTTTGCGGCACTCCCTTCGCATGACGCGCGCCAGAGGGCAGACGGAGGTTTCGTAGATATCCGCCACGCGAAACGCGGTGGGATCGGTCTTGTTCCCGGCGCCCATCGAGCAGATGATCGGCGTACCGGCGGCTCTTGCCGCTTCCACAAGGGTGAGCTTGCCCGTGACCGTATCGATGGCGTCGATCACGTAGTCGTATTCCGAAAAGTCGAACTGATCCAGCGTGTCCGGCATGTAAAAGGTTTTGTAGGTTTTCACCGCGCAGTCGGGATTGATTTCCTCCACGCGCGCCTTTGCCACATCGACCTTGTACTGTCCGACGGTCTTTCGGGTCGCATGAAGCTGACGGTTCACATTGGTCAGGCATACCCGATCGTCGTCGATCAGATCCAGCGCGCCGACGCCGCTTCGCGCAAGCGCCTCCACGGCATAGCCGCCGACGCCGCCGATCCCGAACACCGCCACGCGGCAGTGCTGCAGCTTCTCCATCGCTTCCGGTCCGAATAAAAGCCGGGTTCTCGAAAACTGATTCAGCATGATGCGCCGTCCTCCCCGTCGTAATGCTCTAAAAAGGAGTGCTCCACGCCCTTGGATTTCCAGCCGACCATCGTGTCCAGCTGCAGCGTATGGATGCTCGCAAAGATGTTGCGTTCAATGTTGGGGTTGTCCCGCTTTAACTGCTTTAAAAGCTGCTTGATCTCCTGTCGCTTGCTGCCGCCCTGCCCGTTGTCGCACAGGGTGCAGTTTTCCGTAAAGCGGCAGGCGCACTGGATAAAGGACAGCTCGTTCGCGTTTTTCCACGCGACGATATCCTCCTCGTGCACAAGGTACAGCGGTCGGATCAGCTCCATGCCCGGGAAGTTCTTCGCCTTGAGCTTCGGAAGCATCGCCTGCAGCTGTCCGCCGTAGAACATGCCCAAAAGCGTGGTCCCGATCACATCGTCGAAATGATGTCCCAGCGCGATCTTGTTGCAGCCCAGCTCCCGCGCCTTGCTGTACAGACATCCGCGCCGCATCTTGGCGCACAGAAAGCACGGGTTTTTGTCCTGTCCGTTGGCGATTTCAAAGATGTCGCTTTCGAACAGCGTATAGGGGATCTCCAGAAACTGCGCGTTGCTTTCCACCTTGCGGCGGTTGATCTCGTTATAGCCCGGATCCATGATCAGGTATTCCACGTCGAACGGGATCTCGGTGTGCCGGTGCAGCAGCTGCACCATCTTTGCCATGAGCATGCTGTCCTTGCCGCCGGAAATGCATACGGCGATCTTATCGCCGGGACGGATCAGCTCGTAGCGCTTGATCGCCTTGCAAAAGGGGCTCCACAGCTTTTCGTGATAGCGGCGCGTAATGCTCTGCTCGATTTTCTGTACGGGCGTCAGGTTTCTGCTCATCGGTTCAGCTCCTTGCGGACACGGTCAAAGATGTCCAAAAATTGTATGATCTCTTCCTCCGTCGTCAGATGGCTCAGGCTCAGGCGAAACGCTTCCAAGGCAAGACGGCGATTCTTTGTGACGGCATATACCGCGCGGGACGGCGTGTTTTCGACCGAGCAGGCGGACTTCACCGAAACGCATACGCCGTGGGCGTTCAGCGCGTCCCGCATGTCTGCGCCCTTGATCCCGTCCGCGCCGATGTTCAGAATATGCGGTACGGCGTTCTCGGGACTGTGGATGCGGACGCCGCGCTTTGAAAGCGCTTCGCGCAGCATGGCGTTCAGACGGCTGACGTGTGCGCTGTTCTTCTCCATGTCGCGCAGCGCGCGTTCCAAAGCGGCGGACAGGGACGCCGCGAGCCCGACCGCCGGTGTGCCGCTTCGATAAACGGAGGTGCTCACGCCGCCGTGGATCAGCGGTTCCATTTCCGCCTCCCGCTTTTTGTACAGCACGCCGCTGCCGGTGACGCCGCCGAACTTATGCGCGGAAAACGCCGCCGTATCGGCAAGGGACAGGTCGACCGGAAGCTTTCCGATCGCCTGCGTCATGTCCACATGAAGGCGGCAATGCGGAAACTGCCGAACGATCTGCGCCGCTTCCCCGATCGGCTGTACGGCGCCGAGCTCGCTGTCCACCGCGCAAAGCGTGACCAGCACGGTATCCTGCCGCATGGCGCGCGACAGATCGTCCGGGTCGATCCTGCCGTCCCGCCCGATGGGAAGAACGTCGATCTCATAGCCGCGCTCCTGCAGCGCGGTCAGGCAGCCGCTCACCGACGGATGCTCCAACGGCGTGGTGACGATATGCCGCCCGAAGTGCCGGGCGGCGTATACAACGCCCTGTATGGCGGTGTTGTTGCTCTCGCTTGCGCCGGAGGTGAAGATGATCTCCTGCTCCGAAACCCCAAGCAGCGACGCGACGCTTTGCCGCGCGCCGTCCATCCGCTGCCGCGCTTCCGCTCCCGCGGCATGATGCGCATTCGCATTGCCGACGCAGGCGCGCTCCGCCGAGGCGAACGCCGAAAGCGCCTCCTCCGCAGGCGGCATATGCGCCGTATAATCCAGATAAATCACTTGCCTGTCCTCAATTACCTATTCGATCCATAGGTTTATCACCGTCCATTGTATCTCGATTTTCACAAAATTGCAATGCCGAATCGGATTTTTCTGTCACATTTCGCCCGTTGAAACCGGAACACGGCATGCCGATACGAAAGATCGTCGCTTGAAAACCTACCAACGATATGGTATAATAGGTTATTGATTGTACATCGGGAGGAACCGACCATGATGATCTCGACACGGGGCCGCTACGCGCTGCGCGTTCTCGTCTTTCTTGCAGAACAGGACAGCAGCCGTTACATACCACTCAAGGAGATTGCGGACGATCAGGAGATTTCGGAAAAGTATCTCGAAAGCATCGTCAAGACGCTCGTTGCGGCGGGCTATCTGGACGGTCTTCGCGGCAAGGGCGGCGGGTACCGCCTGCGCCGAAGCCCGGACGAGATAAACGTCCTTTCCGTGCTGGAGATCACGGAAGGGTCCTTGGCGCCGGTCGCGTGTCTGGAAGCGGACAGCAAGCCCTGCGCGCGCGCCGGGAGCTGCCGGACGCTGCCACTGTGGAGAGGGCTCAACAACGTCGTCAGAGAATACCTCGGCGGGTTCACGATCCGCGACCTCACGAAGGAAGACGACGGCGATTTCGATTATGTGATCTGAACGGCAAAAAGGCTGTTGATTCGGAAGGCTTTCATACATCACCTTCGCACGGTGTGTGGGAGCGCCTTCGAGCGCAATCAATCTTGCCTCCCCTGTGTAAGGGGAGGTGGATCGCGAAGCGAGACGGAAGGGTTGTCATGCCAATGAAAGCAAAACAATACCGCAGAAGCACGGGCCTCTGCGGTATTGTCTTATCTTATGAGAAGGTGGATTGAATCAGTCGGCAAAGAGCGGGGTGGAGAGGTAGCGGTCTCCGGTGTCGGGCAGAAGGACCACGATCGTCTTGCCCTTGTTCTCCGGACGCTTTGCAAGCTGGATCGCCGCCCAAAGCGCTGCGCCGGACGAGATACCCACCAGAACGCCTTCCGAGCGGCCGATGAGCTTGCCGGTTGCGAACGCGTCCTCGTTGGAAACGGGGATGATCTCGTCATAGATCGCGGTGTCCAGCACGTCCGGCACGAAGCCTGCGCCGATGCCCTGGATCTTATGCGCGCCTGCGGTCCCCTTGGACAGCACGGGCGAGCTCTCCGGCTCGACGGCGACCGCCTTCACGTTGGGATTCTGCGCCTTTAAGAATTCGCCTACGCCGGTGATCGTTCCGCCGGTTCCGACGCCCGCGACAAAGATGTCCACCTTGCCGTCCGTGTCCGCCCAGATCTCCGGACCGGTCGTGTCCCTGTGCGCGGCAGGGTTTGCGGGATTGACAAACTGCCCGGGGATGAAGGCGTTGGGGATTTCCTTTGCGAGCTCATCCGCCTTTGCGATCGCGCCCTTCATACCCTTTGCGCCCTCCGTCAGCACGAGCTCCGCGCCGTACGCCTTCATGAGCTGACGGCGTTCCACGCTCATGGTCTCCGGCATGACGATGATGATCCGATACCCTCTTGCCGCGGCGACCGAGGCAAGCCCGATGCCCGTGTTGCCGGACGTCGGCTCGATGATGACGGAGCCTTCCTTCAAAAGTCCCTTTGCCTCGGCGTCGTCGATCATCGCCTTCGCGATGCGGTCCTTGACGGAGCCTGCCGGATTGAAGTATTCGAGCTTTGCAAGAACGGTCGCTTCAAGGCCTTCGTTCTTTTCGATGTGGGTCAACTCAAGCAGCGGGGTCTTGCCGATCAGCTGATCTGCGGAAGTATAAATGTTAGACATGTTTTGATTCCTCCTGAAAGAATTTTATTGGTTTGATTTCGGTTTCATGTTTCTTTTGACTGACGTTTCCGATAGGCGCTTTCTCCGATAAAAAATGCCGGAGGCCTCTTGGACGCTCCGGCGATCTGATCGATCCTCAGAGAACGCAAGCAGGCAAAGGACATACGAATCCCGTACAACACATTGCGCTGCGAGCTGTCTTCATCATGCCGTCCTCCATAAAACATATTTTCCTATCGGTCAAGTATGTTTATAACACAGCGAACGCGCTTTGTCAATAGGAAATTTGCAATTTTTCAAAAAGAATTCGCCGACGCCCGTAAGAGCATCGGTTTTTAAAAGCAGCCGTACCGTTATCTGTTTGCCGGGCTGCTGCGGGAAAGGACCGATCGCGCGGATTCGATTGACAGAAACCGCGCGCTCGGATATACTGATACCGTACCGGATTATCAATGAAAGAGAGGCATTCCCATGTTTTGCAGCAACTGCGGGACCCCCGCGAAGGAAGGACAGAAATTCTGCGAAAACTGCGGCGCACCCTTGGAGGTCCCACCGTTTGAACAGCCCGAACCCGAACAGAACGAGACGGTGACCGCCGCGCCGGAGCAGACGCCGGAAGCGCCCGAAGCGCCCGAAGCGCCCGAAGCATCCACCGAGCCACAGGAAGCGCCGGTCGAAGAGGCGCAAAGCGCAAAGAAATCGCACAAGGGCATGTGGATCGGGATCATCGCAGGCGTCGTGCTGATCGCAGCGGTCGCGCTCCTTTTGATCCTCCATCCGTGGAACCGCACGCTGTCGCCCGAAAAGATGCGTCTCGCGTCCGAAAAGGCGATGGAGGACGTGAACTCCATGCATATGGATATGACCGAAAGCATTTCGATCGGGGTCGGCGCGGAGAGCTTCGGCGCGACGATGTCGCTTGATCTCAACGTTCTGCTCTCGATGGACATTCAGAAGGATCCCGCCGTCACAAGGACCGAGATCGGTATGAGCGTGATGGGCATGGAGCAGAAGATGCTCATGTATACGGAGACGGTCGACGGCACGGTCTATTCCTACACGTCTCAGGACAACGGCGCGACATGGGAGAGCGGGACCGTGGAGAGCGGCAATTCGTCGCTTACCGGCGATACGGTCACGTCGTGGACGGACTCCGCCGAGGATCTGAAATACGAAGGCACGGAGACGGTCGACGGCGTCGAGGTCATGCTGTACAGCGGTCAGCTCAGCAGCGAATACCTCGGCAGCGCCCTGAACCTCGGGGAGGAGAATCCGCTTTCCATGCTCGGCGATCTGGACGCCGAGGATTTTCTTGCCGATCTCGGATCCATCCCGGTGACGGTCGGCTACGATAAGGCAACCAACCGCCTTGTGTATATCAGGATGGACGCGACGGACGTGTTCAGAACGCTGTTTGAACGCGTCATGCGCACGCAGATGGGCGAGCTCGGGCTCGGCGTCGACCTGAATTATGACGTTAAGTCGGTCGTGCTTGAGGGCAGGATCTCCAAGTTCAACGAAATCCCGCCAATCACGGTCCCGGAGGAAGCGAAAACCTCCGCTGCAGGGACGGATGACGCCGAACGGATCGTCGGCACGTGGACGGTCACGGCGGCGAACGCGCAGGGCGGCGAAATCTTAGTCGACACGGTCCTGGTGTTCGGGGAGAACGGGACCTACACATGGTCGCTTATGGGCACGACCTTCATGAGCGGCTCGTACGAATTCCGCGACGGGTTCCTGTACCTCGACGATCAGAAGGAGATGTATTCGTTCAGCGGGGATACGCTGACAATCACGGACGCTTCCGGCGACATGACGCTCGTCAGAAACTAAACGCTTGCAAATAGAAAAGAGGATGTCGGGAAACCTTGTTTCTCGATATCCTCTTTTTTCATTCCGCGAGTTTGCTCAGAAGCTGTACCCGTTCCGGCCGGGCAGGCGGGAGCCGGGCTTGAACACGCGCGTGAACTCCAGAACGACCGCGCGGTTGTCGATGATGTTGAAGAACAGGAACATCGCAGACCCGGACGACGTGTTGTTGATCCTTCCGAAGCTCAGAGAATAGCTGAAGGACTTCTTGTAATAGTAGTACTGCCCGCGCGGCAGGTTATAGCCCTCGTTCGCCTTCTCATAGGTGATCGTTTTCGCGTCGATATACATATTGACCTCGTTTCCCAGAGAGACGCCGAAGACGTTGCTGGTGTACCGGCAGGTCCAGTAGCCGAGAAGGTCGTTCTGAACCATGTCGTACGTCCGATATTCGCCGCTGCCCAGACGCAGCACACCGCCGTTGACCGAGTAGGGGATCACGAGATCGTATCCGCTTTCAAGCGAAACGGTCAGGGCTTCGTCGTTGACGGTGAAGGGGACGGTGGAGGACTCCTTCATGTGCATCCCGTTTCCGTCGATGTATGCGCTGTCGATCTTCGCTTCCCAACCGGTGAAGGTGATGCCGTTGATCTCGGTGTCGGAGCCGCCGTTATAGAACCACGTGCCGCTCTCCTCCAGCAGCGTGACGACGCCCGCGTACGTCTCCTTCATGAGCTGAAGCGAAGCTTCTTCGTACAGCGCGTCGACGTCCTTGTATCCGCGGATCTCGTCAAACATCGCGACGGCGTTCGCAAGATCGCCCTCGGCATAGACCGCCGCAGCCTGCCGATATTTGCATTCGAGGATCTTATCCGCGCTGTCCTGATAGCCCGCGAGCGATTCGAACAGAATGGCGGCGCCGGCGTAGTCGCCGCTTTCAAACAGCGCGTTCGCCTGCTGATAGTGCGCGTCCAGAACGAGGTCCGCGCTGTCCTTGTAATCGGGGATCGTTTCCAGCGCGGCGATCGCGGACGCATAGTCCTTCGCCTGATACAGCTTCAGCCCCTGCTGATAGTGGCTTTCGGTCGCCATGTCCGCGCTGTCCTTGTAATCGGCAAGCGAGAGGAACAGCGCCTCCGCCTCCGGATAGCTGCCCGCGTTGAACAGCTCCGTCGCCTTTTTGTAGTCCGTCCCCGCGCAGCCGAGGACCGAGAGCAGCATGATGCATGCAAGTGTGAGAACCAGTAATTTCTTCATGGATTTCCTCCTTTTATGATCCGTATGAAAGTTCCGCCGCAAGCCTGAGGCTTGCCGCGCTGATCCCGATGCCGAACGGCTTGGGAACGTCCGATGCATTTTCTCCCCGTACCCCCCTTTTTGCGTCGTTCTTTCATCAATAGGATAAATAATCCGCGTTTTGGTTTTACGGTTTTGAAATTTTTATCATATATTCCCGAACGGCGTCGCCGCGCGTTTTCGATAACAGATGTTGAAAAAGCGTGGGAACCGTGGTATAATCAAATGTAATCTGTTCGGCTGAGGCCGCAAGGAGGAACCTATGGATCTGAAAGCATTGGTAAGAAGCATCCCCGATTTTCCGAAAGAGGGTATTTTATTTCGCGATATCACGCCGCTGATCGGCGATCCGGACGGCTTTGAGGAGCTCGTCAACGAAATGGCAAAGCCGCTGTTCGATCAGGACGTCGATCTGATCATCGGACCCGAAGCGCGCGGCTTCATCTTCGGCTCGGCGCTTGCGAACACGCTGCACGCGGGCTTCGTTCCGGCAAGAAAGCCGGGCAAGCTGCCCTATCGGACGATCAGCCACACCTACGGGCTCGAGTACGGCACGGACGAGCTCCAGATCCATGTGGACGCGATCAAGCCCGGACAGCGGGTCGCGATCGTCGACGACCTTCTGGCAACCGGCGGCACGGCGCTTGCGTGCGCAAAGCTCGTCGAGCAGGCGGGCGGCGTCGTTGTCGGATTCGTCTTCGCGATCGAGCTGTGCGATCTGAACGGCCGCGAGACGCTGAAGGACTATCCGGTCGAGACGATTTTGAAGTATTGAGCATAGAAACCGATTTGCGTCCCGATTGATTCGGGACGCTTTTTACTGCAAGGTCGGGACGGTTTTACCGCAAAAACCCCTTGCGTTTTTGCTTCATTTATGCTATAAATAATAAGCACCTTGCCGGTGTGATGGAATTGGCAGACGTGACGGACTCAAAATCCCTTTCGTCATTTCTCCTTCCGATCCCGGAACTGCCCTGAATATCTGGGCTTTTGAAAACCGAACATTTTTGATTTTTGAGGTTTGCCCTCCAAATTGCCCTCCGATTTCTGGAGTGGTGCTTTTCGAGGAAAACTCATGCCGGTGTGATGGAATTGGCAGACGTGACGGACTCAAAATCCGTTGGGCTAATCACCCGTGTGGGTTCGAGTCCCACCACCGGCACCATGTCGAGTGGTGATAACGGATTTGAGTTATCACCACTCGATTTCTTTTTGTCCGTTAAGCAGACGCTGTTCTGGGCAAGTAACGGATCGCTACGCCCTTGCGCGTGTTCTCCGTCACGTCTTGTTTCGGATCACTTGGAAGATCCAGATACCCCACAAACCGATAATAGATCACGATCCGCTGGATCCTGTTCTTGCCGCTTCCTTCTGCTTCATAGACTACGATCCTGTCGATCAGTTCCTGCAGGAGCGGAGCTGTCAGCGTGTCCATATCCATGAACCTGCGCACCGCGGCCAGGAATGTGTCCCGACCCTTCTGCGCTGTGCCCATAGCGGAAATCTCGTCTCTCAAGGAAGCGATCTTTGCCTTCAGATCCATCCGTTCATTCTCGTAGCGGTTTGCCAGCTGAAGAAACCATTCATCCGAGACCTTGCCGGAGATGTTGTCCTCATACAGCTTCTGCACCGTCTGAGATATCGTATCGCTGCGCAGGAGTGTCTGTTGGAGTTTCGTCTCCAGATGCTTCCGCTTAGTAAAGAGCTCTTTGTCTGTTTCCTGACAAAGTAGCTCCACGAAAGCGTTCTCGTCCTGCCGAAGGTAGGCTGACAGTCGTCTCAGCTCCAGGGTCACCACCTGATAGATGGCGTCCTCCCGAAGATAGTGCCTTTTTGTACAGGTTCCCCTATAATCGCCTTTGTAATTGGAACAGCCGAAAAACCGGATGCCCCGGCTGGTATTGAAGTGGTAGCAGAGCTTTTTACCGCAATCGGAGCAGTAGAGCAGACCTGAAAAGATGCTCTTTTCTCCGTTCTGCGGCTTGAGCTTTCGTTGCTTTGTCTTCCCCAGCCGGTTCTGGACCAGTTCGAAAGTATCCCGGTCTATAATCGGTTCATGGACATCATGGAATACTTTCCAGTTCTCCTCAGGGTTTTCCAACCGTTTCTTGTTCTTGAAGGACTTGGAGTAGGTCTTGAAATTGATCACGTCCCCACAGTATTCCTGCTGACGAAGGATCGTCCAGACCGTACTCATATTCCAACGGCATGGGTCGATACGCGTTCGTTTTCCGCCGCGCTTCAAGCCCTTGCTGAACCAATATGCCAAGGGAATCATGACATGGTCCTCCTGGAGTATGTGGGCGATGGTCTCCACGCCGTTCCCTTCCAGGTACAGCCGGAAGATCCGCTGCACGACTTCCGCCGGTTCCGGGTCAATGATCCATCGACCTTTGACATCCGGATCCTTCTTGTACCCGTACGGTGGCTGGGAGAGAGGGACGCCCATGTTTCCGCGCAGGCGGTGAGAGGAGCGAACTTTACAACTGATATCCCTGGCGTACATCTCATTCATGATGTTCTTGAACGGTGCCAGTTCGTTTTCACCGTCCGCACTGTCCACCATGTCGTTCACGGCTATGAACCGAACATTGTGCTCCGGGAAGTAGATGTCGGTGTAATGACCGACGGATACGTAGTCCCTCCCGAGCCGGCTCAAGTCCTTTACCATGACCGTAGAAACATACCCTAGATCGATGTCTTCCAGCATCTGCTGGAAACCCGGGCGATTGAATGACCGCTTTTGTCAAGGGTAGTTTCAACTTTTTTCAAAACACGCACTAAACAAAAAATAGGTGCGTGTTTCGCATTATTGCTATATTGACTTTATCGGATTTCTTGTTCGATTGCACGAAATTCATCTGTACGCAGTATAAACCTTTGTAGGCAATAGTTCATTCAAATTGTTTTTCATTTTTCGGAAGATTTTCGGTTCTACCAAAAATCTGCCGAAGTTTTAATGAGGTACGGTGTTATTAAAATAATTGGGGCTGTCTCATTAGTGAGGCAGCCTCTTTGCATGGAATATAAGTATAGAATAA
>CALGGM010000085.1 GCA_937915925.1 uncultured Clostridia bacterium | reverse complement strand
AACGGGGTGGCCGTGGGCGCGGGCGTGGCCGCGAAAGCGTACTGGAAAATCACGTATTCCGGGCTCAATACGCCGCCAGAAGTCAATGTGACCACAGCGCTGCCTTCGCCCAGCAGTTCATAATTGGCTTCCAGGTCAAAGGGCCGGGCGTCGATGGTGTTGGCCCCCGTATAGCACAATTGCTGCTGGGGGGTAGCCACGTTGCGGCCCGTGGCGGCATCCTGGAAATACACCGTCACATATGCGTTGATTTCACTGCGGAACTGGAACACCACTTCGGCGGGATCGGACACGCCCGTGTGGTCCACCGTCACATACACTGTGTCCTCGGAGGCCAGTTCGTAGCCCCAGGCGGGGTCCATGATGGACCAATCCAGGGTGACGGCGTTTTCCTGGCCCTCCACGCAGGTAGCGGAATAGGCGTAGAAAACAGCCCCTTCGGGGTTCACATATTTCACGTTCACCAGCGCCACCTTGGGAGCGGGCACTTCAGGCACGAATTCGTACACGAAATTAACCACCGCCGGGTGCGCGCCGAATTCATCCACGTGCACCTGGGCCTTGCTATCGCCGATCAGGACGTAATCCGCTTTCAGGTCCGTGGGGGCCGCCTCCCCCATGGAATCGCCAAAGGAACACCACACTTCGCCCGCGCTGGCTACATCCTGGTCCCCCTGGTCCACATAGCGCACCACCACGGCCACCGGGCCGGGGGTTTGGGTGGGTTCCTCAAAAGGAACGTCGGTAGGCGCCTGAACAGGTTCCTCCGTGGGGGCCTCGGTGGGCGCTTCGGTGGGTACTTCGGTCGGCGCCTCGGTGGGCTCCGGCGTCACGATCGGCGCGGGGGTAAAGACCGATTCGGAGGAATCGGTTGAGGGGACGTCGGTAAACGGCGCCGCCGTTTCGATCTGTCCCACGATCTGTATTTTTTCGGTATCGCGTTCGGAATCGATGATCCTTGCCTGCGCCGAGCAGCCGAGCATCAGCGCGATCCCCAAGAATCCCGCCGTCCATCTGCTGACGTGCTTCATTCGGAACCACCTCCGTTTCTAACATGTGCATTGATTATAATGGAACAATGTCACCGAACCGTAAACGGAATGTGAACAATTCGTTATTTTCGGACGGATCGCGGGAAATATTTTTTTCGAATGAACAAAACCGCGCGGAACTGTTCGGCGTTTCGCGAACGGTAACGACACCTCATCACCGTCGCGCATGTTTGAAAAAATGAACCGTAGGGGACGCCGACCCCGGCGTCCCGCGAAAGACAATCCCCCAGTCTGCTTCGCAGCCGGTCCCCTTTACACAAGGGGGCCTTTGTATGTGAAAACGGACCGTAGGGGACGTCGACCCCGGCGTCCCGTCAAGTTCGCGCGGTTCAAAAGACAACCCTTCCGGCTTTTGCTTCGCAAAACCCACCCTCCCTTGCACAGGGAGGGCAAGGCGGATGTCAACGAATTGTAGGGGTCGTCGTCCTCGACGACCCGACAAGATGCTTGCGATTCATAAAACGCACGCCGTCCCTCCCCGCTGTGTCATTCTGAGGAGCGAAGCGACGAAGAATCTCCATGCAAAAAGGACGCAGTGTTTCTGCGCCCCAGCGTGTCAAAAAAACTTTTGACACGCTGAGCAGGCTGTTGATAAGGGTGGCAGAATCCGCGTTTTCGCGACGGAGCTATACTTACGTATGCGACTGAAGATGGCGACGCGCGGGAAGCGTGCGACGTCACCGCTGTAACGGAGCGAAGCGGAGTGGTTAAGAAAACGCGGATAATTTGCGGCGAAATAATAGAAAGAAAGGGCGCCCTCGCGCCCTTTCATCCTGCCAGTATTCATGTATAATATCTCGCCGCAAATGGTCTGACCCCTTTTGCGACAGCCTGAGGCGCAGTGTTTCTGCGCCCTTCCTTCTATAGGTATGATCCTGGATTATTTTCCCGTGGTCTTCTTTGCGGTCTTCTTGCCGGTTGAGGTCGTGCCCGTCTTCTTCGCGGTGGACGTGCCGGTCTTCTTTGCGGTGGAAGTCGTCTTTTTCGCGGTGGTCGTGCCGGTCTTCTTCGCGGTCGAAGTTGTCTTCTTCGAAGAGGTGCTCGTCTTCTTCGAGGAGGAGCTCGTCTTCTTGCCGGTCTTCTTCTTTGCGGAGGAGGTCGCTTCTTCCTTTTCCTCAAGCGCCGAGCTGTCGCCGAACAGGTTCATCGCAAGCGAGCCGAGCCCGCCGAGGATGGAGGGGGATTCTTCCTTTTCCTCTTCCTTCTCTTCTTCCTTGCCGCCGAACAGTCCGCCGAGCAGTCCGCCGAGAATGCCGCCGGAGCTATTGGACGAGCTCGAAGAACTGTTGGAACCGCCTAGCAGCGAGCCCAGAAGCATCGAGCCGATGCCGCCGGAGCTATTCGAGTTATTCGAATTGTTTCCGAGCAGTCCGCCCAAGAGTCCGCCGATGCCGGTGGGTTCGTCGTCGTCCTTCTTGTTGCCGAGCTGCGAAAGGAGCAGGGGCGCGACCATGGAAAGGATCGTGCTGACCTTGGAGCCGGACACGCCGCTCTTCTTGGAGATCGCCTTGGTCGCCGCGGCTTCGTCGTCGCCTAAGATGTGACCGAGGATTTTCTTGCCGTCCGCGCTGTCGGCGCTGTTCAGAAACGCCGCCGCGTCGATGACGTCGCCGGTCTTATGCTCGTTCAGCGCCTTGTTGAGCGACGCCGCGCCGTCCGCGGTGGAGGCGTTGTCGGACATCTTGCCGACGAGCACGGGAAGCGCGTCGGAAAGGACCGCCGCGACCTTGTTCTTGTCGGTCTTTGTCGACTTTGCGATCGCGTCAACGCCGTCGCTGCCGACCAACCCCATCAGGGTGTTGAGATCGATGCCTGCCATGGCTTATTCTCCGGCGAGCTCTTCAACGCCTTCTTCCACGTTGAGCTCTTCCAGCTTGAGGTTCTGTTCCTTTTCCGCTCTGTTCGCGCAGAAGTAGCAGAGCTCTCCGCGGCCGTTGTCGATCGCGGCGGTAACGGAGCCGGAGTACAGCGTCGAGGAATTCTTCAGCGAGCTGCAGTCGTCATAGATATGATACTTGTGACCGAACGCGGTCCAGTACACATCCTCAGTCAGCGTTTCTTCCGCCGCCGCCTTTTCCTCTGCGGAGATCGGGTTGAAGTCCGCGCCCAAAAGTCCCGCGATGAGCAGCGCGACGATCGCAACGACGGTCACGACGATCTTGGACTTCTTGTCGAGCTTATCCTTGCTGGCGAGCACGAGCACGATCAGCGGGATAAAGCAGATCGCAGCCATGATCACGCCGAGCTGCGTGAGGATGAAGAAGCCGACCTTGTTGTTCGTCTTTTTGAACGGATCGAGGTGACTTGCCTTCTTCCAGAGCAGCGCCGCGATGATGCAGCAGACCAGATCGAGCACGATGCAGATGATCATTGCCCACATCTGCGGCAGCCAGGAGATGTACAGCTTCTTGAACAGGAAGAGGATCGCGAGCACTTCAAAGCCGATCGCGAGCACCCACAGGATCGCGGAAACGATGCGCAGCGTCGTCGCCTTGCTCTTTTCTTCCGCTTTGGTCAGCGTCTCGACGGGCTTTACGGTTTTCTGTTCCGTCGCTTCTTCGACAGCCTTCTTCGCTGTCTTCTTTACCTTTTCACCGTCTTCAACCTTGGTGATTGTTCTTTTCTTTTCTTCCATGCAAACCCCTCTCATTTCATTTTGATTGGATCGAATGATATACATTCTTATCATATATTTTACGGCAAGCCGCGCGCAATGTCAACCTTAACAGGTGCTTTTTTGTCACAACAAACGGAGAAAAATCGGCGGAATTGTAAAGATTGTGCTTGACATTCGAGGCGTTTGCGTCCAAACTGGAGAAAAGGAACCGTTTTCGGAGGTTTGTATGGAATGGTGGATGATCGCGCTGCTCATCGGCGGCGGAGCACTGATACTGCTCGGGGGATTTATGGGGATCCGCCGTGCCACGCGGCAGTGGCGCGAGCGCATCGGGTTCATCAAAAACGCGCTGGACGAAGCGATCGCCGCGGACAAGGAGCCGGAAAAGCCGCGCTCTCTAAGCTCGCTTGAATCCGTGGCGCTTCCGAAGATCCTGAAGGATTTTCCGGAGTTCAACCCGCGTATCTTCGCGGAGCGCGTGCGCCGCGACGCGAGAACGTACTATGAAAGCGGCATGAAGGGCAAGGTGCTCTTTACCGACGACGCGACCGAGACGTTCAAGGACGCGTTTGCGGACCGTCTTCCGGACGACGTGAAGGATGGGATCAACGTGCATCGCGTCACGATCGCGGGCTACGACGGCAGCACGCGCAAGAAGGTCCTGACCTGTCAGGCGGCGGTGGGCTACCAAGACAAAACCGACACTCTGCGCGAGCGTCGGCTGACGTTGACGTATATTGCGGGCTATGCGGACGATCCGGACAGCCCGATTGTGGGCTTCAACTGCCCGAACTGCGGCGCACCCCTGCCTGCGGCGGGCGCGCGTGTGTGCGTTTACTGCGGGACCGCGTTCTCCGCGCCGGTCAGCCTCGGTTGGATGCTGACGGACGCGCAGGAAGGATAGTTATCCGCGGTACTGTTCGAGCTTGCGCTTGACGCGCTGCATGGCGTTGTCGACCGATTTCAGCGGCTTTTCGATGCGCGCGGCGATCTGCGGGTACGAAAGCCCGTCCAGGTACAGGCTCAGCACGCGCCGCTCCATCGGGGACAGCGTCTTTTCGAGGTACAGCATCATGCGCTCGAAGTTCTCGCGCCCGATCACGACCTCCTCGGGGTCGGCGACGCGGAGCGAGCGCATCGTGTCCAAAAGCGTCAGCTCGCCGTCCGCCTCGACGGGCGAGCTGTTCAGCGAAACATAATGATTCAGCGGCGTGTGTTTTTTACGCGTCGCGTTTTTGATTGCCGACAGGATCTGCCGCGTCACGCAAAGCTCCGCAAAGCTTTTGAACGACGCGGCTTTTTCTTCGTCGTATTCGCAGACCGCCTTATAGAGCCCCAGCATGCCCTCCTGCACGAGATCCTCGTGGTCCGCGCCGATCAGAAAATAGGAATGCGCGCGCGAACGGACCAGCTGCTTGTAGCGTTCGTACAGCAGCCGTTCCGCGTCACTGTCGCCTTCCCGGATGCGGGCAAGCAGTTGTTCGTCGGTCGGTGTAGGCATCTTTATTCCGCGTCCTGCCGTTTCTTTTCAAACATCAGCACCGCCGCCGCAACGCCTGCGTTCAGCGAGTCGATGTGTCCCTGCATCGGAATGGAAACGAGAAAATCGCAGTTGTCGCGAACAAGCTTCGAAAGCCCCTCGCCCTCGTTTCCGATGACGATCGCAAGCGGTCCCTTCATCGCCTGCGTGCGCATGCTCTGTCCGCTCATGTCCGCGCCCGCGACCCAGAGCCCCGCGGATTTCAGCTGCGCAAGCGCCGCGGAGATGTTGACGACCCGCGCGATCTTCACATATTCGGTTGCGCCCGCGCTCGCCTTGACCGCCGCCGCGGTGACGGACGCGCTTCTGCGCTTGCCGATAATCACGCCGTGCGCGCCGGCGCAGTCCGCGCTGCGGATGATGGAACCGAGGTTATGCGGATCCTCCACGCCGTCCAGCACGATCACAAACGGCGCTTCGCCCTTTTCCTTTGCGGCGTCTAAAATGTCGGCGATCTCGCAGTAGGTCACGCCCGCGGCGTACGCCACGACGCCCTGATGGTTCGCGGTCTTGCCGCCGTGACCGAACGGCATGCACAGCTCGTCCAGCTTCCTGCGGTCCACCTCGCGCACCACGAGCTTCCGCTCGCGCGCAAGCGTCACGATTTCGCCGAGCGAACCGTCGTGCTCGGTCGTGACGAGGATGCGGTCGATGCTCCGTCCGCTCTTGATCGCCTCTCGCACCGCGTTGCGTCCGATCAAAAGGTACGGCTGTTCGTCGCGCTCGCCCTGCACGGGCTCCACCTCATAGGGCTTGCGGCCCTCGTCGCGCCTGCGGTCAAAGCCGCGCTTATCGTCGGATCTGCCGTACGGCTTGCGCTCGTCGGGCTTTCCGTAGGGCTTGCGCTCGTCGTTGCTGCGGTACGGCTTTCTGTCGCCGTCGAAGGATTTCTTCTTGCGGGAATCGTTCGGGAACGGCTTTCCGTAAGCGGGCTTCGGGTACTCGCGTTCGTCGGTATTGTAGCCGCGTCCGCCGTTTGAGTAGGGCTTTTTGCCGTAGGGCTTTTCGTACTGTGTACGCGTGCGCGCGCCGGTGTCGCGGGACGTGGGACGCTTTCCGTAGTCTCTGTTCTGGTCGCTCATGATTCGGGCTCCTTTTCGGATGAATTCGTTACGGCAAGGGCATGCCGCATCAGCTCGCCGATGCGCGCGTCCTCGCCCAAAAGGTACAGATGGCCGAGCAGCGCTTCAAGTCCCGTCGCCACGCGGTATTCGCGCACGTCGGCGTGCTTGGGCACAGTGCCGCTGTGCGCGTTGCGTCCGCGGCGAAACGCCGCCTGCTCGTCCTCGGTCAGAAGCTCGGCGATCCTGCGGTATGCCGCCGCCTGCCCCGCCGCGCATACGTGCTTTGCCGCCTCAAGGTGCAGCGCGCGCATCGGCAGACGCAGCGTCTCCGCAAGGACCGTGCGCACGTACAGATCGTACACGGTGTCCCCAAGATACGCGAGCGTCAGCGCGGGCAGCGAACGCGGGTCCGCAGGCCTCGTTAGCTCCATGGAATGAATAATATCGAAGTGCATGCTCATACATCTTTATCATACCCTTTTTTCGCGCCGAACGCAACAGAAAAATGCGCAAAACCTTTGTAAACAGATCGCTCTTGCAAACGGTTTTCCGTCTTGTTATAATATAATTTAAGAATTGAACCACCGAAAGGAACCGCCATTGAGAGAACGTAAAAAAGTAGGGCTCGCGCTTGCCTCCGGCGGCGGGCGCGGCATGGCGCATATCGGCGTGCTGCAGGTGCTTGAGGAGCACCATATCCCGATCGATCTGGTGTCCGGCTGCAGCGCGGGCGCACTGGTCGCCGCGATCTATGCCGCGGGGACCGACCTTTACATGCTGGAAAAATACCTCTGCACGCTTGCGCCGTCGGACCTCATCGACCCGACGATCGTCACGCGCGGCGGCGTGCTGTCCGGCAACAAGATCTCCGAGCTGATGCGCGTGCTCACGCACGACCTCACGGTCGAGCAGACCCGTATTCCGTGCTTCATCGGCGCGGCGGATCTCGAGTCGGGGACGTTTCACATCTTCGAGCAGTGCAAGCTGTATGAGGCGGCGCGCGCGAGCATGGCGATCCCGGGCGTGTTCACACCGGTCAAGCTCGACGGGCATTGGTACATCGACGGCGGAACGCTCGAGGAGCTTCCGATCAACGTGCTGCGCGAGAACGGCGCGGATATCGTGATCGGCGTCGATCTGTCGATCAAAAAGCGCTACGTGCTCACCGAGGATAAGGCGCCGGGCGCGCACACCACGCTTTTGCGCGCGTTCGATATGATGCAGAAGGAGATCAGCCGCCTGCGGCCGGATCTTCCGGACGTTCGCATCAAGCCGGACGTTTCCTTTATGGGCATGGTTTCGACCGCGGGGACGGCGGAGGCGATCCGCGTCGGACGCGAGTGCGCCGAAGCCGCGATGCCGCAGATCGAAGCGCTTCTGAGCTGAATACTTTACGGAGGATATCCGCATGAAAGACGCAAACGGACTCCCGCAATACGCACGCATCGCAGATGAGCTGCGCAGCAGGCTTCGCCGCCTGCCGCTCGGCGCGCCGTTTGAAACGGAGCAGGAGATCGCCGAAGAGTTCGGCGTCAGCCGCGGGACCGTGCGTCAGGCGCTGAAGACTTTGGAGCAGGAGGGACTGCTGATGCGCGAGCAGGGACGCGGGTCGTTCCGCGCGCAGCCGAACGAGTCGCCGTACGTGTTCCGGCTCGAACAGAGCTTTTCGGATTCCATCCGCAAGATCGGGGTCGAAAGCGGGCTCAGAAAGCTTTCGGTCAAGATGGTCCCTGCGCCCGCGCCGATCGCGGATATGCTGCATATCCCGCGCGGCACGAAGGTGCGCAGGGTCTCCCGCGTGCGCACGGTCGGCGGCATGCCGTTTGCATACGGCGTCGGGTATCTGCGCGCCGATCAGGTCCCGCAGTTTTTCAAGCGCGATTACCGCACCACGCTCAGCGATCTCGTGCGCAACGACATGCACCTGCATATCGAGTCCCAGCGCTGCGAGGTCTACGCCGCCGTCGCGGATGAGGAGATCGCCTCCGCGCTTTCGGTCCCGCTCGGCGCTTCCGTTCTGAAGCTGTGCTTTTTCTGCAGAAGCACGAGCGGCGTGCCGATGCTGCTCGACACCTTTTTCTTCCCGCCCACACAGACCATGCGGTTTGAATCCCCGCTGTGATGTCCCCGAAGGGGATGTGATGCGCTTCGCGACGCAGAATGACACAACAGGGGGCGCCAGACAGAACCTACAACATCGGTATGTTTCTTGACGGGGCGTCGAGGACGACGCCCCCTACAATTCGTTGACATCCATCTTGCCCTCCCTGTGCAAGGGAGGGTGGGTT
>CALGGM010000084.1 GCA_937915925.1 uncultured Clostridia bacterium | reverse complement strand
CCATCCAGAAGATGGTCCAGCACAAGCTCGTCGACGTGCTCGGCTGCAACGGCAAAGCATAAGAGACCCTCTATAATGGGTCAGACCATTTGCGGCGAAGTAATCTTCAAAGCACCTGTCAGTAGAAAGGACGAAAAACGTCCTTTCTCTTTTTGTGTTTTTGACGCAAATTAGCCGACGTTTTCATCCTCTTGCGCTTCGCTTAAAGCGACGCGTCGCACGCTTCCCGCGCATCGAACGGCATACGTCAGTATAGCTCGGAAGGAAAACGTGGCTTCTGACCTCATTCTATCCGGTCTCTGAAACACACAATGCCCGATCCAAACCGGACCGGGCATTTGATTGTGAAGCGTTATGCTGCGATCGTGTCATTCGCGTGCAGCTCGTGATAAAAGCCGGCTTCTGCGATTGCATAGTACGGTCCGACATAGAAGACGCCGAGCACGCCCAGGGTCAGACCCGTCAGAATGAACCAGCCGAGAAACGACAGACCGAATACAAACAGCTCGCCCTTATGTCCCTTCATGTCCTCCCAAGACTTGCGGATCGCGGTCATGCCGGAGATGTTCGGATCTTCCGCCAGCAGGTACGGCACTTCAAACAGTCCCAAGGCAACGATGATGCCGGGCACGATGAACACGCAGAAGCCGAGCACCGTGAACAGCGTATAGAGCGCCATTGTGCCGACGGTTCTGCCGTAGCGTTTCAATCCCGCGAACAGATCAACGAAGCGGAAGCCCTGTCTGCGGTACACGCCGAGCCGGATGCCTGCCGCACCGACCTGAATGACGTTGCCGAACAAAAGCGTATAGAGCAGCGCCACGACGGAAGCGATTGCGGAAGCAACCAGCATCGTCCCGATGATCGCCCGCGCGATTTCACTGTTCTGCACTGCGTCCTGAATCTTCTGCATCTGTTCCTGATTCATGCCCGTGCCGCCGGAAAAGCTGCCGCCGCCTGCCAGTACGCCCGCGAGCAGCTCAATACCCACCATCGGCCAGTAGTTCAACCGCAATGCGGCCTTAGCGTTTTCTTTGATCATTTTTCTCATTATCAAAAGCTCCTTTCGTTAATCATAGACCGGAAGCGTGCCGTTTGCAATCATCTGTTCGCGGACGGTAAAGGTATCGTCCCACTCCCAGCCCATCAGTTCGGAAACCGTACAGAATGTGTATCCGCGATTCTTCAGCTCGGTCAGCAGCGGCACGAGATAGTTCTGAAGCTGCTTTGCATCGTTGTGACACAGGATGATATCACCGGGCTCAATTTCCTTGAGCACCAGATTCAGGATGCGTTCGGCGGTCCAGCTGTCGTCCGAATCGCTCGAAGTCTGTCCCCAACGGATCATTTCCATACCGTAGAACCGCGAAACCGAATTGGCGTATACATTGGTCGTTCCGTACGGCGGACGCATCACGTGCGTCCGGTAGCCGTGCTCTTCCAGCAGAATCTCATACGGTACGCGGATCTGCTTTTCGATTTCCTTGTAGGTGCTTGTCGACAGGTTCGCATGCGACAGCGAATGACTGCCCAGCTCATGCCCGTCCGCGATCATGCGCTCAATCCATTTTCCGTACTTGCTCATCCAGTTGCCCGTCATGAAGAACGTTGCATGGATGTCAAATTCCTGCAGTGTGTTCAAAAGCCACTCGGTGTTCACATCGCCGTAGGCGCAGTCGAACGTGATCGTGATCATCTGATCGCCGCGCTCATAGTTGCCCCAGATCTTGTCGTAGGAGTTGTCCATATAGCCGATGTCCTTTGTGTCGATCGGATACGGCGTACCGTCCATAAACAGATACAGCGTTGTGCGCGGACCGGGATTGGCCGGAAGCTTGACGTCGATCCACGTGCTTGTGCGGGTACGGTACGTCCCCTGTCCGACAACCGTCCCGTCCTCCAGCCGGATTTCCAGCGTCGTCTTATCCGGTACGGACATTCCCTCGCGTTCTTTGATCTCAATGGAAGCTGTTCCGCGCTGGTACGCCATTACAAAGGCTTTGCTGAACAGCAGCGGCGCTTCAGGCGTAGGCGTAGGCTCGGGCGTCGGGGTCGGCGTCGGCTCGGGCGTGGGCTCGGGCGTCGGCGCTTCGGTCGGTTCCGGCGTCGGCGCATCCGTAGGATCCGGCGTGGGCGCAATCGTCGGCGCTTCGGTCGGTTCCGGCACGGCGGTTTCAAGCGCCTGTCCCTCGGGCTCGGTCGAAACCGTTCTGCACGCAAAAAGAAGAAGCAGCGCTAGCGAAGCTGCGATCCCTATCAGAATTCGTTTGGAAATAAGCCGTTTCATGGCGGTATCGTATCACATTTTCACGTTCTTGTCTACCGCTTCCCGTTACAACTTTCTTACATCTTGTTCGATGTTTTGTGACAATTCGTCCGCATTTCTCCGGTAAAATATGGGTAGCACCAAGAGAATGAGGTTTGTATGAGGTACTTGTACACCGCGATCCGGTTTCTGCCCATGACGGCGCTTTTTGCGGCAGTCGTATATCTGCCGATCGGAATCCTTCTGCACGTCCGGAAAAAGCCGTATCCCTTCATCCGGCAGCTTGCGAACTGGCTGCTTGTCGGATATTTCTTTGCCCTGATCTATGTGACGTTCTTCTGGGCGCCGACGAACATTCCCCTGACGCTGAAGGAGCGTCTGCATCTTGTACCCGGCGATTCCTTCCTGTATGCGTTTCAGTACGACGGCGGACTGTGGTCGAGCCAGATCATGTGGAACGTCTGCCTCTTTATGCCGCTCGGCGGGCTGCTTCCCTGCGCCTTTCCATCCCTCCGGAAAGGCGCATGGAAAACGGTCCTGATCTGCCTGATGCTGCCGCTGTGCATTGAATTTGTGCAGTTCTTCGTCGGGCGCGTCGCGGACATGGACGACGTGATCACGAACGCCTTGGGCGGTGTGTTCGGCCGTGCGCTCTACACCGTTGCGGCTTGGGCGTTCGGCAGGGTCCGCTTTTTCGAACCGATCTTCACCGATCACACAAAAACGCCCGGACACATTGCCGCGATCCTTACGATGATGCTGATCCTGATCGTCCCCTCCGCCCTCGATCTTCTGAACGCTGCCCTCCCCTATGGGCTGTTTCCGATCGCGGGCTGAACGCCGGAACCGAGATTTTACAACTCTGAAACAGCTTCGGCTGTTTTTTTACACCGCTGTTACAACTTTTTATGTATGATGATGACAAACATTCGAATAAGGAGTCACATATGAAAAAGACAGCTTTTCTTTTCGCGATCATCGGTTTCCTTCTGCTCGTCGCCTGCGTGCCGACGCCGGATCATGAGTTTGTCGTCAACAAGGCGGAGATCGACACGGACACGGTTCTGCGCGCAACCGCCGCGCCCTCAGACAATACGGACCGGTCCGCAGACGCAAGCGCCGCCTCGGACCGTCCGGGCAACGGTGTTCTGCTTTCGGAGCGCATCGGCGCGCCTGCGCATTGGTCCGAGGACGCGTTCTCAAAACAGGTCCCGTTCGATACGCTGACGGTCGAGATCGACGCGGACGTCTTCGTTCCGGATACCGAACGCGTCGGCGTCTATACGGCGACGTTCGACGTGCCGTTTTCCGAAACGCAGCAAAAGGGTCTGGTCCTGAAATATCTCGGCGACGAACGCCCGTTCAAGGCGGACGTCAAGGCGTATTGGCGCAAGTGGCAGATCGAGGAGGAGATCCGTGAGCTGCAGCAGGCATTGGAGTACGACAATGCGATCGAAGACAAGAAAATGCGCGATAACATGCTTCAGCAGGACAACAGGCATCTCCAATCCGCCATGGACCGATACAACGCCGCGCCGGAGGACTGGGACCATATAGACTGGGACGGCACGTACGCGTCCGGCAGGGGCGAACAGGCGAAGAATCTTCTGCTCTATGCAAACACGGATCAGCCCGCGCACTACAAAAAGCTCTCCGTCACTGCGTACGGTTTTTCGTACAGCGACGAAACGCAGCCGACCAACGAGGATTCCCGTTCGCGTGTGAGCTATCGCGACGCGACCGCAGTCGCGCCCGAGACCGACGGAGAGCGCGCGGCGGCGGAGCTTGCGCTGAACGAACTGCATGCACTCGGCATCGGCACGTTTACGGTCAAAAGCGTCGAGCCGAGCATCGACACGTTCTGGAGAGTAAGCGGCGTCGACTATCCGCAGACGGGGTATCTTGTGCATCTCTGGCATACGGTGGACGGGCTTCCGTTCTACGATTTTCAGGCGTGGCACGGCGACGACAATCTGATGAATCACGTGGAAGAGACCGGCATGAAGGAAGCGCCGGATTACAGCGTTTACATGCCGGGTCAGTATCGCGCCGAGGTCGGCGTGCGCGACGGAAAGGTCGTTTCGGTTTTTCTCGAGGGCACACATCACGTCACCGGCTGCGTCAATGAGGACGTGCAGCTGCTGCCGTTTGAAACGATCGTCGAGACGTTCAAGGAGCAGATCGCCTATCACTACTACACCGGCGACTGGGAGGACCCGGACTCCGGAAACGGCGAAACGCTGCGCATCACCGGCATTCGGCTTTCGATGATGCGCGTGCGCAAAAAGGATTCGCCGGAGGAATTTTATCTGCTGCCGGTGTGGGACTTCACGGGCTACACCGAATCCGCGCTTTGGCCCATGACACCCGAGGAGTTCGAACGGCATAAGGAGTGGGCAATCGGGCTGACCTTCCTTACGGTCAACGCCATCGACGGCTCGGTCATCGACCGCGACCTCGGCTATTGATGCGCTTTTATGCCGCATTCCATGCGTTCTTTTTCATTTCATTACAATTTCATTACAGTTTCGTGATAGTTTTTTCAAGCGGCGTCTGCTATGCTGTGCATAACAACCGGAAAGGAGTGATTCGATGAAACGGTCATTCATGTTATGCATCCTCGCGGCGCTGCTTCTTCTTTGTGCCTGCGTCCCGACGCCGGAGGAGGACGTCGTGGTCAATAAAGCGGCGGGTCGGCTCGACGAGCTGATCGTGGACGCGGGGCCGCTGCCCGTCTATCGGACGGAGCCGCCCGCGACCGTTGAACCGCCGGTAGTGCCCGCGGGATCCCCTGTGCCGGAGCAGCCCGCAAGGACGCTGAAAAGCACGATCGGCGCGCCGGACGCGCTCAGCCGTTCCTTTTCCGGAAGGGCGATCGGCGACGTTCTGACGGTGGAGATCGACGCCGCCGTCGACGTTCCGAACATCACGCGCGTGCCCGTTTTTACCGTCCGCATCGGTCTGCCCGAGGGGGAAAAGCGGGACGGTCTGCTGCGGTATCTTTTGGGCGAGCCGCCCTACTATCGCCCCGCGGACGAGGAGCGGCTGCTGCTGCAAAATCAGATCGCGTATCTGACGCAGTACACCGACGCCTTGGCGACGAAGCCGTACGGGGATGAACCGCCGTACGCGGAGATCATAGACGCGAACCTTACCGCGATCCAATCGATGTCCCTCTCCCTCGCCGACCAGCCCGCGGAATCGGCATTTACGGAAGTCGAGCCCGATCCCGCACGTATCAGCGCTGAGCTGATGAACAAAGACCATGTCGTCGTCAGACTGCAGCAAAGCCCGCACGGCGACGCCGTGCTGAGCCTTGCCCTGTGTGGACAGGCGGTTATGCTCTATACGTCGCACGGCATGCGCGCGCCGCAAAACGACCGGGAGCAAACTGCCATGCAGGCAGCGCAGCGCTTTGTGGACGGGCTCGGGATCACCGACACGAGAGCGCTCGGGCTCATCTGCGCGGACGAGGATCGGCGGCTGATGTGGCATTCGCAAACCGGCGTGGAGGACGGCGTCTACCGCGTCTCGCTCGCTCCCGTCTATGCCGGGATCCCTTGCTATTCCTATACGACGTACTACGGCTCCGACACCGGACGGCGCGCCGCGAACGCCGATCCTGAGTATGCATATCATCCGCCGCAGGAGACGGTCCTTGCCACTGTGCAGGACGGCGCCGTGACGCAGCTCATTTGGCAGCATCCATGTGAAATTGTATCGATGGATAACGCGAACGTGTCGCTGCTGACGTTTGACGAGATCATGGAGACGTTTCAAAAGCAGATCTTCATGAACGTGTATCTCGACAGGGGCTGTCCCGAAACGATGCATATCACGGATATCCGTTTCTCGTATCTGCGCATGAAGAAGCGGGACGCGGAGGAATATTACCTACTGCCGGTCTGGGACTTTCTGGGCTTCTGTACGGACCGGGACGTCGACGATCTCCTGAGCCGAACATGGTATGAGAACCAATCGTTTTTGACGGTCAACGCGATCGACGGCAGTATCATCGACCGGAACGTCGGTTACTGAGAAAACGACCCCGAAAAGGAGATTATTATGAAGCGCATTCAAACCATATGCTTGATTCTGTTGCTGCTGATCGCGTGTGTTCCGACGCCGGAAAATCCGATCGTGATTGGCAAGGACAACGAAGCGATGATCGAAAAGGCAAAGGGAACGGAAACGCCGTCGCAAAACAGCACGGGACTGCGGGAACAGCTCGGCTGTCCCGAGGTCTTCTCCCCTGCACTCACGGACGAAGCAAAGCACATCGTCATCACCGGCGACGCGCCTGTCTCCGTGCCCGAAACGGAGGGGCTTCCCCTGCTGTACGTGGAGGCGGGACGGTTTTCGCAGGAAACGGTCTATGCGTTTTTTAACCGGCTGTGCGGCGACGTGACGATGTACGAATTCCCGACCGAAACGCCGAAATACGCGATCCAGGCGCAGATCGACGAGTCGATGGAGCGCATCGAAGAGCTGCGAAGAAGCGGCGTCTCGGACGACGACTTCGAGCTTTCCTGGCGGCTCACGGATCTCGAAAAGCTGAAAAAGCTCTTTATCGATGCGCCGGACGAGGTGACGCTGATCCCCTCGGACGGGACGCTGCACGAGGAGGAGCTAAGCTTTTCCGGCAAAGTCCGCGGCACATGCCTGGCGCTGAATGTACTCAGCGATCCCTTCAGCAAGAGCGGCGGCAAGCGCTTTTCCGTACTCAACGACGCGGACTATTCCGACGACGGCGTGTACACGGTTCAGGATGAACAGGGCAACCTGCAGGGCTTTTTCCCGAAAAGCGGGTCGCGGCTGTTTTACGCGCGTACAGGCGGCGATCTGATCGGAAGCTACACAAGCGGAACGAAGCTTCTTGACGTCACAAAGGAGAGCGAAAGCGGCGAACCCGTCGCCATGCCGGACGTCACGATCATGGGATGGGACGCGCCCGAAACACTGCTGCTTTCCGCGACGCCGAAGGAAGCAAGGACGATTGCGGAGACGCTTTTAACGGACTGCGGCGTAACCGACATGCGGCTCGATTCGATCGCGCTGTACACAAACCGCCGCGAGATCCGGTCGGAATGGGAGGACGTCGAGGAAGCGCGTGCGGCGTGCTCGCCCGAGCGGCAGGTGTACGCGGTGCGCTTTTTGCGCGAGGTCAAAGGCGTTCCCATCGAGGGCTATTACGGAAGCTCGATCAGCCGCATCGACGATGTGGAATACGGACGCGAGTGGAGCTATGAGATCCTCGAAATCGCCGTGGACGACGAAGGGATCGCCTCGCTCGAATGGTGCGGACCGCTCGTCCCCGCCGAGGTCGAAACCGAGCGTGCAAAGCTTTTGCCGTTCTCGGAGATCAGGGCGATCTTTTTGAAGATGCTGCCGATCAAGTATTTCAACATCAACAGCGAGACCACGTTCTCGATCCGGCTTGACCGCGTGCGCCTGTGTCTGTGGCGCATCCTTGACCGCGATTCCTACACCCGCGGCATCCTTGCGCCGGTGTGGTGCTTCTACGGCAGCGTCAACGGGATAGACGCGCAGATGCCGCTTCTGATCGTCAACGCCGTCGACGGCACGGTCATCGACCCGCAGAACGGGTATTGAGTGCGGCGGTTTGCAAGTCGAGTTCGTCAGTTTTTGTAGGGGGCGTCCTCCGGACGCCCCGTCAAGAAGCTTGCGATTCGGGCAACAATCCCCCAGTCTGCTTCGCATCCAGCCCCCTTTGCACAAGGGGCCAAGAAGCTTGCCGACAGCTTGTAGGGGACGCCGACCCCGGCGTCCCGGAAAGTATCGTGCGGTTCAAATACCTATCCCCACGCCCACAATTCCCTAACGTAAAAGAGGACGGTTCACCGTCCTCTTGCTGTATTCTTTCTTTACTTGATCGGCTCGAAGTCCTGTGCGCCGTGCTTGCACAGTGGGCAGATGAAGTCCTCGGGAAGCTCGTCGCCCTCATAGACATAGCCGCAGATCTTGCAGACCCAACCTTTTTTGCCCTCGGTCGCGGGCTTCGGCTTGACGTTCTTCTGGTAATACGTGTAGGTCATCGTCTCGACATGGTTGATGACGCGCGCCTCGGTCACCGAGCAGATGAACATGCCGTGTGTGCCGAGATCCATGTAGTCCTCAACCTTCAGCGACATGAACGAATTGATGTAGTGCGGCAGGAATACCAGCCCGTTGTCCGAACGCATCGGCTCGCAGTTTGCGAACTTATCGACGTTTCTTCCGCTCTGGAAGCCGAAGTTCTCGAACACCTTAAACGGCGCTTCGGTCGAGAGGCAGTTCACGTTCATGACGCCGGTCGACTTCACGACGTGGTGCGTATAGTTCTGCTTGTTGATGCACACCGCGATGCGGTTCGGCTGGCTCGTGAGCTGCGAAACCGTGTTGACGATGCAGCCGTTGTCCTTCTTGCCGTCGTTCGACGTCACGACATACAGACCGTAGCCGATGTTGAACAGCGCGGTGAGGTCGTTCTTGTTCGCGGTCTCGCTGTTCTTCGCCACGTATTCCGCGCACAGCTCGTCCGCCATCGCCTCGATCTGCTGCTTGTTCTCGTCGTTCATGGCGCTCATGATCTTCACCTGCGCGTTCAGGAACTTCAGATCCTTGCAGGGCTCCAAGATCGCCTTCATGGTCTTTGCCGCCATCGGCGCCCAGCTGCCGTTTTCGATGATGCCGATCGTGCGGTTCTTATAGCCGCGCTCTGCAAGGTGCTCGAGGAACGTCCGCATGAACGGGAACACGTCCGCGTTATAGGTCGTGGACGCAAGAACGAGCTTGCCGTAACGGAACGCGTCCTCCACCGCCTCCGCCATGTCGTCGCGCGCAAGGTCGGTGACGGAAACCTTCGGGCAGCCCTTTGCTTTCAGCTTGTCCGCCAAAAGCTCGACCGCCTTTTTCGTGTTGCCGTAAACCGACGTATAGGCGATCACAACGCCCTCGCTCTCGACGCCGTAGCTCGACCATGTCTGATACAGGTCCAGATAGTAGCCGAGGTTCTCCTTCAGCACCGGGCCGTGCAGCGGACAGATCGTCTGAATGTCAAGGTTTGCCGCCTTCTTCAAAACCGCCTGCACCTGCGCGCCGTACTTGCCGACGATGCCGAAGTAGTAGCGCCGCGCTTCGCACGCCCAATCCTCCTCGACGTCCAGTGCGCCGAACTTTCCGAAGCCGTCTGCGGAGAACAGGATCTTGTCCTTCATATCATAGGTCATCAGCACCTCGGGCCAATGCACCATCGGCGCGGTTACAAAGCACAGCGTGTGCTCGCCGAGCTCGAGCTTGTCGTCCTCGCCTACCACGACGCGGCGGTCCGCAAAGTCCGTGCCGAAAAAGTTCTTCATCATCGTAAACGCCTTATTGGACGCCACGATCTTCGCGTCCGGATACTGCGCGGAAAACGTCATGATGTTCGCGGAATGATCGGGCTCCATGTGCTGCACGATCAGATAATCCGGCTTTCTTCCGGAAAGCGCATTTTCGAGGTTATCGAGCCATTCATGCTTAAAGCGCGCGTCGACCGTATCGAACACGGCGATCTTCCTGTCCATGACGACATAGGAATTGTAAGCCATGCCGTTCGGCACGACGTACTGTCCCTCGAACAGATCGACCGCATGGTCATTGACGCCGATATACAGCACGGTATCGGTAACGTGATTCAGGTTCATAAGGTACCCCCTGTGTATTTGATTTTTTCTATTTTACCATACCCCGCCGCGCGTTTCAACAGCCGCATGCGGTTTTGTTGTGAAAAATGTTCGCGCCGTTCAAAGGTCCTTCGCTTCGTAGGGCTTATCCCAAGAGCCGATCTCGATCAGGTTGCCTTCGGGGTCGGCGATATAGCAGGTTCGCTGTCCCCACGGCTCCGTCTCCGGCTCCAGAACGGGCGTCGCGCCGCTCGCCACGGCTTTCAAAAATGCCTCGTCCACCTCGGCAAAGGTGTCCACGTAAAGCGCGATCTCCGAATGCCCGTTGAGCCCTTTGACGTACTCGTACCGGCGATGCGTCATCTGCTCGAAATCGTTTCTGCCGTAGAGCAGAAACAGCGTCCCGTCCTTCACAAGATACACGTTTCCCGCGTCCTCCGGCTCCTTGATCTCAAAGCCGAGAACGTCCCTGTAAAAGCGGATCATCGTCCCCATATCGTTCACAAGCAATCCAAAACCGTCCAGCCGCATTCTGTTCCCTCCTGTCTCTTTTCGGATTTTTCTTATCTTACCACGAACCCGCAAAGGTTACAACATGAATCGGGACTGTTAAGAAATTGCAATTCTTAACAGCCCCGTTTCGATGAATTGCGGCGCTGCCGCATGAATTGCCTTACGGCATGAATTGGCTGCGCCATGAATTGACAGCTTTGCTGTCATCAGCTGTAAAAGCGAAAGGTGCGGCAGAGGATCAAAACGATCTTTGCCGCACTTTTGAATCAATGGTATTAACTATGCTGTTAGCCTTTCCTAAAAGGGTAAACGCATTTCTTTATAATGTCTCCTTCGTCGCGCTCGCTTGCAAAATTCTCTGCGCTTGCTGGCTGTTTGTCAAGGGCGGCGATGAACCCTTCAATAATCTTCAAATTCACCTATTTGGGTCTTAACTTTTAATAGTTAGTCTTGACACACGCTGACACTTAAACGTCCCCTTGATGCCCCCATGACACTCCAAAGGGCGGGACGAGCAACCCCTCCTGGCAATTCCCTAACGCCTAATGCCACTCTTCAACGGTGCGTTCTACACCGGTTTTCGGATCGCGGAAATAGTGCGTTTGCCCTTCAACACCGTGCTTGACGGTGCGAACATATTCCATCGGCTCTCCTTGGTATACCGGCCATTCAGGTTCTTGTATCCATACTGGCTTTTTTCGACTAATATGAAAGACTTCCTGTAGTAAGCGTTTAGCTTCCTTTTTCCGTTCTTTTAATGACAATCCTGAAGGAACAGCATTAATAATATCACGTGCGATTTTATCAGCCTCCATCCCTCCAATGCAATCCAAACCGATCGATTGTAGTAAATCAAACGAAGACATTGTGTATGGCATTTTTAGTTGAACCTCAGGATAAGCAAGTGACACAAGATTACCGATAATATCGTGAGCACGTGCTTGTCCTAAAGTGGAATCTAATCCAAATGTCATTACAGTAGACTTTACACGAAAAGAATTCGCTTCTAAAGCTTGACGAGAGTGGCACTTGCTCCAGAATACGTGATTCGGTTGTCGAATGATGTCATCCGATAATAGTGATTGCAGCCAAGACCACATTTCAGGGTGCATTGTCTGTTCAATATCGAAATCAGGAAAAGACATTTTACCTTCTGCAAATCGCTTTGCTACTAACATATATCGTTCTTCCATAATCAAATCCTTTCTACATTGAATAATCAATAAACTGTGAGTAGCCTATGAATTTATGTAAAATGGTATGAGATGCTCGTGTCATAGGAACAATTTTTGTTGAATTCGCTATTCCATCAACATGGTGAAGTTGAATAAAATCGCCATCATATCCAATTGGGGCACGTCCACTTGCCATCCTTGACACGTTCGTGTCTGACAATTCATATAGATTCGATGGAGTATTCTGATGAGTTCTCCAATATTCTGCCTTTTGACTTCTCCATGAAGAACTTTTATGCGCACAACTATTATGTACCAGAACAAACGAAGCGCTTCCCACATAATATGTGTGGTATTCTTCAACCTCAAAGTTAAAGACCTTTACCGGAGATTCAAGAATCTCGTGTTCAGTTTTCTCAAGTATAACATACTCGCCGTTATTTGTCACGAGTATATCGCCGGCGCGCAGTTCAATCGCCTTTGTCCAGCCCTTTTGAGGAACATAAAATGGATGTCCTGGTGTGGTGGTAATTGTTTCGCCGTTGATCTGCAACCGAACTATTTCATCCGTTTCTCGCTCAAATGTTTGAACGACGCGTCTATATCCGCTTTCACCGGTTTCGGGGTTCGTAGCATAGACGGAATCCCCTTCTTGTATTTCTTCAATCTTTTTTTGACCATTATTCGTTAGTACTAACGTTCCGGCGGTAAAGCAACATGGTCCATGAACAGCCTTATAACAGGTTAATATGCGGCGAAACAATAAAAAGGGGCTGTCTCATTAGTGAGGCAGCCTCTTTGCATGGAATATAAGTATAGAAT
>CALGGM010000083.1 GCA_937915925.1 uncultured Clostridia bacterium | reverse complement strand
GAGATGATTCAAATGAATACTTGTCGGATGAAAGGGCGCAAGGACGCCCTTTCTTTCTATTACGTCTTCAGACCGTTGAGCGAAGCGAAACAAAAAACCACCCGCTACGCGGGTGCGAGACAAGAAGTTCTACACAAAAAGCCTCACTTCCGATAGAAGCGAAGGGTTACTACGTGTCAACAGTAGGATTAAACGAAGCCACGATTAGGAAGTACATACAGAATCAAGAGAATAACGGTATAGCGGTGGATAAGCTGCGTGTAAAGGAATACAAAGATCCGTTTAAACGTTAAGAGCCCCTATAGGGGCGAAAAGTAAGGAGAAACAGAGAGCTTGGACAACGTGCAAGCAGTGTCTTTAGGCGCGAGTTGGCAACAAGGGCTTATAGCCAAAAACAAACCACACGTTTTCACGGGTAGTTCGTGAATTGTACACGACGCCTATGGAAACGCGCTTGACGAAGCCGCGCTTCTTTCGATGACATTAAAGAGAGATGATGCATGATCCTGTTATAATGTAAAATGCGAACGGAACTCCTCGGCGACGCGGTTTGCTGTGACAAGGAAATCGTCGTCGCCGTCGAGCTGTACGTCGCAGAAGGATTCATACAGCGCGTGCCGTTCGGCGTACAGACGCTCTAAAGCGCCATCGCCCTGCGAGAGCGGACGCCCGGTTCTGTCCAGCGTATCGAGCGGTCTTTTAATATAATAGATGCGGCTGTTCTCGCGAAGGATCCTGCGGTTTTCCTCAGAGAGGACCGTTCCGCCGCCCGTCGCGATGATGCTGCCCCACACCGAGGACAGCTCCTTTACAACCTCGGTTTCGATCGCGCGGAACGCCGCTTCGCCCTGCGCTTGAAACAGCGCTTCGATCGTCGTGCCGATGCGCGCTTCGACCGCTTCGTCGGTCGAGGCGATCGGGCGGGAGAGCAGCGCGGAGAGATGACGCGCAACGCTCGTCTTGCCGGAGCCGGGCATGCCGATCAGAACGAGGTTCGTGTTTGTGAAACGCTGCTGCGCCTTGCTGATCGAAAGGATGGCGCGATACAGCGCATGCACCGCGCCGCGCTGATCCTCGGAAACCTGCGCGTCGAGGCGCGCCAGCAGATCGCGCTCGCGGTCTCGGTCGAGCGCATCCATATGATTCAGCCGCTTATATGCGCCGATCTCCTTTACAGTCTGCATCCGTTCGCAGAACAATCCGACGATCGCGTCGTCGATGCGATCAAGCTCGGCACGGTATTTATTCAGCATATTGTTCCTCCAGTAAAATGTCATACAGGGCAAGCGCCGCGACCGCTTCGATCACGGGAACGGCGCGCACGGCGATGCACGCGTCGTGCCGTCCGCGGACGGTCAGTTCGGTTTGCTCGCCGGTTTTGAAATTCAGCGTCCGCTGCGGCAGCACGATCCCCGAAGCGGGCTTGATCGCGGCGGAAAAGACGATCGGCATGCCGGTGCTGATCCCGCCGATCAATCCGCCGTGACAATTCGTTTCGGTGCGAACGGTCCCGTTCTCAAGGACATACGGGTCGTTGTGTAAAGAGCCCGTCATGTTCGCAGCGTCAAAGCCGCTGCCGAACGCGATGCCGCGCACCGCGGGCACGGCAAACAGCAGCTCCGAAAGCCTGATGTCGATCCCGCAAAACAGCGGCGTTCCGATGCCCTTCGGAAAGCCCGTCACGATGCACTCGATCACGCCGCCGATCGAATCGCCCTGCGCCTGCACCGCTTGGATCTTCGCCTGCATCTTCTCGCCGCGCGCGTCGTCGAGCACGGGGAAGGGCTTTTCGGAAACAGCCTTTATAACGGTAGGATCCGGATGCACCGGATCGAACGGAACGTCGGATATGCCGCCGACTGACCGGAGATGCGCCGCGATCGCGACGCCGCGGCGTTCAAGCTGCTGCTTCGCGACGCCGCCCGCGATGCAGTATGCCGCCGTCATGCGACCGGAAAAGTGCCCGCCGCCGCGAAGGTCGACGTCCTCGCCGAAGCGCAGGCGCGCGGGATAATCGATATGCGAGGGACGGGGGACGTCGCGGTACGCGTCATACGGCGCGGAATCGACGTTTTTGTTTTCGATCACCGCGACAAACGGCGTTCCGTCGGTCCGTCCGTCGGTCAGTCCGGAACGGATGACGATGCGGTCCGGCTCCCTTCGCGCGGTCTTGCCGACGCCGCCGTCGGACGCGCGCCGGTTCAAAAACGCCTGGAGCGCCTGCGTATCGATCGAAAGTCCCTTCGGCAGATGCTCGATCCGGACGCCGAGCTCCGGCTCGTGTGACGCGCCGAACACGGTGACGCGCAGCGCATGACCCCATTCAGATTGCATCGATCCGTCCTCCTATCCGTTCAAAATCCCGTAAAAATGTTGGGTAAGATTTATTCAGACTGTCGGTCTCGGAAAGCGTGACCGGCATTGCCGACGCCGCGCTCATCACGGCTGCCGCCATCACCATGCGGTGATCCAACGGGACCTCCGCAAAACCGCCCTTGATCGCGCCGTGTCCGTGGATCGCGACCGTATCGCCGTTCTCGGTCTCGAAGTCCGCGCCGAGGGAGGCGAGAAGCCGCAGGATCGCTTCGAACCGATCGCTTTCCTTCAGCCGAAGCCGCCCGAGCCGGTACAGAACGGTATCGCCTTCCGATGCGCAGCCGAGCGCGGCAAGCGCGGGGACGAGGTCCGGCGCGCGATCGCCGTTGAACTTGCAGCCCGAGAGCGTCCCCTTCGATACGGTCACGGCGTCGCCGTCGATCGAAACGTGCGCGCCGCATTGCGAGAGCGCGTCGAGAATCGCGCGGTCGGGCTGTACGCTGTGCATGTCAAGTCCGGTCACCGTGACGGAGCCCGCGATCGCGCCGAGAATCAGCATCGGCGCAGCGCACGACCAGTCGCCTTCCACGGCCAAGGGTAAGGCGACAGGCGTCTGATTGCCTGGGATCGAGTATCCGTTTCCTTCACGCCTTACAACGACGCCGTGCTCGTTTAAGATGCGTTCGGTCAGCGTGACATACCCGTCCGATGCGAGACGGTCGGTCCATCCCAAAAAGCTGTCGCCCGAAAGGAACGGCAGGGTCATCATCAGCCCGCTGAAAAACTGCGAGCTGATCCCGCCGTCCATGATATAGTGCCCGGGACGGAGCGAGCCGGAGACCGTAAGCGGAAGCGCGTCCGAAGAAATGTCCGCGCCATGCGCACGAAGCGCATTCAGAAGCGGCAGAAGCGGACGCTCGGAAAGCCGCTCGCTTCCCGTAAACGAAGCGCCGCCGAACAGCAGAGAAACGGGGATCAGAAAGCGCATCGCCGCGCCGCAGTCGCGAAGCGAAACGGGATCGCCCGCTCGGATCGCGCGAAGCCCTTCACAGATGACGCCGACGTCGGTGCACGGATCGCGCGGCGCGTCAAAGCTGCCCTCGATCGCATTCAGGATCAGACGGCGGTGCAGCGCCGATTTGGACGGGGGCGCTATGATCGTCCCATGCGCGCGTTCGATTTGCAGCTTCATACGCGCTCCTTTCTGCCGCGGACCCATGAGAGGATCGGCAGCGCGATCAGCAATGCAAGCAGGAACGGGCTCAGTACGCTGAACATGGAGAGATCGCCGAACAGCAGCACGACGCGCACCGTATTCGTTTCCAACAGATTGCGAAGGATCAGCCCCAGAACGACCGGCGCGACGGGGTAGGAGAAGCGCTTGAAGACGAAGCTGAGAAAGCCGAACAGCACCATCAGAAGCACATCGTATACGTTCATGTTGATCGCGTACGACCCGACGACGCACAGCACCAGAATGATCGGCATCAGAAGTCCCTTCGGGATCTTCAGCATCTTCACAAACACGCGAATGCCCGAAAGCCCGAACAGCAGCAAAAACACCGCCGCAAGGATCAGCGCGGCGAGGATCAGATGAAAGAGATCGGGACGCGCGGAAAGCAGCGACAGATGGCTCACGCCGCGCATGGACAGCGCGCCCAAGAGCACCGCCGTGATCGCGTCGCCGGGTATGCCGAGCGTCAGCATCGGAATGAGCGCGCCGCCGATCGCCGCGTTGTTTGCGGTTTCCGGCGCGATCAGCCCTTCAACCGCGCCCTCGCCGAAGGGGACCTCGGGCTTGCGCACGGTGCGCTTCGCCGCGTCATAGCTGAGCAAAGCCGCCATATCGCCGCCCGCGCCGGGCAGCGCGCCGACGATGATGCCGAGAACGGAGCTGAACAGCGTGAGCGGAAGATGCTTTAGGACCGTTTTCAACGGGGGAATGATGCGCTTCGGAACCTCCTGCCGAACGGGCGGCTGATCCAGAGAAAGCTGATAGAGCGCTTCGCCCGCGCCGAATAGACCGATCATGGCGACGATAAAGCTGACGCCGCCGTCCAAGTAGCGAATGCCGAGCGTAAAGCGATTGACGGAGAACTGGGAGGTGTTTCCGATGCATCCGAGAAACAGCCCGAGCGACGCGCCCAAAAGACCTTTTAGGAGATTGCCGCGCGACACGCTTCCGACCAGAAGCAGAGCGATCAGCCCGAGCAGCAGAAAGTCGACGGACTTGAACAGAGAGGATATTTTTGCGATTTGTGGTGTCAGAAGCGCGAGCGCAAGGATCCCGAGAACCGTTCCGATAAACGACTGCACGCACGCAAGTCCCATCGCCTGCGCCGCCTTGCCCTTTTGCGCGAGCGGATAGCCATCGAAGCCGGTTGCGACGGCTGCGGGCGCGCCGGGAATATTCAGAAGGATCGCGCTTCGCGAGCCGCCGTAGACCACGCCGACGAACATGCCCATGATCAGCGCGATCGCGGGGACCTCCGACCACGTATAGGTCAGCGAAACGAGCAGAGAAACCGCCATGGTGCCGGACAGCCCGGGGATCGCGCCGACGTAGACGCCGAGCAGCGTGCCGAGCCCCGCGCATAAGAGCACCTCGGGGCGGATAAGAAACGATAAGACGTCGAGAAATCCCTGCATAGGCGCCTCACGGTAACGGTACGCGGAACAAAACCGCGAACACGAGATAAATAAGCCCGGTCGTCACGGCGGCGGACAGCAGGGAGGGAAGCCATGCTTGCTTCAATACGGCGAAGGATGCGACAAACAGAAAGACAGGACAGACGATCCAGAACGGAACGTGCAGCAACAGCCCCGCGGACAGTCCCAAAAGCAGCGCGCCGACCCATAGCACGGACGACAGCGAACCTTTCGGCGCGTCCGCTTTTTTGCGGAACGCGAACACGGTATTCAGCCCGGAGAACAACAAAAACGCCGCCGAAACGATCAGCGGGAACGTCCCTGCGTTGACGGCGTTGTCGGACAGACGAAGGTTAAGGGCAGCACAAAACGCGCCGCAGGATGCAAGCAGCAGCGCAAGCGCAAGAATGCGATCGGATGTGAAGCTTTTTAAAAAGCGCCTCATTGCGCATTCAGCGCCGCAAGGCTCGCCGTGCGCCACGCGTTGATGTACGCGTTCGCCTCGTCGCCGCAAAGCCCAAGCGGTTCAACATGCAGATCGGAAAGAAGCGTCTGATACGCAGGCTCACGGAACCCGTTCAAAAACGCGTCGGACAGAGCTTCGCGGGTTTTCGGATCGGTACCCTTTTTCACGAACACGCCGTAAAACGGTCCCCACGGCAGGTATGCGGAAAATGCGGGATCGTAGTCCGTGATCGGGGGGACGTCGGGAAGCGCGTCGCTTGCCGCGTCGGAAAACAGGCAGAGATAGCGGATCGCGCCTTCGTTAGCGGCGTCGAGCCCCGCCTGCAGCTTCATGACGGTGACGTCGCATTCGCCGTTCAGTACGGCGGTGCGGGCGGTCGCGTCGCTGTCATAGGGGATCTCGTTGAACGTCGCCCCGGTGACCGCTTCGATGAACCGCGCAACGGTCCACGGAAGTCCGCCCTTCGCGGTGGTGGCAAGACGAATCGTGTCGGGGTTCGCCTTCGCGGCGTCGATCAAGGAGGCGAAATCCTCGTACGGCGAGGAAGCTGCGACGGTCACGCCGACCGTTTCGCTGCCGATCAGGATCACGCAGTCGAAATCCGCGTAGGTCAAAACAGACAGACCGAGCGCATCGTACATGGCGGGGTTCTCCGCGCCGAGCAGGAGCGTCTGTCCGTCGGCGGGCTTATCGTATACGTATTGCGTTGCGACGGTTCCGGTGCCGCCGGTCATGTTGCGAAGAGCGATCGTGCCGTCAAGATAGCCTTCGGTATACGAGCATAGCGGGCGCATCAGCGTGTCGGTGCCGCCGCCTTCGCCCCATTGAATGATCCCGTTTACGGCGGTTTTCGTGCAGCCGAGCAGCAGGGGAATCGTCAGAAGAAGAGCAAGCAATCGTTTCATGCGCACCTCGATAAAAATAATCATCACTATTATAGAGAAATTGCTTGCATTTTGCAAGATTCGATGATACAATACATTGGAAAAAATAAATAGCCTTATCAAGAGTGACGGAGGGACAGGCCCTGTGAAGTCCGGCAACCTGCAAATGCAAGGTGCCAATTCCTGCAGCTTCAGCTGAAAGATGAGATGTTCAGGCTGTCGGAGTAGGGGTCAGACTGTTTGCGACGGTCAATATTATTGAACTTCTGTTGGTAGAAAAGGCGAGAAATCGCCTTTTCTCTTTATTTATCCGTCGCAAACGATCCGCTTATTCACTTAGTCGCATACGTCAGTATAGCTCCTTTGTGAAACGCGGATTCTGCCTCCCGCCTCAACAGCCTGATGGATGATACTGCGGTAAGGCGGAAAGAGGAGAGAACATGAGAAAATCGTATTTCACAAGCGAATCGGTCACGATCGGGCATCCCGATAAGATCTGCGATCAGATCAGCGACGCGGTTCTGGACGCGATCCTTTCGGAGGATCCGAACGCGCGCGTTGCGTGCGAGACCACCTGCACGACGGGCCTGGTGCTCGTCATGGGCGAGATCACCACGGAATGCTACGTGGACATTCAGAGCATCGTAAGAAAGACCGTCTGCGACATCGGCTATAACCGCGCGAAGTTCGGCTTCGACGGCAGCACCTGCGGCGTCATCGTCGCGCTGGACGCGCAGTCGGACGACATTGCGTTGGGTGTCGATCGGTCGCTCGAAAGCAAGCAGGGTCTGGAAGCGGATCCTTTGGACACCGGCGCGGGCGATCAGGGCATGATGTTCGGCTACGCATGCGACGAAACGCCGACGCTGATGCCGTTGCCGATCGACCTTGCGCATGCGCTGACGAGAAAGCTTACCAAGGTTCGTCAGAACGGAACGCTGTCCTATCTGCGTCCGGACGGTAAATCGCAGGTCACGGTCGAATACGAGGACGGCAAGCCGGTCCACATTGACACCGTCGTCGTTTCGACGCAGCACGACGAGCATGTCACGCACGAGCAGCTGGAAAAGGACGTGCTCGAAAACGTCATCCGTCCCGCGCTGCCCGCGGCGCTGTTTGACAAAAATACGCGCGTGCTCGTGAATCCGACCGGGCGGTTTGTCATCGGCGGACCGCAGGGCGATTCGGGTCTTACCGGACGCAAGATCATCGTCGATACCTACGGCGGCTATGCCCGTCACGGCGGCGGCGCATTCTCCGGCAAGGACCCTACAAAGGTCGACCGCAGCGCAAGCTACATGGCGCGTTATATCGCAAAGAACATCGTGGCGGCAGGGCTTGCGCGCCGCTGTGAGCTGCAGGTCGCATACGCGATCGGCGTCGCAAAGCCGGTCTCTGTGCGCGTGGATACCTTCGGCACCGGAACCGTTTCGGACGAGCTGCTCGAAAAGGCGGTCGGAGAGGTCTTCGACCTGCGCCCGAAGGCGATCATCGAAACGCTCGACCTGCGCCGTCCGATCTATCGGCAGACCGCACAAAACGGGCACTTCGGCAATCCCGACTTCCCGTGGGAAAAGACCGATCGCGCGGATGCGCTGGTCGACGCGGTAAAGCGGTTGAAGAACGCGTAACGGCATCAAGAAAAGGAAATGTTTGAGAAAGAGAAAACGGAGAGTTTGAGCTCTCCGTTTTCCGTATTCTCGGAATCATTCGTCGACCGAATGTACATATTTCAAAATCAGCAGCACGATCTCGAACAAAGTTAAAATGATGATCGCGCCGTGCGTGAAAAACTGCATCATGATCATCGCTTCGGAATGGTCCTTATCGAAGGTCGCGATCAGCGCAAACTCCATCATCTGTATCGTATAAGCCGCGGTGACAAGGGAGAGCCGGGACAGCACGTCCTGAAAGGCGCTGCCGCTCTTTCGCGCCCTGTGCCTCGACCGAACGGCAAGGATGAATTTTACCGTGCCGTAGGTTGCATACAGATAGATCATCCAGTAAAAGAAGTAAACCGGAGCATCCTTTTCCGTAATCGTTTTGACCATGGCAACGGTCATCGGAACGGCGAGAACCGCAAGCGACAGCGCGCCGATCAGGTACAGCCGCCGTTTCTTTTCCTGCCTGTCGAGATAAGCCAAAAGCACTCGGATCAAAACAAGCAGATACGAGAACAGGCAGTAATTGCAAGTCAGCCATGAAAACTGTTTTAAGGTCGCGGCAAGATGCACCGTTCCCATCAGGAGCGGTCCCGCGATCGAAGCATAAAAGGAAACATTCCTTTCGCGATACAGCGTTTGAACGCGATCAACCGTTTTCATTGGCAAGCGTATGTTTCATAATAAGACCGATGATCATATCGATGTCATCCTTGCAATTTCCGTCGATCCATTCGCCGATGATTGCAACCGTCCCTTGCGTGTAAAACGCGAGTACGTATTTCTTCTCGTCCTCACTGACGCCGAAATGAGACAAGGCAGGCGAGAATACTGTGCGGTACAGACCGTCAAACGCTTCTTTGGTATTGAAAAGATTGCCTTTCTGTCGAACAACCTCATATGCTCTTTTATGTTTTCTGATCAATGTCAGATACGGCCTCAGGTATTTTTCGGTTGTTAAAACTTCGGTGCTGAGGCTGTCCTGTTCAACGGACGACAGTGAATCGGTAAACCGCATGTTGATCATGGAGATCGTTTCCTGAAGCAGATCGTTTATGCTGTCATAGTGCAGATAGAACGTCGTGCGGTTCACACCTGCCTTTTCGCAGATCTCCTTGACCGTTATGCGGTCATAATCCTTCTTTTCAAGCAAAAGCAAGAGAGCCTCGTCCATAAGCGAGGCTGTGTTCCGGTATTTGTTCTCTTGCCTGTTCATGCAGTTCTCCGTTAATCTTCTGCGATTTCCTTTGCAAGGGAAAGAATATCGGCAGAATACTTATTCTTTGAATTCTCCAGGATTCTTTTATAAATCGGATAGTTCACGGATACGCCTGCGAATCCGATGATGCCGACGATGATCCCGACCACCATAAAGATCGTTCTTCCGTCGCCGATAACCTTCATCGTCAGACACATACCGACGCCGAGCAGCAACGCTGTGATAATGCCGAAGGTATAGGCGAAAATGTTTGCAGGGAGTTTTGCACGGGTGTCGAGCTTTTTCAGTGCGACGACCTTTCTCGTTTCTTTGAGCGCGTAGTCGCTTGCGATCTTTTCCGCATAGGTCTTATCTGTGTTCGTTTTGTTTTCCTCCTTGATTTCTATGGCTTTATCTTATCATGGGGAGGATTTGAAACGAACGACAGAAACAGACAGAAATGTCGATTTTCAGGTCGTCGCAGAGATACAGAGCTTGCTTATCCTGTTTGTAAAGATTACATCTCCTTGATCGCTTCGACAACGGTTTTCAAGTGCATGCCGAAGGAGGCTTTGACGAGGACCGTGTCGCCATCCTTTAGGATCGCGGGCAGGGCGGCGAGAAGATCGTCGACCGAAGCGTAAGCGTCGGCTTCGTCGAACGCGGCGTTCTTTGCAAGCGCGCCGACGGTCAGCATACGGTCGATCTTCATGCGCTTTGCGTACTCGCCGATGCGCGCATGGAACGCGGGCGCGTTTTCGCCGAGCTCCAGCATATCGCCGAAGATGCAGACCTTTCTGCCGCTTGCGGCATGCAGCACGTCGATCGCGGATTCCATCGAAGTCGGATTGCAGTTGTACGATCCGTCAATGACGGTGAACCGCTTTGTGAGGATGACGTCGGAACGTCCCGCGCCGGGCTGAAAGTTTTTCAGCGCGTCGAGCGCGGCGGCATACGGTACGTGCAGCAGATGTGCAACGGTCAGCGCCGCAAGCGCGTTACGGATCATATGCTTTCCGGCAACGTGCAAAGTGACGGAGAGGCGTTCGCCGAACAGCTCCGCGGTAAAATGAACGCCGTCGAGACCGTATTCCTTCACATCGACCGCGTGGACGTCAACGCCCTCCTTGAATCCGTAGGTGATCGCGTTCGGGATCGTGCAAAGATAGTCGTCGTCGCCGTTTGCAATGATCGATCCGCCCGGACGCATGTGACGGAGCATTTCGGTCTTGCCGCGGAAGATCCCTTCGCGCGAGCCGAAGAACTCAATGTGCGCTTCGCCGATGTTCGTAAACAGGCAGATTGTGGGCTGAGCAACGCGGGCGATCGCGTCGATCTCGCCGAAGTGGTTCGTGCCGAGCTCGGTCACAGAGACCTCGTCGTCCTCCGTAAGCTGTAAGATCGTGGTCGGAACGCCGGTCTGGTTGTTGAGATTGCCGACGGTCGCGTGCGTGCGAAACGTCGTTTCCAGAACCGCCTTTACCATCTCTTTCGTCGTAGTCTTGCCGACGCTGCCGGTGATGCACACCACGGGCAGATCGAACCGTTCGCGGTGCATCTTCGCAATATTCTGATAGGCGAGGACTGTGTTCGAAACGCGGATGTGCGGATAGGGAACGTCCGTGTCGGAAATACTGAGCACCGCGCCCTTTTCCATCGCGTCAGGAATGAACCGATGCCCGTCGAACGTGCCGCCGCGGATCGCGACGTACGCCATGCCGGGCTTTAAAGTGCGCGTATCGATCGTAAGCCCGTCGATGACGGGGTCGCCGAAATCGGACGGCGCGTACAGCGTGCCGCCCGTGGCTTCCAATAACTGTTGAACGGTAAATCTTGCACCCATATTATTTTTGCAGCGACAGCGAGATGATCGTGTCGCAAAGCCGTTCATAGGAATAGCCGACGACCGCGGCTTCCTGCGGGAGCAGGGAGGTCGGGGTCATGCCGGGCAGCGTGTTCGCTTCAAGACAGTATGCGTCGCCGGATTCGGTCAGCAGAAAATCGACGCGTCCGTACACGGACAGACCGAGAAGGCGGAAGACCTTCAGCGCAGTCGTCTGAATGCGCGCGGTCGCTTCGTCATCGATCTCGGCAGGGGTGACCTCGCGCGCGGCGCCCGCCTGATACTTGTTCTTGTAATCGTAGAATCCGTGCAGCGGAATGATCTCGATCGGCGGCAGCGGCGTCTCGCCGAGGATCCCGCAGGACAGCTCGCGTCCCTTGATGTATTCCTCGACCAGGATCGTGTTCTCCATCGAGAACGCAAGCCGCAGCGCGTCGTAGAGATCGCGCCGGTCCGTCACGACCGAAACGCCGATCGACGAACCGCCGTTGCAGGGCTTTACCACGCAGGGGATGGGAAGCGTTTCCGGATCGAACGGATCGCCGGATTTGAGCAGCGTTCCCTTCGGCGTCAGAACGCCCGCCGCCTCGAAAAGCTGCTTGCTGATCCATTTGTCCATTGCGTTGCGGCAGCCCGCGGCGCCGGAGCCGGTGTAGCGAAGGCCGCGCGCGTCAAAAAACGCCTGCAGCTCGCCGTTTTCGCCGCAGTCGCCGTGCAGCGCCATATAGACGATATCCGCCTGTTCGCAAAGCTCCGGCACGTTGAGACCGATGTAATCGTTAAAGCCTTCCTTGCGCGAAAGCCGCAGCGCGTCGAGGTCCGGCTCCGCTTCGGAAACGCGGAACGGCTCGAGCTTTTTTGCCTGCGCGAACAGATCGGTTTTCCCGTCCCAATCGGGGAGCCCGAAAAACAGATCGACCAGGATCGCCTGATGCCCCAGAGAAATCAATGCGTTTGCGGCCATCGTTCCGCTGGAAAAGGAAACGTCCCGCTCGGGAGAAAGACCGCCTGCCAGTACAACAATTTTCATAGCATTACCTCACTTCCATACTTTATACCATATTTTTCGCGCTATGACAACCGATTCTTTTGATTCGGGATAAATTTCGGCAAACCTTGCGTATGCTGTACCGGATGCGAACGGGCACAGCCGTGCCGCATTCCGGAAAGGCGACGTATGAAGAAACGGGCAGTATCGATTCTTTTGAGCCTTGCGCTGCTGCTTTGTGCGGCATGTGCAAGGAAAACATCATATGAAAGCGGAACGGCGCACACGGAGCTTTTGTTTTCCGAGCTGCCGGACGGCGGGGAGGACGCACAGCTTGAGCTTGCCCGCGCAAAGGAGCTGCTGTTTCGCATCGAGCGCGGCGAGATAGAGGGGACCGCGGCACAGGAAGCGCTGGACGCGCGAGCCGACGCGTTCGAGCGCCTGTCGACCGACGCCGCGATCGCGTACGTGCGCTACTGTCTCGATGTGACCGACGAGGAACAAAAGGCACGGTACGACACGCTGTCGCTGACGCTCGACGCGCTTTCATGTGTGCTGACGGACATCGCGCTGCTTTTAAAGGACGATCCGGCATTAAAGGACCGCTACGATGCGGAGACCGTCGCGGCGCTCGAACGCGCCGATCGGCTTTCGGATCTTTCCATTCAGCCGCTCCTTGAACGGGAGCGCGAACTGGTCGGGCAGTACGAAGGACTTTCGGAAGCGCTGACGGTCGAGTATAACGGCACGCTGTGGACGGGGGATGCGATCGTCTCGGACGCGTCGCTGTCCGCGGAGGATTTTGAGACGTTATATGAATCCTACATGCAGCTGTTCAACGCGGAAGCGGGGGCGATCTTTCTGGAACTGATCGCGGTGCGCAACGCGATCGCAAAGCGCCTCGGGTTCGATACCTATGCGGAATACGCCTATGTCTGCTTGGATCGTGATTACACGCCGGAGGACGCGGCAAGACTTTCGGAAGCGGTGAAACGTGAGATCGTCCCGCTCTTTTCGGATCTGCGCGATCCGTTTTACCGCGCGGTCGGCAGCGTGTACGGGATCGAATTTCAAAAGGAACCGACGCTGACGCGCATCGGGGAAGCGATCGTTTCGCTGTTTCCGGAGTTTTCGGAGCCTTGGACGTATATGATCGAGCACGAAATGTTCGATCTCGGAACGGACACGGTTCGCATGCCGGGCAGTTTTGTGACCTATTTTCCGGCGTACGGCGCGCCGTACCTGTTCAGCTCGTGGACGGGCGGGTTCGATATGCCCTCGACGGTCGCGCATGAGTTCGGGCATTACGCGTCGTTCTACCTGAACGGAGACGCGTTGGAGAACGGAAACGTGCTCGATCTTGCGGAAATCGACTCGCAGGGGCTTGAACTGTTGACCGTTTTGCGGTATGATACACTATATGGCGATCGCTCCGAAGCCGCGGAGGACGTACAGCTTTTTTATGCGCTGTACGCGCTCATCGACGGCTGCGCGGAGGACGCGTTTCAGCGGTTCGCGTATGAGCACGAGGGCGTGACCATTGCGGAGCTGAACGCCGCATACGGCAGGATTATTCAAGACTATGGGCTTGATCGCATCGGCGTCGAGTCGCGGTCGTGGACGCAGATCCGGCATACGTTTCAGTCGCCGTTTTACTACGTCAGCTATGCGACGAGCATGGCGGCGGCGCTGGAGCTGTACGCAAAAAGCAAGACCGACCCGGAGGCGGCAAAGAACGCTTACCGAACGGTTCTGATGCGAAAGACTGGCGCAGGGTTTTTGGACACTCTGAAAGAGGCAGGACTGCGCGATCCGTTTGATCCGGATGCGCTTTTGAAAACGGCGCGCGAATTGGGGAGCGTGCGTCGAAACAGAATGACGGAATAAGGAAGGACAGAAAGACATGAAGAGGATTGGGTGCTTGCTGCTTGCATTGCTGACGGTGCTTTTGACCGTTCCGGCAGCTGCGGGCGAGGATAGCTTTACCGTGACGTACGCGATACCGGATCAGAAGCCGGAAGCCCATCTTACGGACGGCGACGTGATGACGCGATTGACGGTCGCCAAAAACAAGCAGATCTCGCTGACGATGTCCGATGCGGGCGAAGGGCGCACGCTGTATCTGGAGTGGTTTGCGCTGCCCGAGGAGGCAATTCTCGAACAGCTTGACGCGAGCGGCAAATCGCTGAATTCGCGCACGTTCGCGTCGCCCGCGCAGTACGCGGAGGCGATCGCGGTCGATCCCGCCTGCACAAAGATCGTGCTGTCCGCAAAGCGCGAGGCATGCACCGTTTCCACGCTGTTCGTTTCCGAACAGGAGCCGGATCCCGCGTACGGATGGCTTTCCGATATGCCGTCCGCCTGCGATATTCTGATCGTCGTTCCGACGCCCTCCGACGCGATGGAGACCTTCGGACCGACGATCGCGAAGTATGCGGCGGGACACGGGATGACCGTGGGCGTCGTATGCATGACGGTCGATTACCGGTATCGGCTGCAGGAGCTTCAACGCGCGCTTACGAAGATGGGCATTGCGTACGCGCCGATCACGCTCAATCTGAACGACAACAATTACCTTGACGCGAAGGAGATTCATAAGCGCTGGCAGGCGGACAAGCCGCAGGAAAAGCTGCAGGAGCTGATCCGTTCCCTGAATCCGAAGATCGTCATGACCGTCGATCAGGCAAGCGGGCTGCGCGGCGCGGAGACGTACGCGACCGTGAAGGACGCGGTCGCCGCGGTTCCGGTCGGCAAGCTGTACATCGCGTCCGACGCGGGCACGACGCGGATCGACTGCGAGGAGCCGATGCCGACGCTGAACGGCGCGACGGCGCACGCGTTTGCGACCGAGGCGTACCGGCTGATGGATTCAAGAGGCATGTACCGCTTTACGCTGCCGAAGCAACCGGCATACCGTCTGGAGTCGCAGACGGTCGGGCAGGACGCCGACGGGAACGACCTGCTGGAGCATATTGACCGCACGTCGCTGATCACCTATACGGAAGCGACGCCCGCGCCCGTGATCACCGAAGCGCCGACCGAAGCGCCGACGGAGGTCCCGAGCGAGCCCGCGACGCAGGCGCCCGTTGAGACGCCGCAGCAGGCACAGATCGTGATCGTCGACGAGATCGTGGACGAGGAGGTCCCGACGGAAACGGAAGCGCCTGCAACACCCGTGCCGTCGGTCACGCCCGTTCCGCAATCGGGCGGACTGTTCTCGTGCTTCAAGGGACAGGAGACGCAGGCGACCGTAGAGATGGAGACGCCGGAGCCGACGGAAGCGCCGACCGAAGCGCCGACGCCGGAGCCCACCGAGGAGCCGACGCCGGAGCCCACCGAGG
>CALGGM010000082.1 GCA_937915925.1 uncultured Clostridia bacterium | reverse complement strand
TGCGTCAGACCGGCTACATTGCCGAGGAAGAACAGAAGAAAGTCCGCGAGCTGATTCCGTATAAGTAAGGAGGAAATAAACCATGGCAAGAATTAAGAGAGCAGTCAACGCCGTTAAGAAACGCCGCAAGGTCCTCCGTCTCGCAAAGGGCTATTACGGAGCAAAGAGCAAGCAGTACCGTGCAGCTTCCCAGCAGGTCATGAAGTCGATGGCATATGCGTACGTCGGCAGAAAGCTCAAGAAGCGTGAGTACCGCAAGCTGTGGATCGCCCGTATCAACGCAGGCGCCCGCATGAACGGCACCACCTACAGCCGCCTCATCAACGGTCTGAAGCTCGCCAACGTCGACATCAACCGCAAGGTCCTCGCGGATCTGGCGATCACCGACATGAACGCGTTCGCGAACCTCTGCGAGATCGCAAAGGCAGCGCGCAACGACTGATGAAAGATCAAAACGTCTCCGAGCGATCGGGGACGTTTTCCTTATATGAAAACAAAGGAGGACCCGAATGTTTACCGCAGAAGAAATCGCCTTTATGCGAAGCCTCGGATTGGATTTTGACTTCGACGATCTATCAGACGACGAGTGGATTTCCATTGAGGAAATCATCGGCGACGAACTGACGTTGAAAGGCCTTGATATAGACTACAATCCGAATGCGATCGGCTTGATTTGCGAGGAGATCCTTGCAAAGATCCCGTAAGCGAGGCGCGAACGAGCATACAAACAAAGGAAAGTGAACATGGAGCATTATTTGACGGCAGCGGTCGCGATTTGTGCGGCACTGATCGCGGTGGGAATTATTATTGCTTTGCAGAAAAAGAAAAAAGACAAGGCATTTCAGAATGAAACGGAAGTCGCTTTGAAAATGGCAACCGATCCGAGTTCTGAGAATAAAGCAATGCTCTCGATCCGTTTTGAGGATCTTCCCGGATTGACCGACACGGAAGAAGAGCGATTGGTTGAAATCAAAGATCATACGCTGCTTTCTAGATTAGACGGCGTCATTCCGGGAACGTTGCAGCTTGCAGCAAATGCCGGGGCGATACACAAATATCGAAAGGCTGCGCATTCTGCGGGGCAGTTGTATCAGGCAATTATTCCGAAAGACGCCGTTCTTTCCCGTTCAAAGGTGATGAAAGGAGCAGTTCGCGGCTTTTATCGAGGAAAGGATGGCATAAAAGGTCAGGCAAATCTGAAGGCGGTTGATACTATTGCAGGAAACAAGCTTGCATCAATGAATGCCATAAATGCTGCGATGAACGTTGCCGCCATGGTGGTCGGCCAGTATTACATGACGCAAATCAATAACCGTCTAGACTCCGTTGTGCGCGAGGTGGAGGCGATCGCTGAATTCCAGAACAATGAGTACAAGAGCAAGGTTGTTGCATTGATTACTGAAATGCAAAATTGCGCGGTTTTCCGGGCAGAGATCGTTGAGGACGATACGTGGAGAAACCGGGAACTCATGCATCTGGAGAATATGAACCATGAGTGCGCACAGCTGCTCGGACAGGCGAATCTGACTTTGCTCGATTACGCGGGCAAAAGAGATCTTGATTATAAGAATTATGAAAAAAGCGTAGCGGTAGCGAACCGATGGTTTCGCTATCAGCAACTGCTTCTGGTAATCATGAGCAGAATCGGCGAAATGACATATGTATTCACCCTTGGAACGGCAACGAAAGAAAGCTGCTTTGCTTTGTATCAATCCTATGTACAACAAAGTGAAAATGCGCTGGATAAGCTGAAGCAGTGGCATCAGGAAACGGATGACAGGTTGGAGATTGATCTGAATTCAAACAGAAGAAAGAGGCAAGGTTTAGAGGGATTTATTATGAACGTCCCGGCTTTGTTCAATGAGGATCTGCATTATAAGCCGATTTCGGCACGAACGGTAAACATGATCGGAGAACACGCGCAGAGTTCATCTATAGTCAATATTGTGAATGATACCAATCTGTTTCAAAAAGATGTAAGGTTGATTGTCAAAGAAGGGAAGCTCTATTATCTGCCTTCTGCTTGATTGAACATCGTAAAAGATAGTTCTGCAAACAAATGGGATGATTTGTGTTTGCGGGAGTGGCACTACCCCTCAGTCTCCTTCGGAGCCAGCTCCCCTGACAAGGGGAGCTCAAGCGTGCACCATCACGACCCTCCCTTGTCAGGGAGGGTGGACGCCGAAGGCGGACGGAAGGGTAGTGCGTGAATTGCGCCTGCGGCGCATGAATTGTCCCGCGGACACGAATTGCGGCAAAGCCGCATGAAAAAAGTTGACAGAAGCGACTGTTTGCGATACAATATCCCTTGCGTTGAAGGTGTTTTGTACCGTCCGAACGCAGTGAAAGAGAGCCTCCGCCGCGGCTGAAAGCGGGGGAACAGGGCACGGACGGGAAGGTTCAGCACCGGAGCATCCGGTCTTCGACAGTGAAGAGTGAAGAAAGAAGAGTGAAGAGTTCTGGAAGATTTTCCTTCGGAAAATCTGCATTCATTCTACATTCTGCGTTCTGCATTCTGCATTGCTCCATCCGGCGCGTCCTCGCGTTATCGGGGAAACGAGAGAAGGGCTTAGCCCTTAACTTGGGTGGTACCGCGGAAAGGTTTTTTCGTCCCATGCGTTTAGCATGGGCTTTATTTTTACAAGGAGGAAGCTATGGCAATCACAATGGAAGAACTGCGGGCGCAGTTCTATGAGCACTTGCAGCAGGCGCACGCGCAGGAAGCGTTTGAGGAGCTGCGCGTCCGTTACCTCGGCAAAAAGGGCGAGGTCACGGGACTTTTGAAGAACATGGGCGCGATCGCGCCGGACAAGCGCAAGGAATACGGCCAGATGGTCAACGCGCTGAAGGACGAGGTCGAATCGAGCATCAAAAAGCGCATCGAAGAAGCGCATCAAAGAGAGCTTGAAATGCGCATCGCGGCAACCGAGCGCTACGATCTCACGCTGCCGAGCGGACTGAGCGAGGGCAGCTATCACCCGATCACCCTCGTGCAGCGCGAGGTCGAGCAGATTTTTGCGTCGATGGGCTTCACGATCGAGGACTACGACGAGATCGTCGACGACTACCACTGCTTCGAGGCGCTGAACATCCCGAAGCACCATCCCGCGCGCGATATGCAGGATACGTATTATCTTTCAAACGGGCAGCTTTTGAAGACGCACACGTCAGCGGCGCAGAACGCGATCATGCGTAAGTACGGCGCGCCGCTTCGCGCGATCTTCCCGGGCCGCTGTTTCAGAAACGAGAGCACCGACGCCTGCCACGAGAACACGTTCTTCCAGATGGAGGGCATCATGATCGACGAGAACATCTCGATCTCGAACCTGATCTACTTCATGAAAACGATGCTTTCGGAAGTCTTTCAGCGCGACGTCAAGGTCCGTCTCCGTCCGGGCTTCTTCCCGTTCGTTGAACCGGGATTCGAGCTTGACATCTCCTGCGCGATCTGCGGAGGCAAGGGCTGTCCGTCGTGCAAGAACAGCGGCTGGCTGGAGCTCTGCCCCTGCGGCATGATCCACCCGAACGTATTGAAGGCGGGCGGCATCGACACCGACAAGTACACCGGCTTCGCGTTTGGGCTCGGGCTCACGCGTCTTGCCATGATGAAATACGGGATCAAGGATATCCGCGACCTGAACAGCGGAAACCTGAAGTCCCTCGACCAATTCGTGAAGTAAGGAGGCAGAACCATGAACGTTTCCATGAACTGGATCTCGGACTATGTGGATTTGTCCGGGCTTGATATCGAGGATCTCGTCCATCGCTTCACGCTGTCCACCGCGGAGGTGGAGGAGGTTTATCACCTCGGCACTGAGATTAACGGCGTTTTAGTCGCGGAGATTACGAAGATCGAGGAGCATCCGAATTCCAAGAAGCTGCATCTTTTAGAGCTCAACTTAGGCGATCACACCGACCGCTGCGTATGCGGCGCGCAGAACGTGCGCGTCGGCATGCGCGTACCGTTTGCACCGTTCGGCGCGTCGGTCAAGGGCATGACGATCGGCGAAGCGACCGTTGCGGGCGTCGTATCGCGCGGCATGTGCTGCTCGGCGCAAGAGCTCGGCATTGCGGATTCGTCCACGGGGCTTTTGGAGCTTCCCGAAGACGCGCCGCTCGGAAAGCCGATCAAGGAGCTGTACGCATTTGACGACATCGTGTTCGAGGTCGACAACAAGTCGCTCACCAACCGCCCCGACCTTTGGGGACATTACGGCATTGCGCGCGAGTTTTCGGCGATCGCGAAGCGCCCGTTAAAGCCGTTGGAGCTCGACGATCTTTCTAAATACGATGCGTTGGAGCCCGTTCCGCTCGGCTTCATCGATCCGGAGCTTTGCTACCGCTATTCCGCGATCCGCGCCGCGCATATCCAAAAGAAGGTCAGCCCGATCGACATGCAGATCCGTCTCTATTACTGCGGCATGCGCGCGATCTCGCTTTTAGCGGACCTTACCAACTACGTCATGCTCGAGCTCGGTCAGCCGACGCACGCGTTCGATTCGCGCATGGTCGGCACGATCGGCGTGCAGCGCTTCCCTGAAACGTTTGCGTTCAAGACGCTGGACGGCACGGAGCGGAAGATCGACCCCGAAACGCTGATGATCACAAGCGACAATCATCCCGTTGCGGTCGCCGGCGTCATGGGCGGCGAGAACAGCGAGATCGTCGCCGATACGGATTCGGTCACCCTCGAATGCGCGACGTTCTCGGCAGTTTCGGTACGCAAGACCTCCAGCCGCATCGGGCTTCGTACCGACGCGAGCATGCGCTACGAAAAGACGCTCGACCCGGAGCTTTGCGCGCTCGCGGCGGGCAGATTCTTAAAGCTGCTTCTTTCCATCGATCCCGAAGCGCAGGTCACGAGCCGTTACACCGACTGCTATCAGTATCATTATCCGGAGATCGAGCTGCACTTTGACAAGGCGTTTGTCGATCGCTATACGGGCATCGACATCTCCGACGCGCAGATCAACGACACGCTGACGCGGCTCGGCTTCGACGTGAGGGAGAACAACTCCGCGTTCGACGTGAAAGTCCCGTCGTGGCGCGCCACCAAGGACGTGACGATCCCCGCGGACGTCATCGAGGAGATCACGCGCATCTACGGCTACGACAACTTCAAGATCGAGACGACTTTGAGCGCCCTGCGTCCCGTGAAGCCGCTGCAGGTCAAGGCGGACGAAGCGGCGGTCAAGGACGCGCTCGTCAAGATGTTCGGACTGCACGAGGTCCACACGTACCTCTGGTGCGACGCGAAGAAGCTGAACGATCTCAAAATCCCGCTGCCCGACAACGTGCGGCTTTTGAACGGCATGAACCCCGACGCGACGGTCCTGCGCACCGCAATGATGCAGACGTTGCTGCCGGTTTTGAAGGAGAACCGCTTCTACGCGCCGTCGTTCGGCGTGTTCGAGATCGGCAGGACCGTCAAGGGGCTCAAGGCGGACGGTACCTGCAACGAGCGCAGAACGCTCGGCATTGCGATGCTCTCGCACGAGAAGGAACGCACCGTGTTCCTCGCGCTGCGCGACATGATCGCGGCGATCCTGTTCGATCTCAGAAGGATCCACCCGACGTTCGAGCGCGTGCAGCCGCAAAACGCGTGGGAGCATCCGGCAAACACCGCGGCGATCCTGCTCGACGGCAGCACGATCGGCACGATCTCGACCGTGCATCCCGAGGTTGCCGCCGAGATCGATAAGAAAGCGGCGATCGTCACGCTCGAGCTCGATATGGATTCGCTTTCCGAGATCCCCGAAAGAGAGCTTTCGTATCAGGAAGCGTCGCGCTTCCCGGGCATCGACATCGACCTCAGCTTCCTGGTCGACCGCAGCGTAACGTTTGCGGACATCACGGGACCGTTCTATGCGGATCGCGACGAAACGCTCAAGGACATCTCGCTCGTCGACATCTACGAGGCGGAGGGCAAGAGCGTCACGATCCGGCTCTCGTTCGTTTCGCCCACAAAGACGCTTCAGAAGGCGGAGGTGCAGGCGTATATCGACCGCATCCTCGAAGTGCTTGCCAAGAAGAACATCCGTCTGCGCACGGTGTGAAACAGAATGCAGAACGCAGAATGTAGAATGTAGAATGAAGGAGGGACAAGTATGGGATTCAACGTGGAAAAGGTCAGAAACGACCTCGTCAAATGGCTGAACGACTGGTTCGATGAAAACGGTCCCGGCTGCAACGCCGTGATCGGCATCTCCGGCGGCAAGGACAGCTCGGTCACTGCTGCGCTGTGCGTGGAAGCGCTGGGCAAGGATCGCGTCATCGGCGTGCTGATGCCGAACGGCGAGCAGTATGACATCGACGTGTCCGAGGCTTTGGTGAAGCATCTCGGGATCCGCTCGTATGTGGTCAACATCAAGGACGCGTACAACGGCGTCGTGAACGCGGCAAAGGCAGCGGGGGTGGAGCTTAGTAATCAATCCTACATCAACCTCGCCCCGCGCATCCGCATGAGCACGCTTTATGCGGTGTCGCAGTCGTATAACGGACGCGTCATCAATACCTGTAACCTCAGTGAGGACTGGGTCGGTTATTCCACGCGCTACGGCGATTCCGTGGGCGACGTGTGCCCCCTTGGAAAGCTCACGGTCGCGGAGGTCAAGGAGCTCGGAACATACCTCGGACTTCCCGACATGTTCGTGCATAAGGTCCCGAGCGACGGGCTTTGCGGCAAGACGGACGAGGACAACCTCGGCTTTACCTACGCGGTGCTTGACCGCTACATCCGCACCGGCGAGATCGACGATCCGGAGGTGAAGGCGCTCATCGACCGCAAGCACAAGGCGAACCTCTTTAAGCTTGAGCTGATGCAGACCTTCCCGTACGATCCGAACGCGGACGCATGACGGAGCGGAGAACGGAACCGGTCCGCGCGATCACAAAGGCGTGCAGGATCCTTGACGCGCTTGCGGAGGGAAAGCGCGCGCTGACGCTTGGCGAGATCGCAGACGCGACCGGCTTTGCAAAGAGCACGGCGCACGGGCTTTTAAGCTCGATGCGAAACTGCGGGCTTGTCGAACAGGACACGGCGGGACGCTATGCGCTCGGCGTGCGCCTGTTCGAATACGGCAGCGCGGTCAGCTCCACGCGCAATATCATCACGCTTTCGCGCGAGCCGATGCAGGCTTTGGTCGACGTAACGAACGAATCTGCGTCGCTCACCATGCTCGATCGCGGCGAAGCGCTGGTGCTTGCGCACGCGGAGGCGGATTCGAGCTTTCACATCGTGTCCGAGACCGGCGCGCATCTGCCGTCGTTCTGCACGGCGCAGGGCAAGGTGCTGCTGTCCTCGCTTCCGGACGCGAGCGTAAAGCATATCTTCGAGATGCACAAAACGGCATACACGCCGCACACCCTCGCCGACGCGGACGCGCTGCTGTCCGAAATCAAAGCCGTGCGCGAACGCGGCTATGCGATCGAAAACGGCGAGTTCAAGATCGGCATCCGCGGCGTCGCCGCGCCGATCCGCGACTATCACGGCGAGATCCGCTACGCGGTGGGTCTCATCGGTATGTTCCGCCGCGTCGATTCGGACGAGTTCCGTAACGCCGCCGCGGAGGTACTGAAAGCCGCCGCCGTGATCAGCGAAGCGCTCGGGTATCGGGAAAACGGAAGCAAGGTGCTGCTCTGACGTGATCGGAGCAGCACTTTTACAGCTTGTATGCTTGCGCTTTTTCGAACCGAATACTATGCTATAAGCGAAAACCGAAAAAGAGGAAAAGCCTATGTTTGAACTTACCAATGAACAACGCAGGTGCTTTGCGCTGCCGCTTGTTGCTGATACATGGACAAAACTTGAAGTACCGGCCGGCAAACTTGACATGTATGATACGTTTGCCTATCTGGATGGAAACGTGATCAAAAAAGTAATTCAGGTTTTTGACGAGCAGCCCGATCATGAATTGTATTGCGAGTTCAGCGTAGAAGCCGAGCTTTCGGACGACCACAAACAAATCTTACCCAAAACGGAAAAAGGAAAACCGAAACCGTTTTCTGCGGCAAATTTGGAAAAGTGCAAGCGCATCGGAATGCAATTAACCTATGTCCGAGGTACTGTTTCGCTGTCAAATCCGACAAGCGAAGTAACCTATTACCATTCGGCATACGAAGGACAGGTCATCCGCTCACTCTCGATGCTTTCCGATTGGGTGGTGCGTTGGTGTGATGAAACAACAGAAGACGATCTAAAGGAGATCCATGCGTTTGCGCTGAAAGGCAAGTCGCATCATAAGTATCGCGAGGGTGATTTCTTTCGGTTCCGGATCAATCGAGGGCTGTTCGGTTATGGCAGAATACTGATAGACTATGAGCGGATGCGAAAACGCGGAGAGCCTTTCTGGAATATCTTTATGGGAAAGCCGCTGTGCGTCGCCGTGTATCGTGTTTTAACAGAGAACCCTTCGCTGGTTCCAAACGAACTGCAGAATCTGAAAATGCTTCCCTCGCAGATGATCATGGACAATGCTTTTTTCTACGGTGAATATGAGATCATCGGCCATGCCGAATTGAAGCCGCAGGAAGTGAATTATACGGTTCATTACGGAAATACGATCGATCTGCATAAAAGCGGTTTATGTTATCAAAGCGGGAGGACCTATATTTCTCTCGAGGATCAAAAAGCGCTTTACAACGGCTTTATCAACAACCGGATCGGATGGACGCTGAATATTAATCTGCCGATCCTGCAAGCCTGCATTGAACAAGGCTCGAACGATCCGTATTGGGAAAGCGATTTCGGAAAAGGAGACTTGAGAAATCCTGCATACCGCAGGCAGCGCATTGAAATCTGTCGGCAGCTCGGATTGGAGACATAAAACAGACCGCTTTTCAGGACCCAAAGGACTTTTCGAAGTCCTTTTTTGCTTTCCCATAAATGGGATTGCAAGGCGGGGTGAACGGTGGTACAATACCCGTATGGAATTTGATGTGATCATCCGAAACGGAAGTATACTGGACGGAAGCGGAAGGCAAGCGTTTCGCTCCGACGTCGGTGTGGCGGGCAGGACCGTTGCGGCGATCGGCGATCTTTCCGGCGCGAACGCCGGGGAGGTCCTCGATGCGGCGGGCAAGGTCGTTACGCCGGGCTTTATCGACGCGCACCGGCATGCGGATACCGCGATCTTTCGGGACGGGTTCGGAAAAGCGGAGCTATTGCAGGGGCTCACGACGGTCATCAACGGAAACTGCGGTTTAAGCGCCGCGCCGGTATTCGGTCCGCACAAGCACGACGTTGCGGCGTATCTTTATCCGATCACGGGCGAGCTCGGCAATACCCCGGTCGAACGTCTTTCGGACTATCTTTCCGCGTTGAAACGCCGTCCGCTGCCGATCCATGCGGGCATGCTGGTAGGTTTAGGCACGGTCCGCGCCGCTGTTGCGGGCTTTCAGAAAACGCTTACCGACGCGGATTACCGGGCGATCCATGCGATTCTGGAGCAATCGCTTTCCGAAGGCGCGCTCGGGGTCTCTTTGGGGCTCGGCTACGCGCCGGAGTGCTTTTTTCGTACGGAGGAGCTCATTTCCGCGCTCGAACCGATCCGCAATACGGACGTCACGCTTTCGATCCATATGCGCTCGGAATCCATGAATCTGCTCGATTCGATCGACGAAGCGCTCGCGATCGCAAAGGCGCTCAACGTTCCGCTTCAGATCAGCCATCTGAAGGCGGTGGGTAAGGACCGGTGGGGCAAGCTCGTGTATGACGCGCTGGGAAAAATCCGCCGCGCAAGGGAGGACGGGCTCGACGTCATGTGCGACGCGTACCCGTACACCGCAGGCAGCACGCAGCTATTGCACGTTCTGCCGCCGGAGTTTTTGGAGGGTGGCACGGACGCGATCGCAAAACGGCTTATCGATCCTGCAGCACAGAAGCTTCTTAAAGAACGGTTGGAAACCGGCACGGATTTTGACAACTACGCCATGCTGATCGGTTGGGAGAACATCGAGATCGCGTCGGCGCGGCGGGAGGCGGACCGCAGCCTGATCGGCAATACGATTGCCGAGGCGGCAGAGGACATGGAGCCGTGGCGATTTTGCGCCGAGCTGCTTTCAAGAAACGCCTGTGCGGTCACGATGATCGACCGGCTCACACAAGGGGACGACATTGCGGCGATCTACAAAGAGCCGTTTTCGTACGTGATCTCCGACGCGACGTACCCGCGGGACGGGCTGTTGCATCCGCGCGTGTACGGGACGTTTGTGCATGTGCTCGAGCGCTTTGTAAGGGAACGGAAATTGCTTACGCTTGCGGAAGCGGTGCACAAGATGACGCGCATGCCTGCGGACCGCTACGGCTTGCAGCGCAAGGGACGGATCGAAATCGGCGCGGACGCGGATCTTCTGATCTTCGATCCAGCGTCGGTACATGAGCAGGCGACCTATCGGCAGCCCGAGCGGTTTTCGGAGGGGATCGACACGGTTTTGGTAAACGGCGTGCCCGCCGTCAAGGACGGCGTCTTTACGGGCAAAAAGAACGGAACGGTTTTGGAACGGAGGAACGTATGAAACGGGAAAATCAAAAAGCAAAGATCCTGGTGATCCGCGATCTGCTGCTCGAAACGGACGAGCTGCATCCGTTGACAAGCGCCGATCTGATCGCGGCGTTGAAGGAGCGCGGCATACAGGCGGAGCGCAAGAGCGTCGCGGACGATCTTATGACGCTCGCCGATTACGGCATGGACATCGAATCGGTCGCGGTCGGCAAGCGCAAGGGGTACTATCTTGCGTCGCGCGCGTTCGAACCCGCCGAGCTCAAGATGCTCGTCGACAGCGTGCAGGCGGCAAAGTTCCTGTCGCCGAAAAAGACGCGGCGGTTGATCAAAAAGCTTGCGGCGTTGTCAAGCCGCGGGGAAGCGGCGCTTCTGAAACGTCAGCTCTATATCTCCGATCGCGGCAAGACGGACAACGAATCCGTGTTCTACAACATCGACGCCATCCACGGCGCGATCGCGGAGGATCGGGAGATCACGTTCGTGTACTGGCAGTACGATCTCAACAAAAAACGCGTCCCGCGCAAAGCCGGCGCGCGCTACTGCGTGAGCCCGTTCGCGCTCGTCTGGGACGACGAGTTCTATTATCTGATCGCCTACGACGCCGCGGACGCGCGCATCAAGCACTATCGCGTCGACAAGATGAACCGCATCACGATCGCGGAAACGGAGCGGCAGGGGAAGGACACGTTCGCCGCCATCGACATGTCGGCGTACACGAGCCGCAACTTCTCGATGTTCGCGGGCGAGGAAGCGGACGTGGTGCTCGACTGCGACGCAAGCGTCATCGGCGTGATTGTCGATCGCTTCGGTATGGACGTGTCGATCCACCCGCACGAGGACGGGTTTACGGCGTTCGTGCGTGTGGCGGTGTCGGAGCAGTTCTTCGGCTGGGTCGCGGCGCTCGGCGGCGCGGTGCGCATCCGTTCGCCAAAGCCGGTGCAGGAGCAGTTCCTTGCGCTTCTGGACCGCGTGCGGGACGCGCAGAAATGACGGAATACAAAAAGGCCGTTCCATGTCGGAACGGCTTTTTGCGAAAGTAAGCTTACTCTTCCGTGATGGGACTTGCCTGCGCGGCGTCGAGCTTTTTGCCGAGCTCCGCATAGGCTTCCGCGTCGGTCACGCGAAGCAGTTCAACTGCCGCGAGCGCGCGAACGGCCTTCTTGCCCTCCGCATCCAGACGTGCATAGCGCTCCAAAAGCTCGCGCTTCTCGCCGTCCATGAAGACAGGGTTGTCGCCGGAGACGAGTTTGATGTCCAGCACTTCGCAGATATGCATGATCGTTTCGAACGAGGTGCCGCCGATGCCCTTCTGCAGAGCGGTCACGATCGTTGACTGCGGCACGCCGATATACATCGAAAACTGACGTACGCTGCGAAATTGCTTTTTGATCTCCGTCTTGATCAGTTTTGTAAGTTCATCCATTTCACACACCTCCACTGACACATCATACCACGAGATGGGAAACCGTGTCAATAAGAATATATTGTTATAATTTATAAGATTTGTAGCACCCATAGTATCTGAAAAAATATAGGGTTTCCCAAAATTTGTATAAACAAATTGAACAGGCAAAGACCGCCTATGTCTTGACGGAATCCGCGCGTTCCTGTATACTGAACGCGCCGCAGATGCGGCAGGTGCTTGCGCTCAAACGACCGTTGACGGAAATCAACCGACGGTTGCTGGATTTTTACCGCTTCGGACGGTATACTGAATGCCATGAAAACGATTTTACCCTACCTGAAACCTTACAGAAAGCAGATCCTTCTGACCGGCGTGCTGTGCGTGCTGTTCACGCTCGGCGGGGCGTTTTTGCCGTACCTGATGAGCCGCATCGTGGACGACGGCATTGCGGTGGGCGACATGGGAACGATTCTGAAGCTCGGCGGACTGATGCTGCTGCTTGCGGTCGTGTCCATGCTCTGCGCGCTCTGGATGGGCGCGGTGAACGCAAGGATCTCCGCAAGCTTCTCTCGCGACTTAAAACGCAGTATTTTCAACAAGGCGTCCGCGTTGGACTTTGAGCACTTCTCGAAGATCGGCACGTCGGGGCTTTTGACGCGCTCCACGCACGACGTTTCCACGATCTCGGATATCTCCGGCATGTTCGTGAACGTCGTCGTGATGGTTCCGATCATGATCGCGGGCGGCGTGGTGTTTGCCTTTTTGAGCGACCGCGTGCTTGCGCTCATTCTGCTTGCGTCCATTCCGATCGCGTTTCTGATCCTGTTTCCGATCCTCAGGCATCTCGATCGGCTCTGGAAGCTTTCCGATGAATACATCGACGAACAGAACCGACTGATGCGCGAGCGGCTCTCCGGCATCCGCGTCATCCGCGCGTTCGACAAGGAGGCGCACGAGCACGGACGCATCGCGCACGCGACCGAGGAGATGGCAAAGTACATCATCCGTGCAAACGTCCGCGCGGGCTTCGTGAACCCGGTGTGCATGCTGGTGCTGAACCTTGCGGCGGTCGTGATGCTGTCGGTCGGCGCAAACCGTCTGCAGGATCCCGTGTTGATGGCGCAGGGATTGACCGCGGGCGGCATCATTGCGACGGTACAGTACGTCGCGCTGATCTTGAACGGCGTGATGATGCTTTCGTGGACGTTCGCATTTTTACCGCATCTCAAGGTCTGCGTAAACCGCGTGACCGAGGTACTGGAGCTTCCGGACGAGCCTGCGGACGCGGGCGACGGCACGGTTGTCGAAGGTGATCTCGTATTGGAGCACGTCAGCTTTGCCTATCCCGACAGCGAGCTCAAAACGATTTCGGACGTCAGCCTCACGGTACGCGCAGGGGAGACCGCGGCGATCATCGGCGGCACGGGCAGCGGCAAATCGACGATATTGAAGCTTATACTGGATTTCTATCCGCCGACGGAGGGAAGTATTTCGCTCGGCGGCGTCCCGTATGAGAAGATCGGACGCGGCGGTGTGCGCGAATCCGTTTCCGCCTCGCTGCAAAAGGGCATGGTGTTTGAGGGAACGGTCCTGGACAACGTGCGCATGGGCGACCCGAACGCGAGCGAGGATGCGGTAAAAAACGTACTCGACATCGCGCAGATGACGGAGTTTATCGACTCGCACGAGGAAGGGCTGAATTATCGCCTTGCGCAGTCCGGCGCGAACATTTCGGGCGGGCAGAAGCAGCGCATCAGCATCGCAAGAACGATCTTAAAGTCCGCGTCGGTGTACGTGTTCGACGACAGCTTTTCCGCGCTCGATTACCTTACCGAAAGCAAGCTCCGAAAGAGCCTGAACCGCTTCCTTGCGGGAAAAACGCAGATCATCATCACGCAGCGCGCCGCGACCGCCATGCGGTGCGACCGCATTTTCGTGCTCGAGCAGGGCAGCATCGTCGGCAGCGGAACGCACGAGGAGCTTGTGAAATCGTGCAAGGTCTATCGCGAGATCGTCCGCTCGCAGCTGGGAGGTGAGGCTGTATGAAGAAAAAGAACACTTCCGGAAAAATCGTTCTTCGTATCTTAAAGGATACCAAGCCGATCGCGGGTTGGCTCGTGCTCGGCGCGTTCATCAGCCTCGTTTCGGTCGCGCTGTCCCTTGCGACGCCGAGGATCCTTTCCGCACTGTCCGACCGGCTCTATGACTACTGGGAACCCGCGCATCTCGGACAGCCTGCGGTGTTCGACAACCGCGCGTTCGCGCTCGGCTGCGTGCTGCTTGCCGCGGCGTATGCGGGAAGCTCGCTTGCGGCGATCGGCGAAATGCTTATCATGAACAACGTGGTCTCGCGGCATTTCACATGCGCGATCCGCATCCGCATGAGCGACAAGATCCGGCATCTTCCGGTGCGCTACATCGATCAGACGCCGAACGGCGAGATCATCTCGCACATGACCGACGACGTTTCCACCATGGGAAACACGATCCACAGCTTTCTCGATACGCTGATCTCGGGCGTTTTGAAACTCTTGGGCATCATCGTGCTGATCTTTCTGCTGAACCCGATCCTTGCCGCGGCGGTCATCGTGTTCGTGCCGCTTTCGCTGTTCCTGTCGGCAAAGATCGCGGGCAAGAGCGAGAAGTATTTCGCCGAGGTGCGCAAGAAGAACGGCGAGATGTACGCGCTGACCGAGGAGACCTTCACCGGCTTTGACACGGTCAAGGCGTTCCATCTCGAAGCCCGTCAGCGCGAGCGGCAGACGGCGCTTTGCGACGACATGCGCGACGCGGCGCGAAAGGGTACGTTCCTTGCGTCGATCGTACAGCCGATCGTGGCGCTTTCTAACAACATTGCCTATATTGCGATCTGCATTCTCGGCGGCGTCTTTGTCGCGAACAACCTGTTCGGCATGAGCGTCGGCACGATCGTGGCGTTCGTGCTCTACGCGCGGATGTTTGCGGGACCGTTAGAGAGCATCGCGCAGGGCTTTTCGATGCTGCAGCATACGATCGCGTCCGCGGAGCGCGTATATAAGATGCTCGACGAGGAGGAGATGACCGAAGCGCACGAGGAGACCGCGCCGGAGGGCGTGGGAAACGTGCGGTTTGAGAACGTCGATTTCTCCTACGATCCGAAGGAACCGCTGATCAAAGGATTGACGATCAACGTCCGCGCGGGCGAAAAGGTCGCGATCGTCGGACCCACGGGCGGCGGCAAGACCACGATCGTGAACCTTCTGATGCGCTTCTACGACGTCGACGGCGGGCGGATCCTTGTCGACGGCAAGGACGTGATGCAAATGCCGCGAAACGAGCTTCGGAGCGTATTTTCGATGGTGCTGCAGGACACATGGCTGTTCAGTGGAACGATCTACGACAACATCGCCTACGGGCGTCCCGACGCGACCGAGGCGGAGGTGCGCGAGGCGGCGAAGCGCGCGCACATCGACCGGTTCATCCGCTCGCTGCCGGACGGCTACAACACCGTCATCAACGAGGAGACGACGAACATCTCCGGCGGACAGAAGCAGCTTCTTACGATCGCGCGCGCGTACCTTGCAAACCGCCCGATCCTGATCCTCGACGAGGCGACGAGCAACGTTGATACGCGCACGGAGATTCTGATCCAGAAGACCATGGACGATCTCATGAAGGACCGCACGAGCTTTGTCATCGCGCATCGGCTTTCGACCATCGTCGACGCCGACACGATCCTTGTCGTGAACCACGGCACGATCGTGGAGCAGGGCACGCATAAAGAACTTCTCGAACAGAACGGCTTCTACGCCGAGATCTATAACTCGCAGTACGAGCTGCTGAACTGATCAGACAAAAGGGATGCTGAGAAACCGTTTTCTCAGCATTCTTTTTACTGAACTGCGCTTCGCACATAAATGGGCGGCTTCGCTGTTTTGATCGGCATTTACGGCACAACTTTTCGCATAAATACTTGTAAAGGAGCATCGAAACGGTTATACTATATATTATAAGATCGTCGGCGCGTTTTACGCAGGAACCCATTCAGAATCCATACCGAAAGGAAGTCATCCAATGCTTACGAACATGAAAAGAGTACTTGCGGGACTGATGTGTCTTTGCCTGTTGGCGCCGATCATCGCATGCGGCGTCAAGCCTGCAAAGACCGCCGAAGACGGCAGCGCATCGGAAGCGACGCCGATGCCCTTTACGGCTTCGCCGCTGCCGGACGGGGAGCAGGCGCTGCTTCCGCAGGCGGACGCAGACGCGGAAAAAACGTTTTACGATGAAAGCACGACGTACACGGTAGAGTATCAGGGCGACGCTGCCGCTTCGGTCGAGACGCCCGAGGGAACGGGGGAGCTCAGCGAACTTGCGGTTTCGGGCTTCCAAGCGTCCGGGGAGCAGTTCAGCGCCGAGGGACTTTCGGAAGGCGGGGAGGATTCCCTTTCGTCCGCTTTGAATGAGGTCCGCGGCGAGGCGCAGAACGCAACCGGAAGCGACCTACCCGCTTCGCTCAGCACCGGACCGAAGCAGCTCACCATCGAGGACATTCAGGCGATGAATCCGGACGCGCTGGTCATCGACATTTACTCCAACGAAGGCTTTCTCTCGACCCTCGTCGGCAAGTATTACGAGGGCAAGGTGACCAACATGGAGGAGGGGATCCTCTCCATCCAGGGGATGGCGGCGCTGTTGGGACTGTCCAAGGGCAGCGAATTCTTTGCCGTGTATTCCGAGCGGAACAACACCGGCTACACCTTCTATACCTATCAGCAGCGGTACGGCGGCTATACGATCCGCTACGCCACGCTCCGCGTCATCGTGGATCCGGACGGCTACACGGCGGGGCTCTCCTGCTCCTTTGTGCCGAACATCGGGATCGCCTCGCAGGAGGATGCCATTACGGCACAGCAGGCGGAGGCGGTCGTATCCAATCGATTTGCAAAGTACGGGCTTACGATCTATTCCGAGCGGACCGTGCGCCTCGTCGTGCCTTTCAACAGCATGGTTCGCAACTGCTGGGTTGTTTATACGAACAATCCGCTGGACGACGAGTCGTTTGACATGCCGTATCTCGAGCACTTTGTCGCCACGAGCGGCAGCTATATGATGGCGCTCCCCGCGAACAGCTTTTCCGAGAGCAACGAAACCGTGGTGGACAATTCCCCGTATTTCGAGGGAATGGAGATGACACGCTATCAGACGACGGTGAAGCTGCAGGACGGCAGCACGCGGGATGTGGACGTGCCGATCAGCTACAACCCGCGGGATCAGAAATATTATCTGATGGACCCGTCCCGAAAGATCGCCGTGGCGCAGTACGGGGATTTCAACTATCGCAACACCGTCACCTTCGTGACCTCGGACACGGTGGACGGCTGGTCGGATAACAATCTGATGGCGTACGCCAACTATATCATCGTCTATGACTTCTATGCCGCGCACGGGATCCGCTCCATCGACGGCTTCGAGCTGCCGATTCTGATCACCGTCGGTTGGTGCGACGAAAACGGCAGGGCGGTCAACAACGCCTGCTTCTACGGCATTCTGCGCGGCTGGGCATGCTTCGGCATCTCCGACATCAACCATTGCTGCGACAGCGTGGACGTCATCGGGCACGAGTACACCCACGGCGTCGTCGCCGCCTCCACGCAGGCGCAGTACACCGTCAACGAGACCGGCGCCATCAGCGAGGGCTATGCCGACATCATGGGCAACCTCATCGAGATGAGCACCGGCTATACCGACGACCGGACCTGGCTGCTCGGCGAGCACACCGGCGAAATTGTGCGCGATATGCGGGACCCGAACCAAAAGGCGCAGCCCGGCTTTGTGGGCGACATTCACTATATGCCGACGGTTCTGAATCCGTCCGATCTGAACGACTACGGCGGACAGCACACCAACAACTCGCTCTTAAACCGTATCGCCTATCTGATGGACCAAAGCGGCATGACCTATGAACAGCAGTTCACCATGTGGCTGACCGCGATCGAGATCATGCACCCCTGCGAAAACTACGAGGATCTGCACGCGGCGCTGCTGCTTTCGCTGAAGATCAACGGCATGCAGCAGGCATACGGCGGCGCGCTGAACCGTGCGTTTGCCGAGGTGGGTCTCGATCAGAACTGGAACGTGACCTACCTTTCCGCGACCCGCGAGGGCTACGGCAGAGCGACGGTCAACATGGGCAGTGAGATCGCTGAGCTGTCGGCGCTCGTGTTCTTTGCGGACGCGAAATCCGGCAATATCATCACCAGAGGCTATCCGGATCGGGACGGCACGGTCAGCGTTCTGCTGCCGGTGGGCTCCTATATCGCGCAGCTTCTGATCATGGACGATGACAACGGCGCCGTATCGTATTACAACTTCGGAAACAAGGGCTGGGTATCGGACGGAGATTTCAAGAGCTTTTCCGTGGAGAACGGCAAGGTGACCGTGCTTTCCGAGAGCGCGGAGCAGAAGAAGCTGAACCTTGTCCGCCTCGACGGCGGGTACTTCTCGCTGCTCGTCCCAGAGGGATGGCGATATGAGATCAGCGGCGAGTACGCGTCCTTCAGCTTCAAGCTTTACGATCAGAACGATCCGAGCACGCAGATCTTCTTCTACGGCGGGCTCGCGCCGTTCCACAAGTCGGAGACGACGCGAAGCTTCTGGAAGAAGTATGACCGCTCCGGCATGATCGCCGCAGGTCCCGTGCTGCCTGCCGCCAATATCATCGGCGTGCTGTCCACATGGGATTACTGCATCGCGTATCAGCAGTATTTTGACAAGCAGCTCTTTACCTCGCTGACGTTTAACGACGTCATCGGCGCGTACAGCTTCAAGGGCTTCTTTGCGGATCTCGGATCGATCGATTCCGGCGCGTATCTCTCGTGTTCGACGCCGTGGGACGACGACTGCCGCATCACCATCCTTTGCTCGCTGATGGACGAGGACGCGATGAATCTGTACAGCGGCAACAACTACTATACCTGCCGCAACATGTTTGCGATCGTCGCGCCGGCGGATCGGTACGACGAGGTGTTTGAACAGCTGCTTCCGGTACTTGAAAGCCTGCAGTTCACAAACGCCTATATCAAGAAGTCACAGTCCTCTTACGACCCGATGGTATCGCAGGACGTGATCACGGAACGCGCAAAATTCCTCACGGGCGTGCTGTCGGATATGTACGCCATGAACAAGGGCAAGTAAGCGATCAACCGAAGGAACAGAAAGGGAGCCGTTCAGAACGGCTCCCCAGCGTGTCAAAAAACCTTTTGACACGCTGAGCAGGCTGTTGATAAGGGTGGCAG
>CALGGM010000081.1 GCA_937915925.1 uncultured Clostridia bacterium | reverse complement strand
ATTCGAGCTCCCCTTGTCAGGGGAGCTGTCACCGTTAGGTGACTGAGGGGTAGTCTTTCCCATTGTTTCCAAAAACCGTTCCACGCAAAAAACAGCCCCTAAACGGAGCTGTTTTCGTTTAATTCTGTACCTTTGTGTGCATGACCGGGCTGGTGAGATCCAGCGGGAGGAAGGTGTAGCCGTTCTGCTCGCCCCAGGTGAGGATGCCGTCCACGGCGCGGACGCTGGTCAGGTGGATGTCATGCTGCAGCACGACCGCAAAGTCGGTATGCGTACGCAGCCCGCCGATCACACGGCTTTTGATGTTGCCCGTCGTGTAGCCCTTGCCGCTGCTGTCGCCCGCCGATACGTTCCAGTCGAAGTACCGATAGCCCATGTCCTCCATGATCTTCGTGAGCCGCGTCATGATGCCCTTGTTGCGGCGGCTTGCGGTGTTTCCGCTGCCGCCCGGGAAGCGGAAGATGCGCGTGTAGGAGCCGGTCTGCTCCTTGATGACCTCCTGCGTCTTCCAAAAATCGTCGAAGAACGCCTGTTCGTTTTTATACACCTTGGCGTATTCGTGCGTGTACGTATGCACGCCGATGCTGTGACCCTCCTCGTACGCGCGCTTGATCACGTCCACCCTGCCCTTGTTGCCGATGACAAAGAACGTCGCCTTCGCGTTGTGCTTTTTCAGCACGTCCAAAAGCTCCTCGGTATACCCGCACGGACCGTCGTCGAACGTCAGATACACCGTCTTCTCCGGCGGCATGACGATCTCCGGCATCTCGACCGGCACGACCTCCACGCGCCGCACGGCGGTGGATCGCCTGCCCTGATCGTCGGTCGCGGAATAGGTCAGCTCGTACGTGCCGACCATGTACGGGATCACCTCGCCGCTCACCGTGACGTCCGAAAGGTTCTCGTGGTGATAGTCGGTCGCGTAATAGCCCGGATCGGTAAAGGTGAAGTCCGCCTCGACCGTGATGGATTCGCCGCCGATCAGCGTGATCAGCGGATCGGTGATCGGGATCTCGGTTGGCGCAGGCGTCGGCGCAGGCGTGGGGATCGGCGTCGGCGGCATCGTGGGCAGCGGACTTGCAGTCGCCGCCGCGACCGGAACCGCTTCGACCGAGACCGCTTCCTCGATCGGCGCGGGCGCTTCCGTCTCCGCAATGCGCTCCGGCTCCGTTTGCACCGCCGGGATCTGCGTGCCGCAGGCAAAGGAAAGCAGCAGGCAGCCCGCCAACAGCAGCCATACCGTTCGCCTCACCGTCTTCATGCCCGTCTCTCCTTTCCCGTTCGATCTTCGTAAATTTTATTATGGCACACCGCGCAAAAAAGTGCAATCCTTTTTTGTCGAACCGTGTCGAACCATGCCGCAAAAAAGAGGCTGCTCGGATCATCGAACAGCCTCCGGGATTCCGTGTTATTTGCGCTCGTTGATATACCGGCACGCGGCAAGCGCGGCGGTTGCGCCGTCGGCGACCGCGGTGGTAAGCTGACGCACGAATTTCGAGCGGCAGTCGCCTGCGACGTAGACGCCCGGCGTTTCGGTTTCGCACTGCTCGTCGGCGTCGAAATAGCCGTACTTGTTCAGCCGATGCAGCGCCTTGAACGGCTCGTTTTCGGGGATCAGCCCGATCGCCACGAACAGCCCGTCGCACGCGATCTCGCGCGTCTGCCCGGTGGTGCGGTTTTCGACCTCGACGCCCGCGAGCGCGTCGCCGTTTTTCAAAAGCTTATTGATCTTGAGGTTCGTCAGCACGCGCACGTTGCTGCGCGACGCGAGCACCTGCTGCAATTTTTCCTCGCCCGTGAGCATCGGAAGGTCCTGCAGGATGATGACCTCCCTGCACTTCTCGGCAAGCAGAATCGCCTCCTGCAGCGCGGAGTTGCCGCCGCCCGCGACGCAGACGGTCTGATCGGTATAGAAATCGCCGTCGCACACCGCGCAGAACGAAATGCCCTCGCCGACGAGCTCGTTTTCGCCCTCGAGCCCCAGCATGCGGTGCTTCACGCCGGTCGCGATCACCACGGTCAGCGCTTCGTAGCGTCCGCCCTCCTCGGTTTCGACGATCTTGAGGTCGCCCTCGGTCTTCACGGAGATCGCCTTTTCGAGCTCGACGTCCGCGCCCTGATGCAGGATCTGCTCGAGGAACCGATCCGCGAACTCGTTGCCGCTCATCTGAAGCGTTCCCGGGTAGTTCTCCACCTTCGGCGAGTGCGTGATCTGTCCGCCGAAGCCATGCTTTTCGAGCACCAAAACCGTCTTGCCGTTTCTAAGCGCATACAGCGCCGCCGTCATTCCGGCGGGTCCCCCGCCGATCACGATCATGTCGTACATAAATGTTCCTCCAGAAAGGTGATTGTTTTATCATGCGGCACAGCCGCAATTCATGTGCCGCAGGCACAATTCATGTCCGCAGGACAATTCATGACGGATCTGCCGTCAATTCATGGCGAAGCCAATTCATTGACTACCCGCCCACCGCTTGCGCGGTCCCCCCTCCCTGACAAGGGAGGGTATAGTATGACGTAAATTCGACCTCCCCTTGCCAGGGGAGAGATGGCGACGCGCGAGTAACGCGCGACGGCACCGCTGTAACGAAGCGAAGCGGAGTGTGATACGGATCGCGAAGCAAGACGGAAGGGTAGTAGTCACTTACTCCGCAGTCTCTTGACGGGGCTTCGAGGTCATCGCCCCTACTTTATTTGATCTGTCATCCTGAGAAGCGAAGCGACGAAGGATCTCCTCGGCGGACGGGCAATGCCCGTCCCTACTTGCCTTCGAAAACGATTCTCCGCAGGGGTGCTGCGGAGAATCCGGTGGTTCTTTGTGTGTTTTACGCGTCCTTGTGCATCAGCCAGCCCTTGATGTCGCTGACGCCGCGGTATTTTTCAAAGCCGTCGTCGTTTAAGAGGACCAACGTGGGCGCCTGCTTGATGCCGTACTTTTCGACAAGCTCCTTTTCCTCGTTCGCATTCAGTGCGGTGAACGGGACGCCTGCCTTTTCAAGAAGCGCGGTCGCGAGCTTGCAGTTCGGGCAGGTCGGCGTCTTAAAGAGCAGCGCGTTTGCGGCTTCCGCCTTCGGCACATCCTCTGCGATCATCGGCTCGACCGGCGCGCAGCAGGACACTTCCTGCGCGGCTTCGACCGCCGCTTCGATCAGTCTGTCGTCGGGCGAGGGGTTCGGTCCCTGATGCGTGAGGTGCGAGCGACCGATGTTATAGACCTTGCGGTCCTTGAACTCCTGCGCCTTGCCGTCGTTCCAGTTCTGCACCGGGCGGTAGTAGCCCGTGATGCGCGAGTATACCTCGGTCTTCGCGCCGCAGATCGGGCAGGTGAAGTGCTCGCCGGTGATGTAGCCGTGGTCCTTGCAGACCGAATACGTCGGGCTCATCGTGTAGTACGGGAGCTTGTAGTTCTCCGCGATCTTCCGGACGAGGTTTGCCGCCGCCTTCCAGTCGGGAAGCTTCTCGCCGAGGAACGCGTGGAACACGGTGCCGGAGGTGTACAGCGTCTGCAGATCGTCCTGAATGTCGAGCGCCGAGAAGATGTCCTCGGTGTAGCCGACCGGCAGGTGCGACGAGTTCGTGTAGTACGGCGTGCCGTTCATGTTCGCCGTGATGATGTCCGGGTACTTCGCCTTGTCGTGCTTCGCGAAGCGGTAGGTCGTGGATTCCGCGGGCGTTGCTTCGAGGTTGTAGAGATCGCCGTACATCTCCTGATAGTCGGAGAGGCGCTCACGCATGTGGTTTAAAACCTCGCGGGTGAACTTCTGCGTCTCGGGATGCGTAAGATCTTTTTGGAGCCACTTTGCGTTCAGACCGACCTCGTTCATGCCGATCAGACCGATGGTTGAGAAGTGGTTATTGAACGTTCCGAGATAGCGCTTGGTGTACGGATAGAGACCCGCGTCGAGGAGCTTTGTGATAACAGTACGCTTGGTCTTAAGGCTGCGCGCCGCGATGTCCATCATCTTGTCGAGCTCGGCGTAGAACTCCGCTTCGTCCTTTGCAAGGTACGCGATGCGCGGCATGTTGATCGTGACCACGCCGACGGAGCCCGTCGATTCGCCGGAGCCGAAGAAGCCGCCGGACTTTTTACGAAGCTCGCGAAGGTCGAGACGCAGACGGCAGCACATCGAACGCACGTCGCTCGGCTCCATGT
>CALGGM010000080.1 GCA_937915925.1 uncultured Clostridia bacterium | reverse complement strand
CAAACTGTCACTAAGAACTAAAAATTTTTGTCCAAAAAGCTGTACCAATTTCGCACGGCGGCGAAGAATCTTCCTCGATGCATAAAAACGGACGACCGACGGTCGTCCCAACAACGCATGGGATCCTCCGCTTTTTCATTTATATTGTGGGATCTCCCGCATCGACCCTGATCCGCAAAAGATCGCCCGACTGCAGGGGCAGATTGGTTTTGATGTGAAGGATCGCCTTGACCTTGTTCGCGATGTCGACCGGCGCGCCGTCCGCATCGGTGATGTCGTCCGCGTGAAGGACCGCATTACGGAGGACGGGGGACACGACCTCAAGCCGATCGCCTCTTTGGAACCGATTGCGCTGTTCGACTGTCGCGACGCCGTTTTCACAGGCGAGCACCGTCCCCGCAAACCGATGCGTCTGCGTGTATACGCCGGCGTTAGAATGATCGTTCGGCAGCTCGCCGTGATAAAACCCGGTCGTGTACGGCCGGTGCGATACCGTTAAAAGCTCGCGCTGCGCTTCCTCCACGGTCATCGTGCCGTCGAGCACGCGGCGGTACGCGTTCACCGTGACCGCGACGTAATACTCGGTTTTCATGCGCCCCTCGATCTTCAACGACGTCACGCCCGCGTCGATCAGCTCGTCCAAAAGCCCAATGCAGTTTAGGTCCCTGCTGGACAGAATATAGCTTGAATTGCCCTCCTCGACGATCGGGAAGCTCTGGTTCGGACGCGTTTCTTCGACAAGCGCGTACTTCCAGCGGCACGGCTGTGCGCAGTCGCCGCGGTTGCCGGACCGCCCGAGAATGGCGGAGGAGAGAAGGCACCGCCCGGAGTATGCCATGCACATGGCGCCGTGCACGAACGCCTCGAGCTCCAGATCGTCGGGAATGTTCCGTTTAAGCTTGCGGATGTCCTCGACCGTCATCTCGCGGGCAAGCACGATGCGCTTTGCCCCGAGCTCGTACCATGTCAGCGCGGAAGCATAATTCATGCAGCTTGCCTGCGTAGAAACGTGCAGTTCGAGCTTCGGGCAAGCGCGGTGCATCGTCGTGAGTACGCCGAGATCGCTTACGATCGCCGCGTCGACGCCGCACTCTTTTAGTCGATTTGCATAGGCGGGCAGCGCTTCGATCTCGTCGTTGTTCGCGATCGCGTTGACCGTCGTATAAAGCCGCTTGCCGTGCGCATGGACAAGCCTCGCAGCTTTCGAAATGTCGTCAAACGAAAAGCCCGCGCTCTTGGCACGAAGCTGCAGCAAAGGTCCGCCGAGATATACCGCGTCCGCGCCGAAACGCAGCGCGGCATGAAGCGCCGCCATCGATCCGACCGGCGCAAGAAGTTCCGTCATAGTCCCCTCCGAAGGTTGATACCGGTATTATATCGATTCGACCGTCTTCCGTCAATGTAGTGAATTTGATTTCTATTTTTATATAAGGGAGATGGTGTGTGTCTAAGAGCCTTCCCCTTGATGGGGAAGGTGGCGCCGTAAGGCGACGGATGAGGTGATACGCAGAAAAGCGTAAGCTTTTCGCGGATAATCCCCCTCATCAGTCTGCTAAAGCAGACAGGGGCTGTTAAGAAAGTCTCGAAATGTCATCCTGAGGAGCGTCAGCGACGAAGGATCTCCTAAAAGTTTGTACTGTTTCTTGGAGATTCTTCGCCTAAAGGCTCAGAATGACAGGACTTTCTTAACAGCCCGCTTTTTTCACCGCGTGCGATTGCAGGTGGGCGGATAGTGAATGAATTGCGCGTAGCGCATGAATTGACCTTCGGTCATGAATTGGCTTCGCCATGTATTGCGGCGTAGCCGCATGAATTGTGCCACGCACATGAATTGCGGCTGCCCGCATGAATTGTCCTATGGACAGGAAAACCAAACTGTGCTACAATAAGCAAAATTATCGTGCCGGAATCTCGGCTGAAAGGGAAATATGCTGCACATCGGCTGTCATCTATCGCCCTCATCGGGGCTATTGAAAATGGCGGAAACGGCGTTTTCGCTCGCTGCGGATACGTTTCAGTTCTTTTCGCGCAACCCCAGAGGCAGCAAGGCAAAGCCTTTGGACGAAGCGGACGCGGCGGCAATGCGCGATTACCTGTCGCAAAACGCCTTTGCGCCGGTGCTTGTGCATGCGCCCTACACGCTGAACCCGTGCGCTGAAAATCCGTCCGTCGCCGAGTTTGCCGAGCTTGTCATGCGCGACGATCTTCTGCGATGCACGGCAATGCGCGCGCCTTACTATAACTTCCATCCCGGTTCGCACGTCGGACAGGGGATCGACGTCGGCGTCGACAAAACCGCGGCGCTCTTAAACCGCATCCTCGACGCGTCCACGGACACGACGGTACTGATCGAAACGATGTCCGGACAGGGCAGCGAGATCGGCGGCACGTTCGAGCAGGTGAAAGCGATCATCGACGGCGTCGAGCGGAACGACCGCGTCGGCGTGTGCCTCGATACCTGCCACGTCTTTGCGGCGGGCTATGATATCGTGAACGATCTCGACGGCGCGTTGACCGCGTTCGATCGCGTGATCGGACTCGACCGTCTGAGGTTCATCCATCTGAACGATTCAAAGTTCGAGTGTGGACAGCACAAAGACCGCCACGCGGCGATAGGCGATGGCTTCATCGGCATCGAAGGCGTCAGACGCATCGTAAACCACCCCGCATTGCGTGACCTGCCTTTCTGCCTCGAAACACCGCACGAAAAACTCGAAGAATACGCGGACGAGATCCGTTTCGTGAGGGGGCTTTGTGAATGAACTCGAACCTCGTTTCGATCGTTCCGTGTCCGGACTATGCCTCGGACGTGTGCGAAGCGGCGCTGATAGATGTATTGGAACCACTCGGCGGGCTCGACTGGGTACGCCCCGGCATGCGCATTGCGATCAAGGCGAACCTCGTTTCCGGCGCAAAGCCCGAGAAAGCGGTCACCACGCACCCGACGCTCCTCGCGGCGCTGACGCGGCTATTGAAAGCACGCGGCGCGTCGGTCGTGATCGGCGACAGCCCGGGCAATCTCTTTAACGCCGCCGTGTTGAACCGCGTCTATAGCGTGTCAGGTCTAAAGGAGGCGGAGGACGCCGGCGCGGAGCTGAACCGCGATTTTACCGTGAAGGAAGCGTATGACGAAGCCGCCGTGCAGGCGAAGCAGTTTTCCTATACCGCGTGGCTCGACGGCTGCGACGCGATCATCAATTTCTGCAAGCTGAAATCGCACGGAATGATGACGCTGTCCGCCGCGGCGAAAAATATGTTCGGCACGGTCCCCGGCACGATGAAGCCGGAGTATCACTACCGTTTCCCGAACCCGAACGACTTTGCGGACATGATCGTGGATCTGGACGAATACTGGAAGCCGGTCCTCAACATCTGCGACGCGGTCGTCGCCATGGAGGGCAACGGACCCACGCAGGGAAGCCCGAAGCATGTCGGCGCGCTGTTCGCGTCGAAGAACCCGCACTGTCTTGACGTGCTCGCGGCAACGGTCATCGGGCTCGACCCCATGGAGGTGCCGACGATTCAGGCGGGCGTTCGGCGCGGCTTCTGCCCGAAAAGCGCATCGGAGCTTACCGTCTTCGGGGATTATAAACCGTTTTTGCAAACGGAATTTGAGCTTATTCATAACCGCAACAGCATTCTGTTCGTGAACGGCAGGACCGTGTTCGGAAGGACCGTGCAGCGCGCGATGAACGCATGTCTCGCCTCGCGTCCGCGGGTCAGGCGCCGCGCGTGCGTGGGCTGCGGGAAGTGCCGCGACGTCTGCCCGGCGCATACGATCACGATCCGAAAGAACGTCGCCGTGATCGACCGGAAGGGCTGTATCAAATGCTTCTGCTGTCAGGAATTCTGTCCGGTCGGCGCGATGCGCGTACACCGTTCGCCGGTCGCAAAGGTGCTGACGCGGGGAAGGAGGAACGCATGAAACGCCGTGCTGTTTCGCTTTTATTGATATGTATTCTGCTTGTTTCGCTGCCGCTCGGCTGCGCGGTCGCTCCGTCCGCGTCGGAGAAGCCCGTCGTGATCGCGACGATCTTTCCGCAGTACGATTTTGTGCGGCGTATCGCGGGCGATCGCGTGGAGCTGTCCATGCTGTGTAAACCCGGCAGCGAGGTCCACGGCTTCGATCCGAGCCTTTCGGAGATGGCGAAGATTTTGAACTGCGACCTTCTGATCTACGTCGGCGGCGAAACGGACGAGTGGGTCTCCGAGCTTTTGGAGGAGAACGGCAGGCATCTGAACGCCGTCGCGCTCGTCGATCTTGTCGACACGGTCGACGAGGAACACAAGGAAGGTATGCAGGGGAAGGCGGAGGACGAGCCCGAAGCCGACGAGCATGTGTGGACGGGTCCCGAAAACGCCATCCGTATCGCGGAGGGGATCACGGACGCCCTGTGCGAGCTGCTCCCGGAGGAGGCGGACGCCATGCGCAAGAATGCGGCGGCGCTCATCGACGAACTGACCTTGCTCGACGCGGATTATCGCGCGCTGATGCAGGACGCGAAGCGCGACACGCTCGTGTTTGCCGAGCGGTTCCCGTTCCGCTATCTTTGCGAGGAGCTTCATCTCGACTACTATGCGGCGCTGCCCGGCTGTTCCAGTAACGAGGAGGTTTCGCTCACCACGGTATCGTTTCTGATCGACCGCGTGAAGGAGCTGAATCTTTCGGGCGTTTTCATCATCGAGTTTTCGGACGGACGGATCGCGAACACGATCGCGGAGTCGACGGGGTGCGAGGTATGGCTTCTGCATTCCTGTCACAATGTGTCGAAGGAGGACTTCGACGCGGGCGTGACGTACATCGATCTGATGCGTCAAAATCTTTCGGTCCTCAAAAAGGCGGTGGAGTAAATGGCATTGATCACATTTGAAGGCGTAGGGCTTTCGTACGGCGGCGACAACGTGGCGCACGACGTCAGCTTTCAGATACAGGCGGGCGAGTTCTGGGGCATCGTCGGCGAGAACGGCTCCGGCAAGACGACGCTGATGAAGGCGCTCTTGGGGCTCATTCCGTGCGCGTCCGGGCGGATCGTAATGGGCGAGGGATTGAAGCCCACGGAGATTGGGTACCTGCCGCAGAGCAGCGCGATCCAGAAGGACTTCCCGGCGTCGGTCGAGGAGGTCGTGCTGTCCGGCACGGTCGGCTATCGCGGGCTGAAACCGTTTTACGGCAGACGCGAGCGCGAGATGGCACGGCGCAATATGGAGATGCTGGGGCTTCTCCCGATCAGAAACCGCAGCTATCAGGAGCTTTCCGGCGGTCAGCAGCAGCGCGTTCTGCTTGCCCGCGCGCTTTGCGCCACCAAGAAGTGCATCGTGCTCGACGAGCCGACCACGGGTCTCGACCCGGTCGTGACCGCCGAGTTCTATAAGCTGCTGCACGGGATCAACAAGCAGGGCATGACGGTCATCATGGTCTCGCACGACGTCGAGGAGGCGGTGCGCTCGTGCTCGCATATCCTGCACCTATCGTGCCATCCGCTGTTCATCGGCACGGCGCAGGCGTATAAGAACAGTCCCGTCGGACGCAAATATTTACAGGAGAACGCCGTATGAGTACGATCGCATCCATCTTTCAGAACATGCCGGAGATCATGACCCGCGCGCTCGTGGTCGGCACGCTCGTGTCCCTTTGCGCAAGTCTCTTGGGCGTCACGCTCGTGTTGAAGCGCTATTCGATGATCGGCGACGGGCTAAGCCACGTCGGCTTCGGCGCACTCGCGATCGCGACGGTGCTGAACGTCGGAAACGCGTCGATGGCGGTTTCGCTGCCGATCGTGATGCTTGCGGCGTTCGCGCTGATGTGGCTTACCGAGAATCGCCGGATGCAGGGCGACGCGGCGATCGCCGTGCTCAGTACCGGCGCGATCGCGATCGGTACGCTGCTGTTCCGCTTTTCGAACAACCAGTATCAGGACATCTGCAATTCCCTGTTCGGCACGGCGTCGATGGCGCTTTTAACCGACACGGATATGTGGATCACCGTGGGCGTCAGCACCGCGGTGCTGGTGCTGTTCGTGCTCTTTTACACGCGGATTTTCAGCGTCACGTTCGATTCGAGCTTTGCCAGAGCGACCGGCGTGCGCGTCAACGCGTACTCCATGATGCTCGCGGCGCTCACCGCGGTCACGGTCGTGATCGGCATGAAGATGGTGGGTGCGATCATGGTGAGCGGTCTTATCATCTTTCCGGCGCTTTCCGCCATGCGCGTTGCAAAGCGCTTCCGCTCGGTCGTGATCACGTCCGCGGCGCTGTCGCTCGGCTGCTTTTTTACCGGCTTTTTCCTGTCGCTTCTTATCGAGGCGCAGCCGGGTCCTTCGATCATCACCGTGCACGTGCTCGCGTTTATCGCCTGCTGCATCATCGGCGCGCTGAAAAACCGCTCCGCCGCCCGCAAAACCCGCAGCATCGTCGTCGAGCCGCCGTGTAATGCGGAGCGGCAGTCATAAAAGCGGAATATTACACTGTCATCCTGAGGAACGAAGTGACGAAGGATCTCCATCATTATGAACCGCTATTACGTATATATCATGACCAACCAGTACAATAACGTGATGTATATCGGCGTCACAAATGATTTGCGGCGCAGGGTATACGAGCATAAAAACGGATTACTGGACGGCTTTACAAAGAAATACAACGTTCATAAGCTTGTGTATTATGAGGAGACGTCGGATGTTCGAACTGCGATCACACGGGAAAAGCAGTTAAAGGGGTTGTTGCGTCGAAAGAAGGATGCCCTTGTTGAAACGATGAACCCGGACTGGCATGAACTGAGCGATTCATTTTAGGAGATTCTTCGCCTAAAGGCTCAGAATGACATACCTGCTGAATCTGCGAACAAAACACATGATGGCACGACGGCTTACGTAGCGAACAAAACGCCTGTCATCCTGAGGAACGAAGTGACGAAGGATCTCCATCACACAGCACTTGCAGGAGATTCTTCGCCTAAAGGCTCAGAATGACATACCTGCTGAATCTGCGAACAAAACACATGATGGCACGACGGCTTACGTAGCGAACAAAACGCCTGTCATCCTGAGGAACGAAGT
>CALGGM010000079.1 GCA_937915925.1 uncultured Clostridia bacterium | reverse complement strand
AGATCGCGACGGATTCCGCCTTCACCAAGAACGTCAAGACGGTGAAGATTTCGAATCCGAAGACAAGCGAGACGACGGTCAAGAGCCTGAAATCCAAAACGATCTATTACGTGCGCATTCGTTCCTATCACGAGTTCGAAGGCATGACCTACTTCGGCGAGTGGTCGAACGTCAAGAGTGCAAAGACCAAATAATTGAACCATTCAAAAGGGAGCCTTTCGGCTCCTTTTTGCTGTCATAGAAATTTGGATTTTTACGGAACCTTTTTGGTGGCTTTGGCGTCTTCTTATTGAGAATGATCATTCGAGTACAGCCCGCAAGGGCGAGCACGGAGGTTGCCGATGGCAATGATACATGACGATGTGTTTATCGAGGAAATCCGAAACGTCAAGAAAACCGCATTCGGCGTGGCGTTTCTGATCCTGAAAAACACGACCGACTGCGAGGACGCGATGAGCGCCGCGATCGTAAAGGCGTACGAGCATCGCGACAGACTACGGAAGCGGGACAGCTTTCGCGCATGGTTTCTGCGCATTCTGCGCAACGAAGCATACACCGTATTGCGCGAGCGCCGCAAGGTCTTTGAGACGGATGAGATCGAGGAGCAGCCCCTCGCGTTTTCGGATCCGGCGCAATCGCTTGATCTGCGCGCCGCGCTGATGCGGCTCAAGGAGGATCAGCGAAACGCGCTGTTTTTGAAACAGGAGGGCTACTCCATGGAAGAGATCGCAGGCGTACTGCATGTACCCGTCGGTACGGTCAAGTCGCGGATCTCCCGCGCAAAGAGCGCATTACGCATGATTCTGGAGGAAAACGATAATGCATAAAACAAGAATCCGTGTTTCCGACGCGATCCCGGAAATGCCCGTATCGTTTGAAAAGACAGTGGAGCGAACGCTTAAAAGCGTCTGCACCGAACAGAGAAAACCCGCGCGTTCGACCGAGGCGTCGCCCTCGGAGCGCTGGACGCCGCGCCGCAGCACGCGCAAGCGGAAGGAACGTCTCACCGCGGTCTTCGCCTATTCGACGGCGGCGATCGTGCTGGCAGCGGTCCTGCTGATCGGCGGCGCGATCATGAAGAACGCGTTTTTCCCGAACCGAAGCGAGCAGATGAGCGGCGTTGTGTCCGAATCTCCCGAACAACCGGCGGAGCCGATCGCTCAAGAGGTCGACGGCTACAGCGTCACGATCCGTCTGCTGCCGGAATTGGAGGACGCCGAAGCCTATGCCGCGGCGCGCGAAAGAGCGCTGCAGCCCGCGTTCTCCGAGGAGGACTGGGGCTGGATCCGCAAGATCGATGTGAGCATGCACGACTTTACGGTCGGCGGCGACACGATCCGCTGGCTGACCACGTTCCGAATCCGTCCGGAAGACAAGCCGACGCAGTGGGACGAAAACCCGTTCGACATCATCGACGGCTCCGGCATGGACCTGTTTGAGGACAGCACGGTTCTGCTGTGGAACGGGGCAGAGCTTGCGATCAGCGTCAACGCGGAATGCTCGTTCGGCGTCGATACCACCGACGGCGCGTGGCTCGTGTCGTATTACTGCTCGGCGCAGGTGCCGTACGCGCAGTACAGCGGCACGGCGACGGTGACGGAGCAGTTCCGACTGATCGACAACAAGGTCGACACGCAGGCGGCGATCGCCACGGTCGGCATGATCGAACAGCGCTTCACCTTCGACACGTCGGGCCTGAGCCCGACGAAGATGCCCGAGGAGCCGAACGCGCTTCCGCACGCGTTTCTGTACAACGGCGTGATGTACGTCCTCGACGAAACCGTCGACGCGTACGCCGGCGAGATCGACGAGAGCGCGATCCTCGGTTCTATCCGGTCCGAGATCATCTCGAGCGAATGGCCCGAGGAGGACGGACAGGTAAACTTCTCTGCGTACGGCGCGCCGTATGCCATGACCGAGGACGGATTGATGATCCGCATCGACTTCGAGTGGCGGCTGTTTGTACCGATCGAAACCTCTTCGGCGTTCGCGTTCCCGTCCGAATCGCCCGAGGCGCAGACGACGCCGGATCCCGCGGTGAACGCAGCCGCGGAGCTGATCCCGTCGGTGCGGTACAACGGAACGGTCTATCGGCTGACCGACGAAACATTCGAAGGCGAAACGATCCTCATGCTCGCGACGATCGACGGGATCGAGAAAAACCACGTTCCCCTTCAAGATAACCACGCGAACTTCGGCGAGACCGGCATGGCGCTCGCGCTGACGGAGAAGGGGCTTGTCATCTACGACAGCGGCAGCTGCAGATGCCTTGAACCGATGCTGGTGCAAAGAGACGGTCCTGCTGTTTCGGGCAGAATGCTTCCCGCGATCCGGTATCAAGGGATCCTGTACCTGCTTGCGGACTGCGAGGACGCAAGAGACTTTGCGACGGACGAGTATATCACCTACTCGATCGCTTCATCGGTGCCGCCGAGTGAGTGGCCCACGGAGGAGGAGCAGATCAACTTCGACTGGCTCGGCGCAAGGGTCGCCGAAACGAAGGGCGGGCTGATCGTCGAAAAGGACGGGGAAGAGCCGCTGCTGTTCCGACCGACGTATGATATCCCTGCGGTGTTTCGCGTGAAGACGAGCTATGTCGTGCCGTTCTGGAATTTCCTGTCGAACCCCGAAGGGGACGGCAAGCCGATTGCATGGGTGCTGGAGCACGACGAAAATGGGGACGTCTATCCGCAAATTCCGTTCGTGGAGTATCACGGCGAAACGATCGACGTCACCCCGCGCGGCGCAACGCTGCAGCGGATCTATCTGCTGAACGCGCAAAACGAGCAGATCAAAGAGCTTTCCGCCGACAAGCTCGAGCTGATGGAATCCTGTTATCAGATTCCGGACGACTTCCTCGAAACCCTCGCGCCCGGCGTCTATACCCTTTCCGCGGTCACGACGCAGCGCGACGGCGACGCCGTCACGAATTATGAGTGCGTCATCCGCATTCAGGTTGGGGAATAACAGACAAGCAAAAGGACCGCTCCCGCGGTCCTTTCAGACTGTCGTAAAAGGGGGTCAGACCGTTTGCGGCGAGATGATTCAAATGAATACTTGTCGGATGAAAGG
>CALGGM010000078.1 GCA_937915925.1 uncultured Clostridia bacterium | reverse complement strand
TGCCCTCCCTGTGCAAGGGAGGGTGGCAGCCGTAGGCTGACGGAAGGGTTGTCGTCTGCACTGCAAGCCTTTTTTCGGTTCGCCGAGACCGCCGCTCCTGTAGGATCAATATACGAGCGGCGATTGTCACCGCGGGCGGCGATTTCTCTTGCGTTATCGGGAAAGAGCTGATATAATAAAAAATACGACAAAATAAGGGGAAAACGCATGAAGATTATCGAATTGAAGGAGACGGTCACGGCGTCGAACGACCGCGACGCGGAGGTTTTGCGCGGCGAGCTCAAAAAGAAGGGGACGCTGCTGGTCAATCTGATGGCGTCGCCCGGCGCGGGCAAGACGACGCTTCTGGAGCGCACGATCCGCGATCTTAAGGACGAACTTCGAATCGCGGTCATGGAAGCGGACGTGGATTCCGACGTGGACGCGGTGCGCATCGAAAACATCGGCGCGCGCGCGGTGCAGGCGCACACCGACGGCATGTGCCACATGGACGCGGGCATGACGCGGCGGGCGTTGGAAGCGCTCGGCGACGAGCCGTTCGACCTTGTGGTGCTGGAAAACGTCGGCAACCTCATCTGCCCCGCGGAGTTTGACACCGGCGCGGGCAAGTGCGTGATGCTGCTCTCCGTGCCCGAGGGCGACGACAAGCCCTTAAAGTACCCGCTGATGTTCTCAAAAAGCGACGTTCTGATCATCACGAAGACGGACGTGCTGCCGTACTTTGACTTTGACATCGACGCGTGCGTGCAGCGCGCACGCAAGCTGAACCCGACCATCCGCGTCTTTGCGGTCTCGGCAAAAAACGGCGACGGCTTTGAAGCCTGGGAGGAATGGCTCAAGACCGCCGTGCTGAACTGGAAAAACGAAACCGTTACGGAATAACATAAAGGAGAAACGACCATGCCGGAAACCTACGATCAAAATCCACGCACCAAATCCAAGTACGACGGCGAGCCGATTTTGCAGAAAAAGTACGCAAAGCTCGGCGCAAGGATCACCGACAACGTCCCGCATAAGCTCTTCGGTCTCAAAACGACCGACGAGGAATACTGGGGCCTTCGAGAGATCCTGAACGAGAACGAGGTCGACGTCGCGCTTACCATGAAGCAGCGCAAGTGGTACACCTACGAACAGCTCTTCGAGATGAACAAAAAGATGGGCGAAAAGCTCTTCAAGGAGACCTTGGAGCTTCTGTGCGTCCACGGCTTCGTCGAGTACGACTACGGCGATCACTACGACGACAACGGTCCGATCCCGGGCGCGCCGAAGGAACTCCGCTACCGCACGAGCTATTTCGTGCCGGGCAGCGCGGAGCTGTTTAACTCCTCGGTCGACCGCATCGAGAAGAACCCGCCGGTGGCGAAGATGTTTGAGCGCATGACGTTCCTGCCGCTGGAGCACATCACCTCGATGGTGCGTCCGGGCGGCAACGGCATCGGCATGCACGTCATACCGGTCGAGAAGGAGGTCGAGGCAAACCGCGAAGCCATCAGCATCGAAAAGATCTCCCATTGGCTGCAGAAATACGAGGGGCATCTGTCCGCGGGCATCTGCTCGTGCCGCGCGTCCCGCGCCATGATCGGCGAGGGCTGCACCGACGACGAATCCGACTGGTGTATTCAGGTCGGCGACATGGCGGACTACACCGTCGAGACCGGCAGAGCGCATTATATTACAAAGGAAGAAGCGCTTGAAATCTTAAAGCGCGCCGAGGAAAACGGCTACGTGCATCAGGTTACGAACATCGACGGCACGGATCACATCTTCGACATCTGCAACTGCAACGTCAAGATCTGTAACGCGCTTCGCACCTCGCTCCTGTACAATACGCCGAACATGAGTAAATCCGCGTACACCGCAAGCGTCAAGAAGGAAAACTGCGTCGCGTGCGGACGGTGCGTCGAGATCTGTCCGGCAGGCGCATTGAAGCTCGGTCAGAAGCTTTGCAAGAAGGACGGCACCGAGGTCGAGTATCCGAAGTCCGTGCTGCCGGACCGCATCCGCTGGGGCAAGTACGCATGGGACGAGAACTACCGCGACACCGCGCGCGTCAACACGCACAAGACCGGTACCGCGCCCTGCAAGACCGCATGCCCCGCGCACGTCCCGATCCAAGGCTATCTGAAGATGGCGAAGGAAGGCCGCTACGAGGAAGCGCTGGCGCTCATCAAGCGCGAGAATCCGTTCCCCGCGATCTGCGGCAGAGTGTGCAACAAGCGCTGTGAAGACGCCTGCACGCGCGGCACGATCGACAAGCCCGTCGCGATCGACGACGTGAAGAAGTTCCTTGCGGAGCGCGATCTCCATGCCGAAACGCGCTACGTGCCGAAAAAGATCATCAACAACCTCACCGGCGAATGGCAGCAGAAGATCGCCATCATCGGCGCAGG
>CALGGM010000077.1 GCA_937915925.1 uncultured Clostridia bacterium | reverse complement strand
GTGGTTGTTTATTATTTTTCACACAAATATTATACCACATAGCAAAGACTCCCGGAGACTTTTTCCGAGAGTCTTGCTGTTTTTTATTGGGACTTTTTTAACAGCCCCTCATTGGGTTTCTCAATAGGTTTCCATCCAGAACAGCGAATCGTCGCAAAGGACGCGGAACTGCGGCGTGCCCATGTCAAAGACAAGGATGAACGCGCCGACGACCATATCGCCAACCTTAGCGTCTTCGCCGCCGTAGGTTGCAACGATATCGATCGCATCCTGACCGTTCGTAACGGAGATCGTTCTCGTGCCATCGCCGATCTCAGTAATGCCGAGGATCTTCAGGTCGGAGAGGAAGTAGACCGCGCCTACAAAGCGATCCGGCGCATCCTGAATCGTGCTCAGATCAAAGATGGTTTCCGGCAGGTACCAGAGCTCATCGCCCGGATCCCAGTCGTCTTCCGCAATGTATTCATTCTTGTAGAGAATGTCCGTTGCTTCCGCATTCGCCAATCTCGGGCAGCCATAGTACATATCGAGCTCGCCCTGGAAGACCCAGACGTCACCGACGCTGATGTCAGCAAGCTGTTCCGGATCGGCAAGCTTGACCGCCATGCCGTAGCCCGGATCATAGAGCGTCGGAGAAGCGCTTTCGATGTAAACGACGTCCTTATAGACTTCGGTAACGATACCTTCGACCGGAAGGACCTCACCCTTCATGGTCGGGTCGTTGAGGAGCTTATCCATTGCATACTGCACGGAGCCGTACGCAAACTCGTTCATCTCCGCTTCGCCGGTCTTGATGTTCACGCTGAAGTCCGGCCAGTTGGTCGCATAGTCCATCGCGTCGAGCTGAATGATGGTAACATCCTCGGGCAGCTCGGAGATGTCGATCACGTATTCTGCCGCATCGTCGCCGACCGCGTAACCGAGGTCATGCTGCAGGAGCTGGCTGTCCATGTAATATGCATCCGCATACGCCAAGCCGGAACCGTTGTCCGCGAAGTTGACGGTGACGGTCTTTGCTTCTTCATCAACCGTAACACCGGTGATGACCGGGGATTCGGTGTCAACGAGGAGCTGGAATGCGTATTCCATGTTCAACGGCGCATTCGGGTAGTCGATCATGGTCTCATAGACGACATAGCAAAGCGTGCCGTTGGGAACATAACCGCCATAGTATTCGGATTCTTCGTTGGTAACGATACCGTCCCACATAAAGGTGCCGCGCGGACCCCAGGAGCTGGTGTCGTTATCGAAGTATGCCTTGCCGAGGTACTCGGTGTCATCCACATAGTACTCTTCGCCGGTTTCCGCATCGATGACCGTCATGATAAGATGACGCGCATTTCTCAGCTGGATCGGCTGAGAAGCCATGGTATCAACGACGCTGAATGCATCCGCATTTTCGTTAGAGATTGCATTGTGGAGCGGGTTGTTGTACTGATCGTTCATGAAGTACTCTTCCCACGCATCCGCGGCAACATCTTCATCCAAGAGCGTAACAACGGGGTTCGTTCCGAAGTACGTATACGCACTGCCGGTCCAGCTCCATACGCCGTACATCATGTGCGGCGCGATGTTGGTCTCCATTGCGGTGAACAGATCGGTCGGCAGATAGCCTGCAGCCGCGTACTGCGGATACATGACGTTTTCAGCCGCGAAGTACATCAGGTAAGCCGGGCTGTTTGCCCAGATCTTATCGAGCACGGGAGCCTGCGTCCAATCGCCGTAGAAGCCCATGAAGGTCAGATGGATCTCGCTTGCCTCAACCTCTTCCGGCAGAACCAGTGCGGGAAGCTCGTCGAGACCGACGACCGCACGGAGTATCATTGCTGCATCTGCTGCGGTGATCGAGCCGTCCTGATTGACGTCTGCAAGGAAGGTCGCCTCTTCGCTGAGCTCGGTCAGACCGACGACCGCACGGAGGATCTCCGCTGCGTCTGCCGCGGTGACCTTGCCGTCGAGGTTCGCATCGCCGTAGTAGCCCTCGTTGACGGGAGCAACGATACCGGCGTTGTCCTCGGAGTTGCCGTAGAATGCAACGTAACCTTCGATGAAGTTGCCGTTCGGATAGATACTGTCGAAGATCTCTTTGTAATCGTCGTCAACAGTGATCGTGATCTTGCCGTCGAACGTGCCGTTTGCCGGGATCGTCGCTTCGAGATCGCCTTCGACCGTCATGCCGTCGCCGTCAAACAGATAGTCAGACGTTAACGTATTGTAATACTTGCTGCCGGAGCTTGCCGGATAATCGAACAGACCGACAACGTCCGCTGCGTAAACCTGCTCGGAATCGGTCAGGTTGACAAGGGTGTAACGGATCTCGTACGTACCGGTCTTCTCCGGATCGTCATAGAGGTTCACGATCGGCTCAACCACGTAAACCGGCGTGCTGATCGCAGATTCCAGATTCAGGATACCGGAACCGCTCTTTCTCGGAGAATAGAGGTAGTTGTCCGCATCATAGGGTACCAATGCGGTGGATTCCGCAAGATCCTCAGCGAGCTCTGCACGCTGCGCCTTGGACAGGGTCGGATAGGTCTCCTTGAGGTACTGAGAGAGCAGCAGGAACGAACCGCAGGCGTTCGGAGAAGCCATGGACGTGCCGCTGTAGACTTCGTACGCATCGGATGCGCCCGCGACGGAAGAATAGATCATGCCGCCGGGAGCCGTGATCGTGGGCTTGAGCTCCAGGTTCGGGGTGCAGCCCCAGCTGGAGAACGTGCTCATCAGCCATGCATTCGGGTTGTCGACCTCGAGAAGTTCCGTCGGAACGGTGATGGTGTTGTCAACGTCGAGCCCTTCGAGGATCTTCTGACCCGCTTCCTGCTGAATGCTGATAGCCGGGATGTAATACGGATCGATCAGCATGCCGATGGTGCCTGCCTGATTGTTATAAAGCACCATACCGACAGCGCCTGCCGCCGCAACGTTTTCGTTCTTTTCGGAGAACGTCAGATCGCCGCGAACGACGAGTGCGATCTTGCCCTCGACCTCTGCGGGGATCTCATCGGGATTGCCCTTGCCGCAGTCGACGAGTTCAAGCGTCTGACCTGCGAAGGCATCCAGCCAGCCGTGCTCGCCGTCGTCGCAGTTATCGTTGAACGGGAGCGCTTCGCCGTTGTACACGATCGCGTAAGAAGGATACGCGAAGTTTTCCATGGACGCGATGGACGCGTTGCCCGCATAGGTGGACGGGCTTGCGACTTCCGCATAGTCCGCATACTCAGCAAGGACGTAACCGTCGCCCGCGAAGTTGCCGGGGTTGTGTGCCATGGAGTACTCGTTGCCCGCTGAGACGCAAACGATGACGCCTGCCTGATCGAGCTTCTTATAAACGTTGCCGAATTCCTCATCGAGCTCCCAGTCATAGACGAAGCCGCCCGGTGCGCCGATGGACATGTTGATCGCGTCAACGCCGAGGAGGAAGCTGTCTTCCAGAGCTGCCATGTAGATGCCGGAGTTCGTGCCTGCCGCCTGATCCGCGAAGATCTTCATGAAGACAAGCTGTGCAGCGGGCGCTGCGCCGGAGAAGGTGATCGCGCCGTCAGCATCGACAACGTAACCGGTGATTGTACCGGAGACGTGAGAACCGTGGCCGTTGTAGTCCGTTACATCGTCGTCACCGTCATAGTAGTCATAGGTGAACGGGATCTTCTCGGAAACAAACTTGCCGGGAACGGTCGTTTCCACTTCTGCGATGGATTCCTCGGTGAGCACGGGTTCCGTGACCATGCCGTAATCCTGGAACGCTTCATGCGTCAGGTTGAGGCCGGTATCAAGAACCGCAACAACCATACCTTCGCCCTTATACAGAATGTTCTGCATCGCGGCGGCGCCGGTGATGATGTTCGCGTTCATCTGCGTCGGCTTCTGCGTTACGGGAGCGTTATACTCGTTCGCAACATAGACCTTCTTGACGCCGCTCATCTTTTCCATTGCGGAAAGGTTCTTGTAAGCGGTTTTGACGGACATACCGTTGATCAGAGCGGTGTAATCGTAAACACGCTTTGCATCGAACGACAGTGCCTTGAAGAAGGTGTCATGCGCGTCGGACAGACGGTTCTGCGCGGCTTCCGCCTTCTTTGCGCGGATCTCTTCTGCCGTATAAGTGTCGCTCAGCGCGGGATCTTCAAAGATCACGATTGCGGTAACGATCGTTTCCGGATCGATCTCTTTGTTCCCTGCGAGACGCTCATCCAGCGATTTGATCGTCTTGCCGGTCCTTGTTGTTTTGCTCTGTTCATCGTAGCTTCTGAGCGATTCGATCTTTTCCGGGAGCTTTGCATCATCTGCAAAGGACACGGGAAGGACGCTCAGCACCATGACCAAAGCCAGAACAACCGCAAGTATGGTTCTTGCTTTTTTCATCCATGTATCCTCCTTATCAATATTAGTACACAAGTGTACAATACATGCGCTTATATTATATTATCTGTCCCCCGTCTTGTCAAGAAATATTCACAAATTCTTCCTCTCCGTTCGTTTGCGTAAAAAGCCTGTTATTGTCGCGGCAATCATGCATGCGGTCGATAAAAACCGATAATATATTTTCAACCGGACGGAAAACGAGAGCAAAAAACAGGCGGCGCCGAGCAGCGCGTATTTACACCACGCTGCCCCAAAAAGGTCTCTGACGGTCCTCTTGAAGAAAGATTCTTTTTTCTCTTGCAATTCCGGATCGAAGCGTGTCAAAAGCTCGTCAAACCCGATCACGCGGACCCTGGGCGCATATTGCTTTGTGAACGTTTTAAGCTGCCTGCTGTTGCACGGAACGGCGATCGTTTTTGCGCCGGAACGAACGGCGTCGGTTACGGCATACAGATCCGCCTGTGCCTTCCGGATCAGGACAAGGCACGGTTCTCCGATCATCTCCCCGATCTCTCCGTCCTCCTTCAGCAGCAGGGACACAAGCATCCGCTCCCGCTTTTGCTCCCGTTCCTCCGTCCGCGTTCGAAGCGATCCAAGGCTCTTTGATACGATCCATGTCAGACCGAAAATAAATAGGGAAAGAAGGATATAGATCGGGACGGTTCGCCTGATCGGCAGAAGCAGAGACGCGACCGCGCTCAGAAGCAAAGAAAAGACGAGCTTGTCGAGGACTTCCCAAAACCTTTTCAGTATACGTTTCGAATTCGAATCCGATTTCATAAAATGAGTGTTGCCAAACGCGAAAGATTTATTCTATAATAGGAACATGAATAAGAAGATCGGCGTATTCGGGGGATCCTTCCACCCCGTTCATAACGGACATCTGATGCTCGCAAAGCACGCGGCAGAACAGCTCGGCATCGATCGCGTGCTGTTTGTGATCGACCGCATCCCACCGCATAAACAGCTTGCCGAGGGCGCGACCGATGAACAGCGGCTTGAGATCCTCCGCCTCTCCGTCGAGGACGATCCGCTGTTCGAGGCGGAGACGATGGAGCTGCAGCGCGAAGGTCCCAGCTACACGGTCGACACGCTTCGGGAACTCAAGCAGCGCGAACCGGATGCGGAGCTGTACTTCTTCATGGGCTCGGACATGCTGCAGTCGTTTGAAAGCTGGCGCAGCCCGGAGATCATCGCGTCCCTTGCGACGCTCGTCTGTACGATCCGCACGGGTCAGAGCGGCGGCGAAGAGGAGACGGCGGAACGCCTTCGCGAGAAATTCGGCGCTAAGATCGTTCTTTTGGAGGAGGTCTCTTCCCTGTCCTCCACCGAGGTGCGCAGCCGCATTCATGACGCACTCCCGATCAAGGGAATGATTTCCGCAAAAGCCGAACATTATATTTATCTGCATGGGTGCTATCAGCCGCGTGAGATCGTTACCTATTATGAACGTCTCCGCAGGGAATTGAAGCCGAGCCGCATGGAGCATACCGCTTACGTTCTGGAAACCGCGATCTCGCTTGCGGTACGCTTCGGCGCAGATCCGAAAAAGGCGCGCGTCGCGGCGCTCCTGCACGATTGCGCGAAGTATCTTCCGGAGGAAACCTTGCTGCAGTATGCGGATACCGAGCCGCCGATGCTGCCGATCCTGCATGCTCCCGCCGGCGCGGACTATGCAAAAACGGTTTACGGCGTGACCGATCCGCAGATCTTGGAATCGATCCGTCTGCACACGACCGGCGACGCGCACATGACCATACTCGACAAGGTCGTCTATCTCGCCGACATGATCGAGCCGTCCCGAAGCTATCCGGGTGTGGAAGAAATCCGCGCGGCAAACGGCATCGATGAAATGATGCGTCTTGCTTTATCGCGCAGTATTTGGTATATTAAAGAAAGAAACAATCCGGTACACCCGGCGACCGTCCGGGCATTGCAAGATATAGGAGGAACCATGGAGCGATTCGGTGAAAACGATGTGCTTGCGATCTGCAAGCTCTTATATGACAAGAAAGCGAACGACATTCTTGCGCTGCATATCGGCGACAGGACGATCATTGCGGACTGGTTTGTCGTGGCGAGCGGCACGTCTGTGACGCATGTGCGCACGCTGTGCGACGAGCTCGAAGAGAAAGCTGCGTCCATCGGACTGGACGTGCGCCGCAAGGAAGGCTATGAGGACGGACGCTGGATCGTGCTCGATTTCGGCTTCGCGCTCGTGCATCTCTTCCATCCCGAGGAACGGGAATATTACAAGATCGAACGCCTTTGGGAGGGCGATGACAATCTCATCCGCTATCCCATTTCGGAATAACAAACGGAGGTATTTTTATGGAACTCGCAAAGTATATCGACCATACCCTTCTTAAGCCGGAGTCCACGCGTGAGGACATTCGCCGCATCTGCGACGAAGCGAAGCACTACAACACGGCGAGCGTATGCGTCAACCCGTTCTGGATCGGCTATGTCGCCGAACAGCTCAAAGGAACCGACGTCACCCCCTGCTGCGTGATCGGGTTCCCCCTGGGCGCAACACCTTCCGTCGTGAAAGCGTTTGAAACGACGCAGGCAGTCCATGACGGCGCAAAGGAAGTCGACATGGTGCTGAACGTCGGCGCACTGCGCGGCGCGGAATTCGACGTCGTGTATGAGGACATCAAGGCGGTCGTCGACGCGGCAAAGGGCAAAGCGCTCGTGAAGGTCATCATCGAGACCTGCCTGCTCACCGACGAGCAGAAGGTCATCGCGTGCAAGCTTGCAAAGCAGGCGGGCGCGGACTTCGTAAAGACCAGCACCGGCTTCTCCACCGGCGGCGCAACCGTTGAGGACGTTCGCCTGATGCGTGAGACCGTCGGTCCCGAGATGGGCGTCAAGGCAAGCGGCGGCGTCCGCACCAAGGCGGATGCGGAGGCTATGATTGCCGCGGGCGCAACGCGCATCGGCGCAAGCTCCTCGAAAAAGATCATCGAGGGCTGAGCCCCAAAAGAATGAAAACCGCTCGTACCGAGTACGGACGGTTCAGCGTGTCAAAAAAACTTTTGACACGCTGAGCAGGCTGTTGATAAGGGTGGCAG
>CALGGM010000076.1 GCA_937915925.1 uncultured Clostridia bacterium | reverse complement strand
TCTCTTCAAGACCCGCGACCATACGGAGCGTGGTGGATTTGCCGCAGCCGGACGGTCCGACGAACACGACGAACTCCTTGTCCTTGATGTCAAGGTTGAAGTCGTGTACGGCAACAACGTTGTTATCGTAAACCTTCTTTACGTTTGTAAGTTTTACACTTGCCATATCGGTGTACTCCTTTTCTTCTCGTTAGAGTTCGGGCTTAACCCTTGACCGCGCCGCCCGTGACGCCTTCCACGTAGTATCTCTGCAGGCACATGAACAGGATCACGACCGGGATCGCAACCACGACGCCGCCTGCGCAGAACATGGTGTAGTAGTTGTTCGTCATCGTATCGGTCGCAAGCCAGGACTGCAAACCGACTGCTACGTTGTATGCGCTCGGCGTGACGCCACTGACATACTTTGCGAATACGAAGTCGCCCCACGGGCCCATGAACGCCGTCAAAACCGTGTAGATGACGATCGGCTTTGCGAGCGGCAGGATGATCTTGAAGAGGACCTGCGATCTCGTTGCGCCGTCGACGCGCGCCGCTTCGTCCAGCGATTTCGGGATCGTGTCGAAGAAGCCCTTCGATACGTAGTAGCCCATGCCGGAGGACGCGACATACACGAGGATCAGACCGGGGATCGCGTTTGCGCCCGCGAGTCCGATGTCCTTCAGGACCTGGTACAGGATGATCATGGAGAGCATGCCCGGGAACATGCCGAGGATCAGCATGAACTGCATCATCGGCTTACGCAGCTTGAAGCGGAAGCGCGACAGCGTGTACGACATGCACAGCACGATGATCGTCTGTACCACCGCGACGACAAGCGCGATGATGAAGGTGTTTAAGTACCATCTCGGGAAGTCGGATTTCCAGAGATTCACGTAGTTGTCAAAGCCCCAGCGGAACGCGATATCCGGATGGTTCAGGAGGTAACGCGACATGGTCGTGGGGTATACGCGGAAGGATTGGATCACGATGCAGACGAACGGGATCAGCCAGATCACGCTGATGATGACCAGAATGATATGAATGATCGTGTTGCTGATGCGCGAAGCTGCCTTCATGCCCATATGTCTCTTCATAGAGGCGGTGTTTTCATTCGTTTTCATTATTGGAAATCCTCCTCATTCTTGACCGAAGGCAGAACGCTGTATACGACCAGCGAAATGACGCCGACCACGATAAAGACGAGAATACCGATGACGGAAGCCAGATAATACTGCGAGCCGTCCGCTGCCGTACCGGTCTGGGTGATCTTGAACAGCCACGTGATTAAAAGGTCCGTGTAGCCGACGTTGCCCGCTGCGCCGGATGCGGTCGGGTTGGTCGGACCGCCGCCCGTCAACAGGTAAATGACGTTGAAGTTGTTCATGTTGCCCGTAAAGCTCGTAAGAAGGTACGGACCGGTGATGAACAGCATGTAGGGAAGCGTGATCTTACTAAACTGCTTCCAGCCGCTTGCGCCGTCGATCTTGGCGGATTCGTACAGGTCCGCCGGGATGTTCATCAAGATACCCGTTGCGATCAGCATCAGGTACGGGATGCCGATCCAGATATTGATGATGATGACCATCAGACGCGCGAGCACCGGGTTGTTGCCGCCCAAGAAGTCGATCGCCTTCGCCGGCTCGATGATGCCGAGGTCGATCAAGAAGCCGTTGATAAGACCGTTCAGACTGAACATCTTAGAGATGTACAGCAGGGAAATGAACTGCGGGATCGCGATGGTCATGATCAGGATGGTTCTCCAGACCTTCTTCAAATGGATGCCCTTCTTGTTGATCGCCATTGCGACGAGGATGCCGAGGAAGTAGTTCGTGAACGTCGCGAACACCGCCCAGATCAGCGTCCACAGCAGGATTTCACCGAACGTCGCGGAGTAGTTGACGCCGCCGACGTCCCACGAGAACATGGTCTTGAAGTTTTCAAAGCCGACCCAGTGGAACAGACCGTTGTTCATACCGTCGTTGATCGAGGAATAGTTGGTGAACGCAACCAGGATCATGAAGATGATCGGCATGACCGTGAAGATTAAGATACCGACGGTCGGAAGCGCTAAAAGCGTCTTATGGAACTGATCGTCGACGAGCGACTTCAGATCGTCCTTGCCGCTCTTGAGCTTCTTGCCGGAGCGAAGGATCTGCTCCGCGATCTTGTTCTGCTTGATGTTGGTGTACCACGTATAGACGACCGCGATGATGAAGAAGATCGTCAGAACGCCGTACAGCAGGATACGGAACGACTGGTCGCCGGGCGTCGCAACGTACGCGTCCAGCACCTCGTTATACACGCCGTGCGGGTTGGGCGCGACCTTGCCGAGAGACGGCAGCATCGAAAGCCAGTAGGCGCCGCCCTTGGGCAGGACCATGTAGACGATGAAGACGATCTCAAGAAGCAGGAACAAAAGGCCTCGTAAGATCTGCCCTCTTGTGATGTTGCCAAACCCCATGACGACGTAGGAGATCTTGGTCTTCCAGTCGCCGTGGATGAACGTTTTTACGATGTCTGCAAGCCCCTTGCCGATGCCGACGAAGAAGTTTGCGATCTTTTTGCCGATGTTGGAGAAGAATACGGCGAACGCGCTGCGTTCGTTTGTCTTCCTGACATAATTGCCGCTCGCTACGACCTTCTTATTATACTGTGCCGTGCGCACCATTTCCTTGATGCCCATGAACAGCAGGATAATGCCGCCGATGATGATGATCCCAGTAAGGATCGCCCAGATCACGAAGCCGTCTTCGCCGGGCTGATAGGGCGTAAGGATGGACTTCTTGATCTTCGGGATCAAGACCGAGGCGACAAGCCACGAGATCCCCAGAAGCAGTACGCCGAGAACGGTTTTTACGACCCCGGGGGTTATCTTTTTCTTATACATTTACTACCCTCCTTATCACGACCGAGAGGAGAAACCGCCGAAATTTTCGGGCGGTTCAGTGACTCATCTTGAAAAGAACGGTTGGAGCCGCTTATTGCGGCTCCAACCGAAATCCGTTCGAATCGGATCCGGCTAAGCCTATAGTGAGAGCTTACGGATCGAGTCGAATATGTCTTATTCCGCTGCTGCGAAGGTCAGCGTCAGGTTGTTGAGGTCGAGCGTGACAACGTAGTTGCCGTCTGCTTCGACTGCGACATTTGCGCCATCCTGAACCGCTGCGCCGTCGGTGATACCGAAGTTGACGTCCCAACCGGCGTTTGCACGGACTTTGAATTCATTGCCTGCGACCATCGCGATGGGTTCGGATACCCAAACGCCGACTTCGGTCTCCGTCATTGCAACGTCGGTTGCCCAGCCGCTTGCTTCGAAGCTGCCGATGACGGTCCAGGTCATCTTCTCTGCGGTCAGAACGGGCGCTTCGCCGGTCAGATCGAGGGTCACGAGGTACGTGCCGTCCTCTTCGACCTTGACGTTGTCGCCGCCTGCGACGGTTGCGCCTTCGGTGATGCCGTAGTTCAGTGCCCAGTCAGCATTCGCGCGGACCTTGAACTCTTCGCCTGCCTTCAGGACGACGGGCGCCAGCCACTTGCCTTCCTTCTCGAACATCGCGATGTCGGTGTCCCAGTTGGTGCCGCACAGCGTGCCGATCAGCGCCCAGGTGTCCGCTGCGGGAGCTTCCGCTTCGCCTTCGCCGTCTGCCGGTTCTTCACCTTCCGCGGGTGCTGCCGCTTCGGGGAGGACGCCGTCCTCATTGACGAAGGTCAGTGTCATGTTGTTGGTGTCGAGGGTGACGGTGTAGGTGCCATCCGCGGGAACAACGATGTTGTCGCCGTTCTGTGCGCAGTCAGCACCGTAGTTGAGATCCCAGCTTGCGCCCTGACGGACTTTGAATTCTTCGCCCGCTTTGAGCTCGAGCGGTTCGGACACGAACACGCCCGCTTCGGTCTCGGTCATCGGGAAGTCGGTATCCCAGCTCGTGCCGCAGATGGAACCGATGACGCCCCAAGCGTTCTTCTCTTCCTCGGTCATGGTGAACAGAGCAGAGATCTTGTCATAGTAGTTCTGAAGAGCAGCCTTCAGGCCATCTTCGTCGGTTGCAGCCTTAACGTCATCTGCGATGACCTTCGCGATATCCCACCATGCGCCGTGGATCTGGCCCTGCGGACGGGAGTATGCGTTCTGCTTGAGCAGAGCGGACAGACCCGGATCCTGCTGAACCGCTTCGGAATTCTGCGCATTCGTGTTGGACGGACCCCATGCAAGCGCTTCGAAACGCTCCATCTGGCGGTCTTCGTCGGTGAGGAACTGCGCGAGCTTGTGGAGAGCCGCCGCACGGACCGGATCGTCCTGCGTCTTGACGCCCATCAGCTTGCAGCCGTTGAAGGAACCGAGATGGTATTCCTTGCCGTCAACCTCGAAGGAGGGCAGATCGGTAACGCCCATCTTGTCGCCGAGCAGGTCCTTGATATCGTTGTATGCCCAGGTACCGGTCACAACGATCGCCGCGTCGCTTGCGAATTCAGCAGCCGCGGAGGAGGACTTGTGCATCGGGGAATCAACGAGCTTCTTCATGCCCTTGACCGCGATCAGACCCTCGGGGCTGTTGAACGTATCAAGAACGGAGATGAAGGAACCGTCGTCACCGGTGGTCCACTCGGATTTGCAGCCGGTTGCGAAGAACCAGGACGCAATGTACCATGCGGAAGTCTGTGCTTCGAAGCAGAAGTACTTGTTTGCGGCTTCGCAGTCCGCGATCAGCTTTTCGAGAGAATCAACGTCTTCCTCGGGGATAACGCTGTTGTCATAGAACATGAAGTAGCCGTTATCGGAGGTCATCGGGTACGCATAGAGCGTGTCGCCGGAGGTTGCCGCTGCAACGACGCCGGGATCGTTTGCCGCTCTGACCGTCTCCGCCGCCTTGTCGCCGAGTCTGTTCAGCGCGCCGCCCTGAACGAGGCGAGCGAACTGGTCCTGCGCGAAGCAGTAGATGTCAGCGCCAACGGAAACGTCAACCAGCATCTGATCGGCAGAGGTCGCCTCGGAGACCGGGTTGACCGTCGCGACGAACTTGATGCCGTCGGTGTTCGTGTTGTTGAAGTCCTCGATCTGCTTCTTGGTCAGATCGACTGCATTCTCGCCGACCCAGACGGTGATGTCATAGGTTCCTGCGAGCGTGGTGTCGCTTCCCGTCTGCGCTTCCGGGGTGGTCGTTTCCGCGGTGTTGTTGCCGCAAGCCACCAGTCCGAGAACCATCACGAGTGCGAGCACGATTGCGAGTGTTCTTTTCATAGTTTCCCTCCTATACAATTTGGTATTCTTTTGTGTCGATACCATAATGAAAAGACGCCCATCCGGGACGCGAAGGACCGTATTCGGACAGTCCCCCACCATCCCATGATGTATTTATAATAATACTCACAAAAAACTTTGTTGTCAACCGGATTCTGTCTAAAATTCTCCAAAATTTGTGTGAGCTAAACGAAATATTTGTCAGCTCTCGCTGTTCAGAAGGCCGTCGTCGATCTTGCCCCACGCGCCGCTGCCCGCGCCCGCGCACTTCACGGAAATGCCGACGGTGACCGTCTGCCCCGCCTGCACCTCGATGCCGTGAACCGTCTCCGTGTCCCACTCTCCGTAGGACGTGATCTTCATCGGCGTGCGCCCGACCTCAACGCCGTCGACCAGCGCGTAGCAGAAAATTTGCGCATCGCCCGCGTCGCCGCCCATGATCGAGATCGTGAACGAATACTTGCCCGCGGGAAGGTCCTTGACCTCCTGGAACAGCGAGAAGTCGACCGAATCCTGCTTCGCGCTCCAGAAGTGCGCGTGGAAGACGCCGTTCAAGGAATCGGTGACCTTCTCCTCGACGTAGAGCTGATCCGCGCCGCCGCGGTCCTCGGTCTGCCACGGATCGAGCGTGCCGTCCTCAAAGCCGAAGTTCTGCAAATAATTGAAGTTGATCATCGAGACGATCGCCCGCGCCGGAAGCCCGTCCGCCGTGCCGGTGATCTCGTAGGTCTTTACGCCGCCCTGATACATCGCCTCGATATCCGCCTCGGTCACGTTCCATTCGACCGGCACCGCCTTCTGCTCGTTGCTCGAAAGAACCGCGTTCACCGTTTCCGGCAGCGTGATCGTCCCCTTCAGATCGAACGCAAGCACCGTGTCCGCGATCGCGTCGGCGACCGGGTCGATCTCGTTTCCGTAGCGCACGAGGTTCCAGACCCGCAGCGATTCCAAAGGCTTCCCTTCCGGATCGAACATCGCCTGGTTGTCGACCGCGCTGCCGCCGTAGTACCTGCCCGCGTCGTCCGGGTCATACACGCTCGCGTAGCTCGACGCCCAGCCGGAGCCGTATTTCTCCCATTTTTCGTGGTTCTCCTCCCACGAGCTCGTGCCGACCGTGATCCACGTGCCTTCCCAGTACACGACGCCGATGCCGTTTTTCACATGCGCGACGGTGTCGATGACGTTGCGCACGTTGTTCGCCTGTCCCTGCACCGTGAACGGATAGTCCTTCACAATCGTCGACGTCTCGTCCGAGATCGTATTGCCGGAAAAGTCCGTGTCAACGCCGGTGTAGGCGTAGGACGTTTCCATGACCATGACCTTCTTGCCGTACTTTTCCGCGATCCCGTTCAGCACGTTCGAAAGGTTTTCGAGCGTCCCGTGCCAATACGGATAATAGGAAGAAGCGAGCACGTCGTAATCGACGTCAAACGCTTCGAGCCGCTGCGCAAAGCCGTCGTACGCGCCGGAGCGCTCGGGGTTTGCAAGATGCACGGCGATCAGTGCGTTCGGGTACACCTCGCGCACCGCCTTGCCGCCCGCGTTCATGAGCTTCGCGATGTTCTCGAAATGGCTCTCGCCGCAAAGCTCGGTGTTCGTCTCGTTGCCGAGCTGCACCATGCCGACCGCGATCCCCTCCTGCTTCATGGCGTTCAAGGAATCGCGCGTGAACGCGTACAGAGCGTCGGACTTCTCCGAAATGCTCATGTCCTTCCACGCGAGCGGGACCATCTGCTTGCCGGGGTCCGCCCAGAAGTCGGAGTAATGGAAGTCGACGATGAGCTGCATCCCGTACTTCGTGGCGCGTTTGCCGATCTCGATCGCCTTTTCGAAGTCGTTGTTGCCGCCTCCGTAGCCGTTGCCGTTCGCGTCATAGGGGTGGTTCCACACGCGCACGCGGATGTGCGTGATCCCGTTCTCCGCGAGCGTCTTGAAGACATCCTGCTCCTCGCCCGCAAAGTTATAATATTTTACGCCGCTCTGCTCCTCCGCGATGACCGAAGACGCGTCCATGCCCATGATGAAACCGTCCGGCAGGTCCTCGACCTTTTTCACGTAAAGCGAGCTGCCCTCGATCTTCTCGGTCGGAATGACGTTTTCCACGTCGATCTTCGTCCCCGCGCACGCCGTAAGCAGCGCCGTCACCAGCAGCATTGCGATCCACCTCTTTTTCATACTTACCCTCCGTTTACTCAAGTGTCAGAAATTCGCGCGCGATCGAGACCGCGGCGTCGTCCGCCGAGCCGTTCCACGCGCCGAGATGCTTGGAGTCCTTGTTGAAGAACAGCCAGCACCGCTCGTCCGGGATATAAAATACGTACTGCGATCCGACGGAACGCCCCGCCCCGTCGTGCACGAGCACCCCGTACGCCTCGCCGTCCGCTTCGTAGAATTCCGCGTCCGGGAACGCCGTCCGGTCGATCGGCGCAAACGACGCAAGGTATTCCTCGACGTGCGATTCCGGGATCAGGTAAAGGTCGCCGGAAAGAACCTCGACCTGATTGAACATCATGTCGTCGAACGCCGCCGTGTCCACGACGCGGATGCCGTCGGGCAGGTCCTGCTCGAGCGCGATCGAAAGCTCGTTTCGCTCCACGTACGGCAGGTCCGCGTACAGCACGACCTTCTTGTCCGCCGGCGCCGAGAACAGCAGCGTGAAGATCCACGCCCACAGGATCGCGGAGAGCAGCGCCCACAGGATGTACCGGTGCAGGTTTCTGAGAATGCTCTTAAACATCGCCGTTCACCTCGTACGCCACGATGAAATCGTACACGGTCGTGACCGTTCCGGAAAACGTCTCCGGCAGACGGTCGGAAAGCGCTTCGTACACGCTCAGCATCTTTTCGCGTCCGTCGTCGCGCACCGCCTTTATACGCCGCACGGAAACGCCGCGGCGCACATGCCGCACGTCCGCGGTCTTTTGAAAGCTTCCCGTCAGCGTTTCGCGCTCGCCCTCGCCGATCATCTCGCGGTGCCGGATCGCCGCCCGCGCCGCCTCGAACCCCGTGTGCGAAAGGAAGATGACGCACCACCCGAACAGGATCGACACGCCGACCGTGATGGGAAGCGTCGTGCGGTAGTTTTGGCGCGTGGTGAACACGCAAAGCAGCACGCAGATCACAAGCCCGACGCCCGCAAGCGCGAGCATCAGGATCCCGATCCGCTTCTTTTTCGCGGCTTCGCGCTCCAGCGCTTCGTTTTCATATAGCTCCGTCTGTTTCATAAACGGAATTATAGCATATTTCCTGCGGGAAGGAAAGCGAATCCTTGACAAATGCGTCAAAAAAATATACGATGATACTAAATCCGAACAAACGGAGGTATGCACATGAAACTCTTGATGAAACGGTTTGCGCTTCTGTGCCTTGCGGCGCTTCTGCTGCTGCCGCTCGGCTGTGAAAAAAAGGATCCCGAGCCTGTCGACGAGATCGTGATCGACGATCCGCTTTTGAAGGGCGCCGAACCCGCGCCTGACAACGCGCGCGTGTTCTATGAGATCTTCACGGGCTCGTTCTCCGATTCCGACGGCGACGGCACCGGAGACCTTCGCGGCATCATCAACCGCATGGATTATCTGAACGACGGCGATCCCGATTCCGGCAAGTCGCTCGGCATCGAGGGCATCTGGCTCACGCCGATCTTCGCGTCGCCTTCCTATCATAAATACGACGTCACCGATTACTATAAGGTCGATCCGCGCTTTGGTACGCAGGAGGACCTGGACGAGCTGATCGCGCTGTGCCACGAACGCGGCGTCAAGCTGATCCTCGACCTCGTGATCAACCACACCTCGCGCAGCAACGAGTGGTTCACCAAGTTCACCGCCGCGCATCGCAACGAGGATCCGACCGATCCGTTCTACGATTTCTATTCCTATTATACTAAGGGCGAGACCGCGCCGAAGGGACGCACCTTCTCCGCGCTGTCCGGCACGAACGTGTACTACGAGTGCAACTTCTCGGGCGACATGCCGGAGCTGAACTTCGACTCGCCCGCCGTGCGCGAGGAGCTTTTAAACGTCGCGCGCTACTACCTCGACCGCGGGATCGACGGCTTCCGCTTTGACGCGGCGAAGTACGTCTACTTCGGCGATCACGACGCGAGCGTCGCGTTCTGGGTCGAGTACCTCGATACGCTGCGCAAGGAGTACCCCGGCATGTACACGGTCGCCGAGGTGTGGGACGGCGACGGCATTACGGACCGCTACTATCCCGCTTCAAACTGCTTCAACTTCACGACCTCGCAGGCGGAGGGTCTGTTCTCCACGACCGCGAAGATGGGCGACGTGAACAACCTGACGAAGTACGTCGCTTCCTATCTCGCCTCGATCGAAGGCAAGAACCCCGACGCGATGTTCGTTCCGTTCATCGCCAACCATGACAACGACCGCGCCGCAGGGTATCTGCCCGTCGGCTCCGGCTACATGCAGATGGCGGCGAACCTCTACATCCTCGGACCGGGCTCCCCGTTCATTTACTACGGCGAAGAGCTCGGCATGCGCGGCTCCCGCGGCAGTGCGAACACCGACGCGAACCGCAGGCTTGCGATGATCTGGGGCGACGAGGACACTGTGAAGAACCCGACCGGCTCGACCTATCCCGCGGCAAGCCAGATCCAGAAGGGCGCGGCGGAGCAGAAGCTCGATCAGAACAGCCTCTATACCTATTATAAAAAGCTGATCATGATCCGCAAGGCGAACCCCGAAATCGCGCGCGGCACGTATACTCCCGTGCATATCGACGGCAGCAAGGTCGGCGGCTTCACCTCGACCTACGAGGGCAAGACCGTGCTCGTTCTGCACAACACGACCACGAGCACGCAGACCGTCGACGTCTCGCAGTTCGGCGACTTCACCGAGCTTCGCGCGTTCATCGGCGTCGAGGACGCCTCGCTTTCCGGCACGACCCTGACCCTCGGGGCGCAGACGAGCGTGGTGCTTGGATAACGGCTGCCGCAAAAGGGGACAGACCGTTTGCGGCGAGATATTATAACGAATACTTGCAGGAAGGAGCCGTTAAGAAACTCGAAAGAGGGACTTGACGGCTCCTGTTCATTTGCT
>CALGGM010000075.1 GCA_937915925.1 uncultured Clostridia bacterium | reverse complement strand
TCCGAAGGAATATCGTACCGAAGGTATATCGCGCCCGTCAGGGCATATCGCCTTCGTAAGACGATATTCTGCTGTCGCAGAACGATATGCTTGCTTTCACCAAGCGCGATATGTCTGCTTGCGCAGACACGATATGCGGGCATTCGCCCGCGCGGCACACCGGATGGATGCGGCTGCATCCGTTATAGAACACCATATTGCACCCCTCCCCCATTGCGGGCGTGGGGAAATCTGTTTTACAGAAAGGAACGACTATGTATCTGATCGCAGGGCTCGGCAACCCCGGGCTGAGTTATCGGAAGACGCGGCACAACGCGGGCTTTCAGGCGCTCGACGCGCTGGCGGATAAGCTCGGCGTGCGCGTCAAGGAAAAGGGCTTCTCGGCGTTGTACGGTGAGGGACGCATCGGAAATGAGCGCGTCATTCTCATGAAGCCGCAGACCTATATGAACCTCTCCGGCGACGCCGTGCAGAGCATCATGCACTTTTATAAGCTCGAGCCGGAACGGCTGATCGTGCTTTACGACGACATCGATCTGCCGATCGGCAGCATGCGCATCCGCGAAAAGGGCTCCGCCGGCAGTCACAACGGCATGCGCTCCATCATCGGCTGCATCCACTCCGAGAACTTCCCGCGCATCCGCATCGGCGTCGGCAAGGATGAATCCCTCCTTCTGCGCGATTACGTGCTGAAACGTCCGTCGAAAGCGGAGCAGGCGGTGCTCGACGAGGTGTTCGAAAACGCCGCCGACGCCGCCATGCTGATCGTCTCCGGCGCGATCGGCGAAGCGCAGATGAAATATAACAAGAAGCACGAAAGCAGCCGCTCCGTCTCCGTCGACGGACATCGCGGCGATGCTTGATATGGTGCAAAAACGCACCATAATGCACCTATGAAAGAACTGCTGCAAGCGGTCGCAAGCGACCCGGGATTTCGACAACTGGATGCGGCGCTGTCCGCCGGTGACGGAACGGTCGCCGTTTTTGGGCTGCCCGAATCGCACCGCCCCGCGGTGAACGCCGCGCTTTCGGATGGACGCACGATCGTCTGGGTCGCGCCGACGCCCGCAGAGGCGATGCGGCTTTTCGAGCTGCAGCGCCCGTATCGCCCGGACGCCGGACTGTTTTTACCGCGCGAGCTGCCTTTGACCCATCTTGAGGCGGTGTCCGCCGAGCGCAGAGCGCAGCGGCTGTCCGTTCTGTCGCGCCTTGCGCTGAACGTGCCGGGGCTGATCTTAACCTGCCCCGAGGCGTTGATGGAGCGGCTCGCCCCACATGAGACATTTTTGTCGCAGATCGTGCGCGTGCAGGTCGGCGATACGATCGACCCGCGCGTGCTCGGCGAACAGCTGTTTGCCGCGGGCTACGAACGCACGCCCGAGATCGAGGGGCTCGGGCAGTTTGCGTCGCGCGGCGACATTTTGGACGTGTACCCGCCGCAAGCCGAGCTGCCGTACCGCATCGAGTTTTTCGGCGACGACGTAGACCAGATGCGCATCTTCGACCCGCTGACGCAGCGAAGCGTCGAGCAGGTCCTTTCCGTCGTTCTGCCGCCCGCCTACGAGACGCCGCAGACCGACGAGGCGATGGCGCGGGCTTTGCGTCTTTTGAAGAACGCGCAGGGCTTTGACGCGCAGCGCGAGGCGTGGAAGGAGCGCCGCCCGTGCGTGGGCGCGGACGTGCTTGTGCCGCTGCTCTACCCCGTGACGGAGACGCTTTTGGACTATCTCCCGTCGAACTTTGCCCTGCTTTTGAACGACCCGTCCCGCATTGCGGACGAGGCGCGCGCCGCCGAGCTCGTCTTTTCCGAGACCGTGGCGGCGACGCTGGAGCGCGGCGAGGGGCATCCCTCGCAGGCGAAGCTGCTGCTTTCGTCCGACGCGCTGATGAAGCGGCTCGATACGCGTTATACCGCGGCGTACTATGCGCTGTTCCGTCCGTATCAGAACTTCAAGCACCGCGCGCGCGTGAGCTTTACGGCGGAGAGCGCGCCGGCGTATCTCAACGATTCCGAGCAGTTTTTATCGGAGCTCGAACGGCTCCTCTCCGCGCGGGAAGCGGTGCTTTTATACGTCGGCGAGGCGCAGGAGCGCATGCGCGATGTGCTCGGCGATCGCAGGCTGTCCGTCGCGTATGCGGATGATCTTACCCGTCCGCCGGTGCGCGGCGAGGCATTGGTGCTTGCGCGCGCGCTTCCGCAGGGCTTTGTGTTCCCGGAATCGCATCTCTATGTGCTGACGGCGCAGGAGCTGTTCGGCAAAAAGCCCGCGGCGAAAACGCGCCGAAAGGGCGGCACGCTGAAATTTACCGACCTGTCGGTGGGCGATTACGTGGTTCACGAGGCGCACGGCATCGGGCGGTTTTTAGGCGTTGAACAGCTCACGGTGGACAACGCCACCAAGGATTATCTGCTGTTCGCCTATCGCGGCGACGATCGGCTGTACATCCCGACCGATCAGCTGGACCGCATTCAAAAATACGTCGGCGCGGACGCGGAGGTCCCGCCCCAGCTTAGTAAACTCGGCGGCACGGAATGGCAGCAGCGCGTGGAAAAAGCGCGGGCGGGCGCAAAGAAGCTCGCGGTCGACCTTGCGAGGCTGTACGCGGCGCGCACCTCGAACGGCGGCTACGCGTTTTCAAAGGACACGCCGTGGCAGAAGCGACTCGAGGACGCCTTCCCCTATCAGGAGACGCCGGATCAGGCGCAGGCGATCGCGGACGTGAAGGCGGACATGGAATCGCCGCGCCCGATGGATCGGCTGCTGTGCGGCGACGTGGGCTACGGCAAGACCGAGGTCGCGATGCGCGCGGCGTTCAAGGCGGCGCAGGACAGCAAGCAGACGGCGTTTCT
>CALGGM010000074.1 GCA_937915925.1 uncultured Clostridia bacterium | reverse complement strand
GCGGCACAAACGCGATCCCGTCGTGGAGCTGGGCGGGCTGCAAGGGCAAAAAAGCCACCGTCGAGGTGTATTTCGACGCCGCATGGATCAAGCTCAATTTAGACGGCAAGAAGCTTGCGAGCGCGAAGGTCAAGGACTGCCGCGCGACGTTCAACGTAAACTACGCGCCGGGCAGGCTCGAGGCAGTCGCCTACGACGCAGGCGGACGCGAACTCGCAAGAAATGCGCTCGAAACCACCGAAGCGCCGCTGCACATCGCGATCCGTCCGGAGGTCACCGAGGCGAAAGCAGGCGAGACCGTGTATCTGCCGATCACATTGGAAGGCGCAAACGGCGTCGTGGAATCGAACGCCGACCGTAAGCTTTCGGTCACGGTCGAGGGCGGCGAGCTTCTGGGATTCGGCAGCGCGAACCCTCGCACCGAGGAACGCTTCGACGCGGGCGAGTACACCACCTATTACGGACGCGCGCTCGCAATCGTTCGCACGGGCAGCGACACGAAGATCACCGTCACCGACGGCGAGCACACCGCAACGGCAACTGTGAAAGGAAACTGACATGAAAGCGATCCGTCTGCAAACCGAATATCTATTTGAACCGCTCGGATTGGGCAACGCACAGCCGCGCTTCTATTGGAACTGCGAGGGCGGCAAAACGCAAACTGCCTACTGCATCGAATGCGTGCGCGACGGTGAAACCGTCTGGGATTCCGGGAAGGTCAATAGCGCGTCCATGACGCATATCCGATATGAAGGAACGCCCTTAAAAAGCCGCGATTCTCTATCGTGGCGCGTGACGCTTTGGGACGAAAACGGAAAGCCGGGCGAGCCGAGTGAAAGCCGCTTTGAATTGGGTCTTCTGAACCCATCCGATTTTACCGCAAAGTGGATCGCAGGCGATTATAAGCCGCAGAAGAACCGCCGCTGTCCGGTCGACTGCTTCCGGAAAACCTTTGACGCAAAGAAGCCCGTCGCAAAGGCGCGGCTGTACGCGGCGGCGCGTGGCGTGTATGACGTGACGGTCAACGGCACGCGCATCGAGGATTTCATCCTTGCGCCGGGCATGACGGATTACAGAAAGCGCATTCAGGTGCAGACCTATGACGTAACCGCGCTTCTAAGGGAGCAGAACGCGATCGAGCTGCGCCTTGCGGACGGCTGGTATCGCGGCAGCGCTGCGGCGTACGGCGTGACGAACGTCTACGGGATGCAGACAAGCTGCTTTGCGCAGTTGGAGATTACCTACCAAGACGGCAGCAAGGAAACCGTCTGCACGGATCATATGTGGGCATGGTCGAACGACGGACCGATCCGCTTTGCCGATCTCAAGGACGGCGAGATCTATAACGCGGCCATGTCGCCGAGCTTTTCCGACAGTGCGATCGAGGTCGCGCCGCCGAAGGCGCTGCTCGTTTGCTCCGATAACGTCCCGGTCACCGAGCATGAGCATTTCTTGCCGACGCGCAGCGGAAACATTCTGGACTTCGGACAGAATCTCGCAGGCTATCTTTCCTTTACGGTCAAGGGCAAGCCCGGTCAGCGGGTCAGGCTGATCCTCGGCGAGACCGTCAAGGACGGGCATGTGGATCTTTCCAACATACAGGAAAGCCGCCCGGCGGCGGGCTGGACGCAGATGGCGCTGATCAAAAAGCTTCTCACCAATCAGATCTCCGGCGAGAACGACCCGACGCCTCGGCAGGAGATCACGGTCTTCTGTTCCGGCGGCGAGGATCATTACAAGACGTCCTTTGCGGTCTTCGGCTTCCGCTATGCCGAGATCATCGGCGACGCGGCGCTTTCGGACGTCGAGGCGATTGCGGTCTATTCCAATATGGAACAGACGGGCGATTTCACCTGCTCCGACGAACGCGACAATCAGCTTCTGAAAAACACGCGCTGGAGCATGAAGGGGAACTTTCTCGACGTGCCGACCGACTGTCCGACGCGCGAGCGCCTCGGCTGGACCGGCGACGCGCAGGTCTTTTTCGACACCGGCGCATACCTGATGAACACCGCGCCGTTTTTCCGTAAGTGGCTTGTCGACATGCAGGACGCGCAGTACAAGGACGGCATGATCCCGGCGGTGCTGCCATATTCCGGCGTTGAGATGATGTACAAGAGCACCGGCACGTCGGTCGGCTGGGCGGACGCGATCTATCTGATCCCGTACCGCTACTGGCTGCGCTTCGGCGACAAGTCGCTTCTTTCCGCCTGTTGGCCGATGATGCAGAAATACGCCGACGCGGTGCTCAAAAAGCTTGAAAAGGACGGGCATTACGAAAAGGGCATCCACCTCGGCGAATGGCTCGAGCCGGAGGAGTTCCGCGATCATGTCTACGGCACAAAGGCGAAGCACCCGGAGGAAGCGACCGCGTATCTCTACCTCACCATGACGACGATGGAAAAAATCGCGGACATTCTCGGAAAGGATGCAAGCGCATACAAAAACGCCGCCGAACGCGCAAAGGCGGCATATGCGCAGTTTGCCGAGCTCGACACCGACCGGCAGGCAAAGCTGGTTCGTCCGTTGGCACTCGGATTGTTGGACGGCGAAGAAAAGCAAAAGGCGCAAAGCCGCTTAAAACTTGCGGCAGAGCGGTACGATTACAAGGTCGGCACGGGCTTTCTTTCCACGCCGTTTGTGCTCGGAACGCTCACCGAGGCGGGCGAAGCGGAAACGGCTTACAAGATGCTTTTGAACACGCAGCGTCCCGGCTGGCTCTACGAGGTCGAACAGGGCGCAACGACCGTGTGGGAGTCTTGGGAGGGCGATCTGAGCCGCAACCACTATTCCCCCGGTGCGGTGTGCGGGTGGCTCTTTGACACGGTTGCGGGCATTCGCGTGGACGGCGAAAATCATTTTGTGATCGCGCCGATTCCCGGCGGCACGCTGACCCATGCCGAAGCGTCCTACCTAAGCCCCTACGGCAGGGTGGAAAGCCGTTGGGAACGCACCGAAACCGGCACGACATTTATAATCACGGTCCCGGCAAACACCACCGCGGAGGTGCGCTTACCGGATGAGCAGCCGAAGCTTCTGACGGCAGGAACCTATGCGTTTCAGAAAGGATGCTGAACATGGAACAAAACGCATTTCATTGGTGCTTCATCGGCGCCGGCACGCTTGCGGACAAGGTCGCAAAGGAAATCACACGATCGGGCAGACATCAGATCGTTTCCGTCTATACCCGTCGGTTTGAGAAAGCGGAAGCGTTTGCAAAGCTGTACGGCGGGACCGCGTACAAAACCGCGGCGGAGGCGATCGCGGCGGAGGCGGACGGCGTCTATGTGGTGACGCCGCACAGCAATCATTATGAATATGTCAAGCTTGCATTGGAGCTCGGCAAACCGGTGCTCTGCGAAAAAGCGTTTACGACGGACGCCAAGCAAGCGGAAGAGCTGATCCGTCTTGCAGAGGAAAAAGGCGTTTATCTTGTGGAAGCCATGTGGACATGGTTTTCCCCGATCGCAAACACGGTCAAGCAATGGCTCGACGACGGCGCATTCGGCGAGATCCAAACGGTCGTCGCCAACTATCACCTGAACAGTAAGGGCTACGCGCCACGCGTGACCGATCCCAACCGCGCCGGCGGCGCGCTGCTCGATGTGGGCGTATACCCGATCGCGTATCTGTACCGGCTGTTCGGAAATCCGGTGAAGGTGCATTGCTTTGGCGTTCTCGAAAACGGGATCGACCTTTCCGAGGACGTTGCGCTGACGTCCCCGAACGGCAAAACGTATCTCGCATCCGTGTCGATCGTGGACTATAAGGGACTTGAGAAGTTCAAAATCGTCGGCACGGACGCAAGCACATCCGTCCGGTTTTTCCACCGCGCAAACAAGGCGGTGTTGAAACGGAAACACGGGAAAAATGAGACCGTTCGCGGCGACGGAAGCATGACGAACGAATTTGACCGCGCCGCAGAGGAAATCCGGAGCGGATTGACGGAAAGCAGATTCGTTCCGCATCGGATGACGCTGGACGTGATGCGGATCATGGACGAATGCCGCAGACAGATGGGATTGAAATATCCCTTTGAAAAGGAGGATTCTCATGTATAACAGCTTCAAACCGGGCGAAGAATGGCTCGACACAAACGGCAAGCCGATTCAGGCACACGGGTTTTCGGTCTTCTACAGCGAGCAGGACGGCGTTTACTATTGGTACGGCGAGAACAAGGAAAAGACCAAGGGCGGCATGGGCAACACCGTGTGGCACTGGGGCGTGCGCTGCTATGCAAGTAAGGATCTCTATAACTGGGAGGACAAGGGCCTCATCATTCCGCCCACGCCGGACGATCTCAGCAGCCCTCTGCACCCCACCTATCAGATGGATCGCCCGCACATCCTCTACTGCGAAAAAACAAAGAAGTACGTCGCGTGGCTCAAGATCATGTGCGGCGCGACGAGCCAGTTTATGTCGGTCATGGAAGCGGACAGCTTTCTCGGGCCGTACACGTTCGTGCATAAGATCTATAAGCCCCTCGACATGGACACCGGCGACTTTGCGCTTGCGATCGACGAACGGACGAAGAAGGCGTATTTCATCTTCGACCGTCCGCATTTCGAGGTGGTAACGGCAACGCTCAGTGATTCCTACACCGAGGTCACGGGCGAGTTTTCCGCGCATTATACGAACCTGCACCCTCCGCTTTCGCGCGAGGCGCCGACGTATTTCCGCCGCAACGGACGGCACTATCTTCTCACCTCCGGCACGTCGGGCTATTACCCGAACCCGAGCAAGGCTTGCGTGTTCGACGATTGGCACGGGGACTATACCGATTTAGGCGATCCGTGCGAAAACGACACGTTCGGCACCAGCTTCTTTTCGCAGTTCACCTGCGTATTGAAACTTCCCGGCACGGACAAATATATCGCGATGGCGGACCGGTGGAAGCCGACAAAGCAGCAGCAAAAGATGGGCTTACAGTATTTAAAGCTTGTCGAAAAGGCCATGTCGGGCGACCGGCACGCCGATCTCATCAAGCCGGACAAGAGCGTGCGTCCCGCGGGCAAGCTCTCCGACAGGCTCCTTCGGCACGCGGAGAACACGAGTATCGCGCGCTATGTGTGGCTGCCGATCGAATGGGAGGATGACAAACCGGTCATCCGGTGGTACAATGAATGGAAATGGGAGGATATGAAATGAAGCAGTACGAGTTTTGGTTTGTGGTGGGCTCACAGGAGCTGTACGGACCCGAGGTTTTGGAAACGGTCGACGCGCGCGCGAAAGAGATGGCGGAGAACATGAGCAAGGCGCTCCCCTATCCGCTCGTGTATAAGGTCACGGCAAAGAGCAACGCCGAGATCGCCGACGTCGTGCGTGAAGCAAATTATCAAAAAAACTGCGCGGGCGTCATCACGTGGTGCCATACGTTCAGCCCCAGTAAGATGTGGATCGACGGGCTTCGCGATCTAAGTAAGCCTTGGTGCCATCTTGCGACGCAGTACAACCGCGAGATCCCGAACGACGAGATCGACATGGATTTCATGAATCTGAATCAGGCGGCGCACGGCGACCGCGAGCACGGCTTTATCGGCGCGCGGCTTCGGAAGCCGCGCAAGGTCATTGCGGGCTACTGGCAGGACGAGGCGGTCCTCTCCCGTCTCGGCGATTGGATGAAAGCGGCGATCGGCGTAGCGGTATCGAAGCGCATGAAGGTCATGCGCTTCGGCGACAACATGCGCGAGGTCGCGGTCACCGAGGGCGACAAGGTCGCGGCGCAGATCAAGCTCGGCTGGCAGGTCAATACGTGGGCGGTCGGCGATCTCGTGAAGGAAATGAACAAGGTCACCGAAGCCGAGATCGACGCGCTGGTTGCGGAATACGAAGCAAGCTACGATATTGCCACCGACAACCTTGCCGCGATCCGCTATCAGGCAAAGGAAGAGATCGCGATGAAGAAGATGCTCGACCGCGAGGGCTGCAGGGCGTTTACGAACACGTTCCAGGACCTTTACGGCATGGAACAGCTTCCGGGATTGGCCAGTCAGCACCTCATGGCGCAGGGCTACGGCTACGGCGGCGAGGGCGATTGGAAGGTAAGTGCCATGACCGCGATTTTGAAAGCCATGGGCAATGGCGGCAACGGCGCGTCCGCGTTTATGGAGGATTACACCTATCATTTGGTCGAGGGACAGGAGTATTCGCTCGGCGCACATATGCTGGAGGTCTGCCCGAGCTTGGCGGCGGACAAGCCGCGCATCGAGACACATCACCTCGGCATCGGCATGAACGAAAAGGACCCCGCGCGTCTCGTGTTCGAGGGCAAGGCGGGTAAAGGCGTTGTGGCGTCTTTGATCGATATGGGCGGACGGCTCCGTCTCATCGTGCAGGACATCGAGGCGGTGAAGCCGATCCTTCCGATGCCGAATCTTCCCGTGGCGCGCGTCATGTGGCGGGCAATGCCCGATCTCACCACCGGCGTGGAATGCTGGATCACAGCGGGCGGCGCGCATCATACGGTGCTCTCCTACGACGTCACGGCAGACATGCTGCGCGATTGGGCGCGGATGATGGACGTCGAGTTTGTGCATATCAGTAAGGACACCACGCCCGAAGCGCTCGAAAACGAACTGCTCGTGAAGGATCTTGTATGGAAGCTCAAATGAATCTGGAAGCCTGTTCGCTCGGCATCGAGCTCGGCAGCACCCGCATCAAGGCGGTGCTGATCGATGAACAGCATATTCCCGTGGCAAGCGGCGATCACGTCTGGGAGAACCGGCTCGTGAACGGCGTGTGGACGTACACGATGGAGGACATCCATACGGGGCTTCGGGATTGCTTTGCAAACCTGATGCGCGATGTGCGCGAAAAGCTCGGCTGTGAGCTGACGACCGTCGGCGCGATCGGCGTTTCCGCCATGATGCACGGCTATCTGCCGTTTGATCAGGACGGGAAGCAGCTTTGCGAATTTCGCACGTGGCGGAACACGATCACCGGCGAGGCGGCAAGCGAGCTAAGCGCGCTTTTCGGCTTCAACATTCCGCAGCGGTGGAGCATCGCGCACCTCTATCAGGCGATCTTAAACGGCGAGAGCCACGTAAAGGACATTGCGCATCTTACGACCCTTGCGGGCTATATCCATTGGCGGCTCACAGGCGAGCACGTCATGGGCGTCGGCGAGGCGAGCGGCATGTTTCCGATCGACAGCGCAACCTGCGACTACAACGAAACGATGGTGCAGAAGTTTAAAGCGCTCACGAATTTCGATCTTCGCGCGATTTTGCCGAAGGTCTTGAAAGCGGGCGAGAACGCCGGGACTTTGACCGAGGACGGCGCAAGGTTCCTCGATCCGGCCGGAACCTTACAAGCGGGCATTCCGCTTGCGCCGTGCGAGGGCGATGCGGGAACCGGCATGGCGGCGACAAACTCGGTCAGAGTGCGCACCGGAAACGTCAGTGCGGGCACGTCGGATTTTGCCATGATCGTGACCGATAAGCCTCTCGGGCTGCATCGGGAGATCGACATGGTGACGACGCCTGCGGGGCTGCCGGTTGCGATGGTGCATTGCAACAACTGCACCTCGGACATCAACGCATGGGTCAATCTGTTTTCGGAATTTGCGGACGCGATCGGACAGCCCGTGGACAAGGGCGCGCTCTACACGCTGCTGTTTCGAAAAGCTTTGGAGGGCGATCCCGATTGCGGCGGACTGCTTTCGTTCAACTATTTCTCCGGCGAGGGCGTGACCGATCTCGACGAGGGACGTCCGGTGTTCGCGCGGATGCAGAACTGCAAGTTTTCGCTTTCGAACTTTATGCGGGCCCATCTGCTTTCCGCGCTTGCGACGCTCAAGATCGGGCTCGACATTCTGACCAAGACCGAAGGCGTGACCATCGATAAGCTTTACGGGCACGGCGGTTTTTTCAAAACGCCGGAGGTCGGACAGCGATTGCTTTCCGCGGCGGTCGGCGCGCCGGTGTCGGTGATGGAAACCGCGGGCGAAGGCGGACCGTACGGCATGGCGCTGCTTGCGGCGTTTATGAAAAACCGCGAGGACGGCGAAACGCTCGAAAGCTATCTTGACAATAAAGTCTTCAAAAACGCGAAATCGTCCACGATACAGGCAACCGAAACGGACATTGCGGGGTTCTCGGTCTTTCTCAATCGCTACCAAAAAGCGCTGCCGATGGAGAAATGCGCAACGGAGGTATTATGATGCTCGAATCGTTAAAGCAACAGGTTTTGGAAGCGAATCTGCTTCTTCCGAAGTTCGGGCTTGTCACGTTCACCTGGGGCAACGTCTCCGCGATCGATCGCGAACGCGGGCTTGTCGTGATCAAGCCGTCCGGCGTGCCGTACGATGGCATGACCGCGGACGATATGGTCGTGGTGGATTTAGACGGCAAGGTCGTCGAGGGCAAGTGGCGTCCGTCAAGCGATACGCCCACGCATGTGGAGCTGTATAAGGCGTTCCCGAATATCGGCGGCGTCTGCCACACGCATTCAAGCTATGCGACGAGCTGGGCGCAGGCGGGACGCGACGTCCCCTGCTACGGCACGACGCACGCGGATCATTTCTACGGCGACGTCCCCTGCCTTCGCTGTCTTACCAAAGACGAGATCGAAGACGCATATGAACGCAACACCGGAACGCTGATCGTCTCGGAGTTCAACCGCCTGCATCTCGACCCGGTCGCCATGCCCGCGGTGCTCTTGAAAAACCACGGGCCGTTCACGTGGGGCAAGGATGCGGTTTCGGCTGTTCACAACGCGGTCGTGCTCGAAGAATGCGCGAAAATGGCGTATCGCACCGAGCAGATCAATCCTTCGGTGCAGCCCGCGCCGCAGGAATTACAGGACAAGCATTATCTTCGAAAGCACGGCAAGAACGCCTACTACGGGCAAAATTGATCAGCCTTCGCGGTACTCGATCGGCGTTTGTCCGGTGTATTGCCTGAAGACGCGGGAGAAATGCCCTTGTGAGGAATAGCCGAGATAGGCGCCGATGGCTGCGGAGCTTTTGTCGGTATATCGGAGGAGGCGCTTTGCCTCCTCCATTTTTTCACGCAGGATGAAGTGGGTCGGCGTTTCCCCCGTCTCCTTTTTGAAGCGGGCGGAAAAATGCGTCCGGCTCAGAAAGAACGACTTCGCCAAAGCCTCGGTGCGGATGGGCTCGCTCAGGTGATGCTGCACATAGTTCGCGACCTCGATCGCGAGCTTCGAGGGCTGCACGCCGCGCCGGATCCGCTCGACCTGCTCCGTGTATTCAAGCACCATGTTGTATTGGAGATTGGCGATCGCAGACTGCGCATTCAAAAGCTCCGCCTGCCGGATAAAGCCGTCGGATAGCGACAGCGCGTCTTCAGAGGGGAGCCCGCCTTGGATCGCGGCGCGGGAAACGAGCGTTGCGGTCACGATGAACGTGTTCTTGATCTGCCGAAGCTGATCGGCAGCAAGCACGCCGCCGCGCACCGGCGGCGCTTTTTTGATCCATTGCCGCAGCGCCGCGGCGTCGCCGCTTCGGACGATGGATAAAAGCGTGTCCTCGATCTGCATGGTGTTGTGCGGAACCGTCGGTTCGCCACGGTATTTCCGTTCGGTCCGCTTTTGTTCCACGCTGCGCTTGATCCGATGCTGTTCCGCTTCATGGATGGCAATGTCGTTGATCTCCAGCTGTTCGCCCGAAAGCACGTGGTTGACGGCGCAGAGCATCATCAGAAGACTTTCGAGCGGCAGCGGCACAAGCGAGTGCATGCCGTCGAGAAAGGCTGCCGTTTCTTCCTTCGGGACGTCCGCGGCAAAAGCCAGCTCCCGCAGCTGCGCGTCGCCGGGAAGCACCTGCGCGGTCGGTCCGATGACCAGTTTTGTCGTCCCCGCGTTCAGAACGCCGTAATAGAGAAACCGCGGCGTGACGAAGTACCCGACATGATCCGTGATCGCATGGATCTCGGCTTGATACGGCGTCATCGGATCGCGCGGGAAGCGCACGACGGAATAGAAAAAGGACAACTCGCCGTCCTCATACAACCGGATCGGCAGCCCGGAAAGACTGCCGATTGCCTGACACAGGTATCGGATATTCAAAGGTTCCATGCAGCACCTCCAATTCGATACAATTATACGATATACCATACAAATGTGCAAGACACAGGACGCGCGATGTAGTAAAATGATACCGTAAAGGAGCACGGGAAAAGTGCCTTAATACAACGAGAAGTGAGGGACAGGTATGAGCAGACTGAAAAAGAAGCTGGGAAAAATGATTCAGCGCGTGATCGACGGTGCCATGGGCAGCGGGCTCGCGCAGGAAATGACGGCGGCTGAGGGGGATCGGTATGTGACCCCCGGCATCGGCGAGCTGATCCGCAAGGCGGGCGCCGAGAGCTGCGTGCTGCTGAAAAACGACGGCGTGCTGCCCCTCGACACAGCGGAGAAGGTGGCGGTGTTCGGGCGCTGCCAGCTGGATTGGTTTTACGTGGGGTACGGCTCCGGCGGCGACGTCCATGCGCCCTACCGGGTCAATCTGATCGACGGTCTGCGCCGTGCCGGCGTGCCGTTTGATACGGAGCTTCTTCACGCATATGAGGCGTGGACGCAGGAGGAGGACAATGCCGCCGACAATGGCTGGTGGGGACACTGGCCCTTCCACTACCCGGAAATGCCGCTGTCAAACGAGCTGGTGCGCCGCGCCGCAGCTACGTCCCAAACGGCGCTCTGCGTCATCGGCAGGGCTGCGGGCGAGGACCGGGAAAACACGCTGACAAAGGGCAGCTATTATCTCACCGACGCCGAAACCGCCATGCTGGACGCGGTAACCGGCGCTTTCTCCAGAACCGTTGTCGTGATGGACGTGGGCAGCGTCATGGATATGAGCTGGACGGAACAATACGGGGAAAAGCTCTCCGCCGTCCTCATGGTCTGGCAGGGCGGCATGGAGAGCGGCAACGCCGTTTGCGACGTGCTGTATGGAAAGGTCAGCCCCTGCGGGAAGCTGCCCGATACCGTCGCGCGGCGCTATGAGGATTATCCCAGCGCAGCCCATTTCGGCGGCAAGGTCTATAACGACTACGCCGAGGACATCTTCGTGGGCTATCGCTACTTCGACCTGCACCCGGAGAAGGTGCTCTATCCCTTTGGCTTCGGCTTGAGCTACACGACCTTTTCGACGAAAGCCATCCACTTAACAAGGGGCGAGGTCAACGTTCGGGTCACGAACACAGGAAAGCGCGCCGGCAAAGAGGTCGTGGCGCTGTATTGCCGTCAGCCGAAGGGAACGCTCCCTAAGGCGGAGCGCGTGCTTGTAGCGTTCGGCAAGACCGAAGAGCTGCAGCCGGGAGAAAATCAGGAGCTTACGCTTCGCTTTGACGATAAGTCCGTCAGCTCCTATGACGAGGCAAGCCATGCCTTCATTCTGGAGGCGGGCACGTATCGGTTTACGGCGAATGAAGCGGAGGTCGGCGCGTTCACCGTGGACGCGCGAACGACCGTCGAGCAGTGCCGCGCGATCTGTTCTCCCGCCGTCGATCTGAAGGAGCGCATCCTGCACGAGCTTCCCGAAGCGATCCCGCAGACCGGGGATCAAGGAATCCCCTTCTCCGACGTGAAAGCAGGAACGGCGACGCTCGACCGGTTCATCGCACAGCTCACAAACGAGGAGTTGGAAGCGCTGACCAGAGGGCACGGCATGATGGGCTCGCCCCTTGGCGTGCCCGGGAACGCGGGCGTGTTCGGCGGGGTGCTCCCCTCCCTGCGGGAAAAGGGCGTCGCGCCCGTTGTCTGCTGCGACGGACCTGCGGGATTGCGGATGCAGCGGTACTGCTCCCTGCTGCCCTGCGGAACGGCGCTTGCCGCCACATGGAACACCGAATTGGTGGAGGCGCTTCACCGAAAGATCGGCGAGGAGATGATCCGTTACGGGGTGGATATCCAGCTTGCGCCGGGGATGAACCTGCACCGGAACCCCCTCTGCGGCAGAAACTTTGAGTACTTCTCCGAGGACCCGACGCTCTCCGGCAAAATGGCAGCGGCGGCGGTGCGCGGCGTGCAGTTCACGGGGCGGGCAAGCTGTCCCAAGCATTTTGCCTGCAACAATCAGGAGACGAAGCGCAATCGGAACGACTCCCGCGTTTCGGAGCGGGCGCTGCGGGAGCTGTACCTGCGCAATTTTGAGATCGTGGTGAAGGAGGCAAAGCCTCTGGCGATCATGACCTCCTACAACAAGATCAACGGCGTCTGGTCCCACTACAATTACGACCTTGCGACCACGGTGCTGCGCCGGGAGTGGGGATATGAGGGAACGGTGATCACCGACTGGTGGATGCAGAAATCGAAAAGCCCGGAGTTCCCTGCTCTGCGGGACAACGCCTATCGCGTGCGCGCCCAGGTGGACGTTCTGATGCCGGGCGACATGGGACATCTTGCCAAGAAATATAAGTCCGACGGCACGCTTTTGAAGACCCTGGGGCAGGCGGAGGGCATCACCCTCGGCGAGCTGCAGCGGACGGCAAGAACGGTATTGAACCTGATTTTAAAGCTGAAATGAAAAAATAGGGGGAAGAAAAAATGAAACTGCCTGCAAGCCGCATCACCTCTGCGGAGGTCACCAAGAAGGAAAAATGGCTCGGCTATCTCATCGGGCCCGCCGGCGCGCTGCTCTTAAACGCGGTGCTTGCGACGTATCTAAACATCTACTACACCGACGTTCTGAAGCTCACGACGCTCTGGGGCGGCGTGTTCTTGACGGCGTTCCCGATCGTTTCTAAGGTCATCGACGCGATCACCAACGTCATCATGGGACAGGTGATCGACCGCACCCGCACCAAGGAGGGCAAGGCGCGTCCGTGGCTGTTCCTTTCGGCGTTCCTCGTGCCGGTCACGGGCATTCTGCTGTTCACGGTGCCGGAAGCGAGCGACACGGTGAAAGCGATCTGGGTCATGCTGAGCTACAATCTGTTCTACTCGTTCGCATACACGATCTTCAACATGAGCCATAACCTCATGGTCCCGCTTTCCACCCGCAACGGCACGCAGCGCGGCGGGCTTTCGGTGTTCAACCAGATCACCACGATCATGATGAGCGGCATCCTCGTCGCGCTCGTGTTCCCGATGGTCATCATGCCCGCGATCGGCGTCAACAAGGTCAAGTGGATCACGCTGATGTCGATCCTCTCGATCCTTGCGCTGCCGCTGACGCTTCTCGAATACTACTTTACCAAGGAGCGTGTCACCGAGGAGACCGCAGGCGAACAAGAAGAAAAGCTGTCGTTCGGCAAGCAGCTCAAGCTGATCTTCACGGACAAGTACATGGTGCTGATGTACGCGTACTTCTTCGTGTACACGGTCGGCACGACGCTTAAAAACATCGGGCTTGTCTACTACTGTAACTATGTTTTGGGTACCTACAACGACGGCATTACGCAGATGCTCGTTTCGGTCATCGGCGGCGTGCCGATGGGCATCGGCATCTTTGCGGTGTGGCCGCTCGCAAAGCGGTTCGGCAAGCGCAACGTTACGATGATCGGCTTTGTTCTCTATGCGATCGGATCGCTGATCTGCTGGCTGTTCCCGACGAACCTTGTGATCGTGCTCGTTGGGCAGTTCATCAAAAACATCGGCGGTCTGCCGTGCGCCTACGTATTCATGGCGCTGTTTGCGGACTGCCTCGACCACCTCGAATGGAAGACCGAAAAGCGCGTCGACGGCACGGCGATGTCGATCTATAACATCATCGCGGTCGCGATGGTCGGCATCATGACCGGCGTGTTCAACTGGATGCTCGCACGCGCGGGCTACATCGCGCCGGAGGAATTCACCGAGGTCGCGGACGCGACGCACCTTGCGTTTGCCGACGCGCCGGCGTTTTTAGCGTCGCACGGGCTCACGGCGCAGGTCGCGCTTGATGCGATCAAGCCGGATCAGGGCATCTATACGGTCGCCATGCAGCAGCCCGAATCGGTCGGACGCATGATCACGCTCGCGTTCGTCGGCGTCGAGGTTTTCACCGGCATCATCCTCGCCGTGATCCTTTGGTTCATCAACGTCGAAAAGACGATCGGCAAGGAGCAGGAAGAGATCAAGGCGCGGCATGAGAAGGAGAACGTAGCATGAAAGCCGTTCGTTTAAGAACCGAATATCTTTTTAATCCCATCGGGATCGATGTGAAGCGCCCGCGGCTCATGTGGAACTGCGAGGGCGGCAAAACGCAGACCGCCTATCGGATCGTGACCGAGCAGTGGGATTCGGGCAAGGTTGAAAGCCGCTCCATGCACGCCGAATACCCGATGGAGCTTAAAAGCCGCGAGCGCGTCAACTGGACGGTCACGCTCTGGGACGAGAACGGCGAGGCGGGCGAGCCGCAAAGCGCGTATTTTGAGATGGGGCTTTTGAACCCGTCCGATTGGAAAGCGCAGTGGATCGCCGGAAACTACACGGTGCGAAAGTCGGAGCGCTATCCGGTCGACTGCTTCCGAAAAACGGTCGCGATCGAAAAGCCCGTGAAACGGGCGCGGCTGTATGCGACCGCCTGCGGGCTGTACGAAGCGCGGCTGAACGGCGAAAAGATCGGCAATTTCTGCCTTGCGCCGGGGCATACGGACTACAGAAAGCGCGTGCAGTACCAGACCTATGACGTGACGGCGATGCTGCAAAGCGGCGAAAATGCGCTCTGCTGTCAGCTTGCGGACGGATGGTATCGCGGCTCGTGCGGCGCGTGGGGCATCCGCAACCAGTACGGCACGGAAACGAAGCTTCTTTTGCAGCTTGAAATCGAGTACGCGGACGGCACGCGGGAAACCGTTTGCTCCGACGGCACATGGGATTGGTCGAACGACGGACCGATCCGCTTTGCGGACAACAAGGACGGCGAGGTCGTCGAGCTGTTCCGCACGCCGCTGTATCGCGGACGCGCAAAGGTCACAAGCCACAGCGCCGTGCCGAGCGCGTCGAACAACGTGCCGGTTGTGGAACACGAGCGCTTTCATCCGCGCATCACGATCGCGCCGAACGGGAAACAGCTCCTTGACTTCGGACAGAACCTTGCGGGCTATGTGCGCTTTCGCGTGAACGCGCGCGTCGGCAGCCGTATGGTCTGGCGCTTCGGCGAAATGCTCGATCAGGACGGCAATCTTACGCTCGACAACATCCAGTGCAAGACGAAGAAAAAGGTCTCGCCGCTGCAGACGCTCGATCTGACCTTGGGCGAAGGCGTCAACGAATACAAGACGACGTTTGCGGTGTTCGGCTTTCAGTACGCGGAGGTCGAGACCGATCTTGCACTCGACCCCGACGAGATCGAGGCGATCGCCGTCTATTCCGACATGGAGGAAACGGGCTTTTTCGACAGCTCCAACGATCTTTTAAACAAGCTCGTCGCGGCGACGAAGTGGTCGACGAAATCGAACAGCTTAGACCTTCCGACCGACTGTCCCACGCGCGAGCGCCACGGCTGGACCGGCGACGCGCAGATCTTTTTCGAGACCGCCGCGACGCTCTTTGACTATGCCGCCTTCTCGAAAAAGTATCTCTGCGATATGTACGACTGGCAGAAGCGAAGCGGGCGGCTCCCGCAGATCGCGCCGTACGGCGGCGTCGACTTCTACATGTGGACGATGAACGGTTCGGTCGGCTGGGCGGACGCGGGCATTCTGATTCCGTATCGCTTCTACAAGCTGTTCGGCGATCGGCAGATCCTTTCCGAATACTACGACCGCATGAAGCGCTACGCCGGGTTCATGATGAGGCGCATCGGTCCCGACGGCACGGTGCGGCGCGGGCAGAGCTACGGCGAGTGGGCGGAGCCAAAGGATGTGAAGCCGAACGATTGGAAGGACATGGTTCTTCCGCATCCGGAGGTTTCTACCGCCTATACCGCGTACGTGCTCGGCATCATGGCGAGGATTGCGGACGCGCTTTGCAAAGCGGAGGACGCGGCGAAGTTCCGTGCCGCATCGGAAAAATGCCGCGCCGCGTATCAAAAGCTTGCGGAGCTCGACACCGACCGGCAGGCGCTTCTGGTGCGTCCGCTCGCGTTCGATCTTTTGAACGAACAGCAGCGCGCGTTTGCAAAGAAGCGTCTTCTTGAAGCGCTCGAGCATTACGGTTGGCGGCTCGGCACGGGCTTTTTGTCCACGCCGCTGATCCTCGGCGTTTTAGAGGAGATCGATCTTGAAGCAGCGTACCGGCTTCTGGAAAATGAAGAAAAGCCCGGCTGGCTGTTCATGCCGAAAAACGGCGCGACGACCGTTTGGGAGAGTTGGGAAGGCACGGCGGCGCAGGGCGGCATCGCAAGCCTCAATCACTACTCGAAGGGCGCTGTGGTCGAATGGCTGTTCAGATCCATGTGCGGCGTGCAGATCGCGGGCGAAAACAAATTTTTCATCGCGCCGAAGCCCGGAGGGCATTTCCATTTTGCGAAAGTGTGTTATAATAGTGTATACGGCGCCGTGAAATCGGGTTGGACGCGTGAAAACGGCAAGACAACCTTCACGGTCGAGATTCCCGCAAACTGCGAGGCGACGGTCGCCTTGCCTTCCGGCAGAACGGAAACGGTCTCTGCGGGGCTGCATCAATACACGGAGGAAGCATGAAGTATTATCTTGCGATCGACATCGGCGCGTCGAGCGGACGGCATATCGTAGGCTGGCAGGAGAACGGTGAACTGAAAACCGAGGAGGTCTACCGCTTTCCGAACGGGGTCAAAGAGATCGACGGTCATCTCTGTTGGGACATCGAAGCGCTGGTTTCGCATGTCAAGGCAGGGATCGAACAGGCGCAGGCGGCATACGACATCGAATCGCTGTCGATCGACACCTGGGGCGTGGACTATGTGCTGATGCGCGGCGATGAGCCGGTGCTCCCGGTCTATGCGTATCGGGACGACCGCACCAACGACGCGATCGATGCGGTGCATGAGAGGATGCCGTTTGCCAAGCTTTACGCGCGCACCGGCATTCAGTTTCAGCCGTTCAATACGGTCTATCAGCTGTTTGCGGACAAAGCAGCAGGACGGCTCGACGGCGTAACGGATGTTCTGATGATTCCGGAATTTCTCATGTACCGGCTGTGCGGCGAAAAATCGCACGAGTACACCAACGCCACGACCGGCGGCATGGTGAACGCAAAGACGGGCGCGTTCGATCCGGAGATCATTGCAGCGCTCGGTTTGCCGAAGCATCTGTTCTGCGACTTGCAGCAGCCGGGAACAACGATCGGAACATACAATGGCATCAAGGTCAGGCTCTGCGCCACGCACGACACCGCCTCCGCGGTCGAGGGCATTCCGATGGACGGCAGCGCGCCGTACATTTCCTCCGGCACATGGAGCTTACTCGGCGTCAAGTCCCCGCATCCGATCACGGGCGAGGCGAGCCTTGCGGCGAACTGGTCGAACGAAGGCGGCGTCGGCTACACGCGCTACCAGAAAAACATCATGGGCATGTGGCTTGTAAACCGTCTTAGGGACGAGCTCTGCCCCGAAACGCCTTGGAGCGAGATCACGGCGGAAGCCGAGCACAGCGCGTTTTCGGAAACCGTCGACGCCAACGGTGCGGCATTCCTTGCGCCCAAAAGCATGACGGATGCATTCGATGCGGCGCTTTCCGAAAAGCCCGCAACCGTCGGCGACTACTTCCGCTGCGCGTACCGTTCGCTTGCGCTGTCCTACAAAAATGCAATTCAAGAACTGGAACACAACACCAAAACGTGTTATGATAAACTGTACATTGTCGGCGGCGGCGCAAAGAACGGCTTTTTGAACCGTCTGACCGAAGAAGCGACCGGCAAAACCGTCGTTGCCCTGCCGATCGAAGCGACGGCACTGGGTAATTTGAAGATTCAAATGCGCTGAACAACCCCTCAGTCGCCTTACGGCGCCGGCTCCCCTTGCACAGGGGAGCCTTCTCCAAAAGCCTTCTCCTTGAGGAGAAGGGGGACCGCTTGCGATGGATGAGGTGTGAACGGAACCAAAATTGAAAAGGAGCGAGAGTATGAGTTTTACGGAAGCAAAAAAGCAATATGCCGCATACGGCGTGGACGTCGAACAGGCGATCGAGACGCTGAAGACCGTTCCCGTCTCCCTGCACTGCTGGCAGGGCGACGATGTGCGTGGCTTCGACACCGACCCGAATAAGCCCTTGACCGGCGGCATTCAGACGACCGGCAACTATCCGGGCAGAGCCCGTACGCCCGAGGAACTGATGCAGGACATCGACAAGGTGTTGAGCCTGATCCCCGGTAAGCCCAAGATGAACCTGCACGCAAGCTATGCGATCTTCGAGGACGGTTGGGCGGATCGCGACAAGCTGGAGCCGAAGCATTTTGCAAAGTGGGTCGCGTTTTGTAAAGAGCGCGGTCTCGGCTGCGATTTCAACCCGACGTTCTTCTCGCATCCGAACTGCGATCCGCTGACGCTGTCCTCCCCGAACGAGGAGACGCGCCGCTTCTGGATCGAGCACGGCAAGGCGTGCATCCGCATTTCCTCATATTTCGCGGACGAGCTCGGCGAGCCCTGCGTGATGAACATCTGGACGGGCGACGGCTTCAAGGACATTCCCGCCGACCGCATGGGTCCGCGCGTCAGATACCGCGAATCGATCGATGAAATTCTTTCCGAGCCGTATGATTTTTCGAAGGTCAAGCCGTGCATTGAATCGAAGGTCTTCGGCATTGGTGTCGAAGCCTATACGGTCGGCAGCGGCGAGTTTGCGCTTTCCTATGCCGCGATGAACAAGGATAAGTGCATCCCGCTGATGGACAACGGACACTATCACCCGACCGAGGTGGTGAGCGATAAGATCCCGGCGCTTTTAGCGTTCTTCCCGGAGATCGCGCTGCACGTCACGCGCCCGATCCGTTGGGATTCCGATCATGTGGTGCTCTTTGATGACGAAACCAAAGAGATCGCAAAGGAGATCGTGCGCTGCGGCATGGATCGCGTGCATATCGCGCTCGACTATTTCGACGCAAGCATCAATCGCATCTCCGCGTGGGTGACCGGCTTTAGAAATGTGCAAAAAGCGCTTCTGTTTGCGCTCTTACAGCCGAATAACGACCTCAAGGCATTGCAGGACGAGAGCAACTTCACCAAGCTCATGGCCCTTCAGGAGGAGCTCAAGACCCTACCGTTCGGCGAGGTATGGAACGAGTATTGCAGAAGATGCCAAAGACCCGCCGACGGCGAGTGGTTTAAGGAAATCGAAGCGTACGAGAACGACGTATTACGAGTCCGTAATTGATTGTAGGGGCGGATATCATCCGCCCGCCATAACAGCGGAACGGGAAGGTGATACCTTCCCCTACAAATGAATTGCCTGACGGCATGAATTGTCCTTCGGACATGAATTGCGCAAACGCGCGTGAATTGCGGCAGAGCCGCATGAAAAGGAGATTTACAAAATGAAAGACATCTTAACCGCACCGTTTATGGTGGAAATGATCCGCACGACGACGAACATGTATGCGCACGGCTGGGACGAGCGCAACGGCGGCAATATCAGCCTCCTGCTTGACGAAGCGGAAGTAGCGGAATACCTTGATATGCATCCGATCCGCGTGCTCGAAACGGGCTTCGCGGCGCCGGAGCTGAACGGTAAAATCTTTCTTGTCACCGGCACGGGCAAGTATTTCAAGAACGTGCAGTACGCGCCGGACGTGAACCTCGGCATTGTGCGCCTTACGGAAAACGGCACGAAAGCCGAGCTTCTTTGGGGCTACACCGACGGCGGACGCTTTACCTCGGAGTTCCCCGCGCATATGATGAGCCATGTTGCAAGAATGAAGGTTGATCCTCTTAATCGCGTCGTCATGCACTGCCATCCGGCGAACCTGCTTGCCATGACCTATGTCCACGATCTCGACGAAAAAGCTTTCACCCGCACGCTTTGGCAGATGTGCACCGAGTGCATCGTGGTCTTCCCGGACGGCGTGAACGTGCTCCCATGGATGCTCTGCGGTACCAACGAGATCGGCATCGCAACCGCAAAGAAGATGGAAACGGCGCGTCTCGTGGTCTGGTCGCAGCACGGTATTTACGGCGCGGGCAAGGACCTCGACGAAACGTTCGGACTGATCGAAACCGCCGAAAAAGCCGCGGAGATCTGGTTGAAGATCGCGCATCTGCCGCTTAAAAACACCATCACCGACGAGCAGATGCATCTATTGGAGCAGCGCTTCGGCGTCAAAGCCCGCGACGGGTATCTTCAATAACGTTTTGACCGAGGGAATTTATCAACGCTCTGACGGAAAGCGCGTGCAGACCATGCTTTTTTGAGCAGACGGAACCAAACGAAAAACGCCGAAAACCCGAATGTTTCGGCGTTTTTTGCGTATTTCGGAAAATCACGCGACGGTTCGCGCACAGCTTTGCTTCATAGTCTTATTTCGATTCCTCCCCCTTTCTTTCCATTTGATCCCGCTCCATGCTTCGGAGCGGGATTTTTTGTCCCATAAACGGGACGGCGAAATGTGAAAAAATGTTGCGAGGTTTTGGGGATGTTTTTGTTGTATGCTGTGTTCAGCCAAAGGCAAGGAGGCAAACCGATGAGTCGGAAAACGGAACGTATGAACAGCGCGATCGGGGCGTATTTTGACGCTTGTGACGCAACGCGCGAGCGTCGCGAGCTGAAGAACGGCGGAACGGAAGAGAGACAGATCCCCTACACCCTGTTCGGACTTGCGCGGGCGGTGGAGCTGACGCCGGAGGCGGTGCTTGCGGCGTTTCACGCCGAAACGCATTCGAAGGAAAACGCGATCCTGCGCGACGCTGTTTTAAGGATCGCCGCCTACACGCTCGAGCGGGCGCTGCTCGGAGAGCTGTCCTATCAGCCGGCGCTGGAGGCGCTGCGCACGATGGGGCTCACGGATGCGGCGCAGCAAACGGACGGCGAGCTGAAGATCGTTCTGGACGGCTCCGCGGAAAGGCTGTCGAAATGATCCTGCATCTTCCGGGTACGCCGAACCCGAAGCAGGAGCGGTTCTTCCTTGCGGACGCACGGCACATCGCCTACGGCGGGGCGCGCGGCGGCGGAAAGTCGTGGGCGATGCGTCGGAAGTTCGTGCTCCTTGCCTTTCGCTATGCGGGACTGAACCTGCTGCTTTTGCGGCGCACGCTTCCGGAGCTCAACGAAAACCACGTGCTGCCGCTGCAGCGAGAGCTTTCCGGCGCGGTCCAGTATCACGCGACGCAGCGCGCGTTTCTGTTTCCGAACGGAAGCCGCATCAAGCTCGGCTACTGCGATCGCGAGGCGGACGTGTTCCAGTACCAGGGACAGGAGTATGACGTGATCGGCATGGAAGAGGCAACACACTTTACCGAATCGCAGATGCAGTTTCTGACCACCTGCAACCGATCGGTACGAACGGACTTCTCGCCGCGCATGTACTACACCTGCAACCCCGGCGGCGTGGGACACGCATGGGTCAAGCGGCTGTTCATCGACCGCGACTACCGTCAGGCGGAGCGGGCGGAGGATTATGTGTTCATCCCGGCGCGCGTCACAGACAATCCCGTCCTGCTGCACAGCGATCCGCAGTACGTAAAAGCGCTCGAAAACCTGCCGGAGCATCTCAGAAAGGCGTACCTTGACGGCAACTGGGACGTCCTTGAGGGACAGTTCTTTCAGGAGTTCGACCGAAGCACACATGTCGTTGCCCCAACGAGGCTCCCGATGGAGTGGAAGCGCTTTCGCGCAATGGACTGGGGGTATAACGACCCGTGCTGCGTGCTGTGGTTCGCCGTCGCGCCGGAGGGAAAGCTGTACGTCTACCGCGAGCTGTACCTTCGAAAGACGCTGTCGAGCGAGATCGCAAAGCGCGTGAAAGCGCTTTCCGAGGGCGAGCGCATCGCCTACACCGTCGCCTCGCCCGACGCGTGGCAGCAGCGGGGATTAAAGGGCGCGGAGGGCGAAAGCATTGCCGAGGTCTTCTCGCACAACGGCGTTCCCCTGCTCCCCGCCGACAACACCCGCGTTCCCGGCTGGCAGCGCGTCCGCGAGGCTCTGGCGCCACTCCCCGACGGCGAGCCGGAGCTCAGGATCTTCTCGACCTGCCGCAACCTCATCCGTACCCTGCCCGCGCTGACGTTTGACGCGCACGACTGCGAGGACGTATCGGGTACGTGCGAGGACCACGCGCCGGAAGCGCTGCGCTACGGACTGATGAGCCGCCCGCGCCCCGCGGCGGAAAAGCCCCCAAAGGCGCCGTATCGCTATGACCCGCTTTCGAGCACGCCGCAAAGGAATCCCGGGTTTTGGGGGTTATGAATGAATTGCGGCGCAGCCGCATGAAGAATGAAAGGAAAAAGAAAGGCAATGAAACCAAGACAATCCGAAACCAAACGGCGGTTAGCCGAAGAAGCCATGACGCTGTTCCGCGAGTTTCGCAGCGCGTATGCGAACGAGTGGAGGCGACAGGAGCACAACGAGCGGATGTATCGCGGTGAGCATTGGTACGACGTTCCCATGACCGATCCGAACGAGCCGCGTCCGGTAACGCCGATCCTGCAGTCCACGATCGAGAACGTATCGGCGGACCTGTCGGATCAGATGCCGGAGGCGATCATCGAGCCGGAAAGCGCGGTCGACGCCTATGCGGCGCGCGTCGTCGACGCCCTGATCCGCAGAAACCACGACGCCGCCGCCTACACGGTCGAGTACCGCAAGCTGATCCACGATCTTCTGGTCGGCGGCTACTGCATCCAGGAGGTCGGCTACGACAGCGAGCTGAACGCGGGGCTCGGCGGCGCGTTCATCCGGCACGCGGACATCCGCAGCGTCCTCATCGATCCTTTGGTGACCGATCTTCAGGACGGGCGCGCGGTCTTTAAGCTGGCGCTCCGTCCGAAGGCATGGATCAGCGCGCACTACCCCGACCTCTATCCGCTGATCGAAGCCGCGCCCGTCGACGCGTCGGAGCTGATCACGGACGAGATCCTCTCGCCGGACCCGAAAAACGCGACGCTGCTGCTCGAATACTGGCGGCGCGAGTACGACGCGGACGAGGACGTATACCGCGTGCACATGGCGCTCCTTTGCAACGGCGTCGTGCTCGAGGACAGCCGCGACGTCAAGCCCGAGGGCTACTTTGCGCACGGCAGATACCCCTTCATCCTCACGCCGCTGTACCCGCGGAAGGGCAGCGCGCTGGGCTTCGGCGTCGTCGATCTGTTCGGCACGCAGCAGCTTTACGCGGACAAGCTCGATCAGCTCGTGCTGAAGAACGCGTTCTTAGCGTCGCGCAACAAGCTGCTGGTCACCGAAGCGTCCGGCTTCGATCCGGACGACCTTCGGGACTGGTCGAAGGACGTACACACCGGCGAGAACCTGAACGGCGTGACATGGATGACGACCGCGCCGCTGCCGAACTATCTGCTCTCCTATATCCGCGCGATCCGCGAGGACATCAAGGAGGAAAGCGGCGCAAACGACTCCTCGCGCGGGTCGGCGCCGAGCAACGTCACGGCGGCGCGCGCGATCGAGGCGCTGCAGGAGATGAGCACCAAGCGTGCGCGTCAGGCGTCCGATCAGCTGCACGAGGCGTTTCGCGAGGCGGTGCGGCTGGAGATCGAGACGGAGCGCGAGTTCAACTGCTACCTGCGCCCGGTCACGATCACGGTCGACGGCGTGCCGAAGGAGGTCTATTTTGACAGCGATCTGCTTTCGAAGGACGCGCCCGGCGGCGTGCGGCTGCCGATCGAGTTTCTGATCTCGATCAAGGCGGTCAAGCGCAACCGCTTCGCCTCCGCCGCGCAGAATGAGCTGATGCTGAATCTGCTCTCGCTCGGCGTGCTCACCAAGGAGCAGGCGGTCTCCCTCATGGTCTTTGAGGGCAAGGAACAGGTACAAAAGAGCATGCGGGAAGCAGGCGCCGAACCGGAGCCGCTGTTTCCCGAACGAATGAAAAAGAAACGATTCGGAGGTAACGTATGATCTTCAAAAAGAAACAGGAACCCGTAAAGCCCATCCCGGCGGAAGCCGAGGCGATGGACACAGCGGAGGAAAACCCGTTCGTCGAGGCGGCAAACGAGCTCGCGCGGATGGAACAGGAGGGCTTGCTGCCGGAGGACTTCGATCTTTCGGCGGCGGTACAGGACGCGGACTTTGCGGCGCTGCTGCAGGAGTTTGAGCCGAAGGCGGCGGTACGCATCTATGCGGCGGAGAAGCGCGCGCTTGACGCGGAGAACAGCGTCAAGACCCGCATGAGCGAGCAGGCAAGAAGCCGCAGCGCGCTCCCGCGTCCGCAGAAGACCGACCGTGCGGTCGCGCCCGCGCCGGATTACATGTCGATGTCGAGAGAAGCGTTCTCGGCGCTCGAGAAGCAGTACAAAAACGCCGCGCACAACGGCAAACGAGTCCATATCTAAAAGGAGGAACCCATGGCTATCAACACCACTTTGAACACCGCATCCAATGCATATTTCAACAAGCAGTTCTATGACAAAAAGCTTCTGGAAACCGCGAAGACGCGTCTCGTGCACGCGAGCTTCGGTCAGAAGCGCAGCATCCCGCGGCACGGCGGCAAGCGCGTCGAATTCCGCAAGTACAACCTCTTCACCCCGGATGTCGACGCGCTGACGCTCGTCGAGGGCGTGACCCCGACCGGTCAGTCGCTCACGCAGTCCAACGTGGAAGCGGAGGTCGGACAGTACGGCGCGTACGTCGAGGTCAGCGATCTTCTGGACCTGACCGCATACGACGAGGTGCTCGCGGATTCCGCGGAGCTTCTCGGCGAACAGCTCGGCACGGTGATCGAATGGGTCACCCGCGACGCAATGTGCGCGACGACCAACGTGCAGCTTGCCGGCGGCAAAGCCGCCCGTCATCACCTCGGCGACACCGAAAAGCTGACCGTCGACGAGATCCGCAAGGCCGTGCGCACGCTGAAGAAGAACAAGGCGCGCACGTTCACGACCGCGATCGATGGCTCCGTCCGCCGTCCGCACTTCGTCTGCATCTGCTCCCCCGACGCGACCTACGACCTGCAGAACGATCCGCTCTGGCAGGACGTCAGTAAGTACAGCAACGCGGAGCAGATCTACTCCGGCGAGATCGGGCGTCTGTTCGGCGTCGTGTTTGTCGAATCGACCGAGGCGAAGGTCTACCGTCAGACGGTCCATCTGTTCCCGAAGAACGGGACGACCACGGCGAAGGACACCGTGACGTTCGCGCGCATCCCGACGGAATCAGAGAAGAAGTACCTGTCCGTTCCCGGAAACGAGATCTATCTCGACGGCGACATGCTGACCATCGTCTCCTACGACGAGGCTACGAACACGCTGACCGTTTCGGAATCGGTCACGTATGCGGTCAACACGGCGTTCTACACCGACGACGCAGGCATGCCCGACAGCAAGTACCGCGAGCGCGACGTACACGCAACGCTCGTGTTCGGCGCGGACGCGTACGGCGTGATCGACGTCGACGGCTCCGGCACGATGGAAACGATCATTAAACCGCACGGCAGCGAAGGGAGCGGCGATCCGTTGAACCAGCGCGCTACGGTCGGCGCAAAGGTCGCGGCTTATACTGCGAAGATCCTGAACCCGCTCTGGATCGTGCGCATCGAGCATACCGTTTCCGCATAACGCATCCTTGGGGGAAGGCTGACCCCTTCCCCCGTTCCCTGCAGAAAGGAGGAACCTATGAATCAAACGAAGCAAACCGCCCCCGCGGGCGTTGACGAACAGCCCGTCTCCGTATACATTCCGTCGGAGGGAACGGGCGCGTACCTGGAAGGCGCGCTGAACGGCGTGAACTTCCGCATCCCGACCGACAAGGTCGTGGAGATTCCCAGCCGCATTGCCCGCGTGATCGCGGAGAGCCGCAGAGAAATGCGCGAGTGCCGCCGTGCGCTCGAAGCGTTTTGTGAGGTCGGCGGCAGAAGGATCGGGTGATCGGCGTGACGGTATCCGAACTGTTATCCTCCGCGCTCGCGGAGCTCGATCACCCCGCCGATACCGCCGCGCTCCCGCTCTGGAAGGAAAAGCTGCTGCGCTTTGCGAACGAAGCGGTCGTCGATCTTTTTGAGACGTTCCGTCCGTGGCGGCGCGATCCTTTGCCGCTGCAGGACGGCGTGCTCGACCTGAAGCTTCTGCCGCGTCCCGTCGGTAAGGTGCTCGGCGTGGAACGCAGCGGCATGCGTCTGCCGTTCTATTTCGACACGGACGCATACACGGTCCGCGTGCCCGGCGCAGCGGACGGCCCGATGACGGTCGTATACCGCTATCTGCCGACGCCGCTCGTTGAGGACGGCGACGAGCCGGAGCTGCCCGCCGCCTGTCAGCATCTGATCGTGCTGTACATGACCGCGCGGTTCTCGCTTCAGAACGACACGCAGGGACTGAACCGCGCCTCCGCGGCGATGTCGCTGTACGAATCCGGCAAGCGCCGCCTGAAGCTCGACTGCGACGAGCCGACCGATTACCGCATCGTAAACCGCTGGTAGGAAGGAGGCGCTATGGCTTACGAGATCTTTTCGCTGCCATCGTTCGGCAGCGTGCGCATGGATCTTTCGGAGGGGCTTCTGAAGCCGGACATGAGCCCGGACGCGCAGAACGCCGACACGCGCAGCGGCGCGCTCTGTTCCGCAGGCGGGTTCTCCCGCGCGCTCCCCGTAAACGTCGATGCGGACACGCCGCTTGAGCGGATGTACGTGTACGCGACCGAGCGCGGCAGCCGGTACCTTGCGGTCGCGCAGGACATGCTGTTTCTGTACGATGCCGCGGCGAGCCTCTGGCGTCCGCTGTATCAGTTCGAGCGCGGCGTGACCGGCGAGCGGATGGACTTTCTGAAGGCGCGCATCGGGGCAAACGACCTTCTTCTCATCGCCTGCGGCACGGAACCGATGCTCACGTTCGACGCCGAGACGAACCTTGTGGACGTGTTCGGCACGTCGGAAAAGCTGTCGTACCGCACCGTGAGCTATGTCGAGCTGTACTTCGGACGGCTGTTCGCGGCGGGCGATCCCTCCGCGCCGAGCCGGCTCTACTGGAGCAAGGCGCCCGGCGGCGGACGCACGATCGACGACTGGCGCAGCGACGAAGCGAGCGAGAACGTTTCGGGCGGGTTCGTGGACGTCGGCGTCGACGACGATCCGATCACGGGGCTGTTCGCGCTGTCGAACCAGCTTCTGATCTTCAAACGCGACTCGCTCTACCGTCTGTTGGGCGACCGGCCGGGAAACTATCGCATCCTCGCCGTCGACGCGGCGTTCCGTCAGCCGCTGCACACCGCGTGCGTGCGCTACGCCGACCGGCTGTTCTTTCTGACCGACGGCGGGCTGTGCTACTATGACGGACAGACCGTGCGCAAAAGCGCGTCGTTCCGCGCGCTTGAGCCGCTTCTGAAGGGCGCGAACCTGAACGCCGCGCGCGCCGCCGCCTGCGACGATACGCTGTTCTTTGCGATCCGCTCACGCTACGGCGCTCCGTACAACGACATGCTGATCGAGTACGACGTGCTGCGCGATCGCTTCATGCTGCGAAGCGGCTTTACAACCGTCGATCTCTGCACCGTTCACGGCACGCTGCACGCGCTGACCGGCGACGGCAGGACGGTCGTATTCGACGGGAACACGACCTACGGCGGCGATCCCATCGACGCGTACTGGTATACGCCGGTGCTCGACCTCGGCAGAAAGGACGCCGATAAGACCCTGCTGCGGCTGACCGCAAGCGGAACGGGACGGATCCGCGTCCGCGTTGAGGCAAACGGCGGCGTGTACGAGACGGTCGCGCGGCTGTCCTCGGTGCCGCTAAGCGTGACCGAGATCCCGCTGCGTGGGGTCGGGCGCGTGTTCCGGCTTCGGTTCTCCTCCGTCGACGGCGAGCCGTTCCGCCTCGACGCGCCGATCACGCTGCTGTTCGATCGGCAGCGCCGACCGGGATAAGGAGGGACTTATGCGCTATACACCTACCGGCATGCAGGCGCTGTTTCCCGTGTATCTCTCGCGGATGCCGTCCTCGGGCGACAACCGCGACGCATACGACAGCAGCGTCGCGCAGAACGAGAACAATCTGAACCAGAACCTGGAGCTTTTGTACGAAAAGCTTCTTGAGCTTGAATCGGCGCTTGCCGATGTTACGGAAGGAGAATAATCATATGATCAGACAACCCATCAAACCGTGGACGCCGCCGGTCCTCCCGGTCACGCCGTCCTCGACGGAAGGCACGGGATCGGGCTCGGGATCGGGATCGCATTCCGGGTCCGGCAGCTCGTCCCAGGCCCCGATCCCCACGTTGGAATCCCTGTTTCAGGAGATGCTGCAGCATTATCTGCCCGAAACGGTCGAGTTCACACCTCTGAGCGAAGAGGTTTTGTCCGAGACGATCGGCAACTGGCTTCGCCCCGCCTATGAGCAGGCGATCCAGAACCGCCGCGAACAGACGCAGCGCATCAACGCCGAGCTCGATGCGGACGCATGGTCGCGCGGCATGGGGCAGAGCACGTATCTTTCTGACGTCAAGGAACGCCAGTACCGCGGCGAATCGCGCGACGTCGACACGCTGGAAAGCGACTATGCCTCTACGCTCGCGGGACACCTGTACGATGCGATGAAGGCGCAGCAGGACAAGAAGATCGAGGTCGACGAGTTCAACGCGGAGCAGATCAACCACGCGAACGAGCTTGCGATGCAGGCGGCACAGACGCTCTACAACACGTATCTCAACGCCCGGCATTCGGGCGGCGGGTCCGGCTCAGGCGGCGGCAGCGGGTCCAGCTCCCAGGCGAGCGGCTCGCTGATCGAATCGCTGCTGAACGGCGCTTCCAACGATCCGAACCGCATGGATTACGACGCGGCGTCGACGCTTCTCTCGCGCATGACGCCCGAGGAGCGCAGCCGCCTCTATGACCGCAAGAACCCGCAGTACCTGCAGCTTCGCAGCGAGCTGCTTTACGGGCTCGGTCGCAGCGGCCTCGCGACGCTGATGACCCGCTACCCCGGCGTGAAGTGAACAACCGAGAAAAGGGCGTGTATGCGCCCTTTTTTGCTTTGCAGTAATGCTGCACGACGGGTCGTCCGGAGGACGACCCCTACGATTCGTTGACGTCCATCTTGCCCTCCCTGTGCAAGGGAGGCTTTTGGGGATGGTGATCGGGATTTTTCTTTCCCTACCGTCTTGAGGCGATCGGGGTTTCATGTTATACTTTCCGTATGATCCGCATGATTACAAGAGAAGAGGCGCGCGCGTTTCCTTTTTCGAACGACGCGGAGGCGATCACGTTCCATAAGATGCAGCAGCTGCTGTCCGTGCCGGACGCGCTCTGCCTGTCCGACGGCAGGGACGTTCTGTTCGTGCGCGCGGGACAGGGCTTTCCGGCGTGGATCTACACGCGGCGCGGCGTTTCCGACGAAACGCTTTCTGAGCTTGCCGCGTCGCTTTGCGTGTTGAAGGAAGCGAAAAACCTTGCCGGTGTGATCGGAAGAAGCAGCCTTGTCCGCTATCTCGAGCTTGCTCTGCCGTTTCCGACACAGCGCAGGCTGCCGCTCACCGCGTACCTCTGCAAAAAACCGAATCCCTTTTCCGCCGAGGGCGAACGCGTCCGCGCAAGCACGCTCGACCCTGCCGTGTGCGGCGAGCTCCTCGCCGAGCTTGGGGAACAGGCAAGAGAACCCCTCCCCGCCCCCGCACGGCTCGCCGCCGGAACCGATTTTTGCGAAGCGCCGGATTCGTATGGTTGGTGCATAAACGGTACACCAGTAGCATTGGCACGCATCACGGAGCGCAAGGATGGGCTATCCTACATCGGCTCGGTGGTGACGGGCAGCGCGCACCGCAAAAAGGGCTACGCGAAGGCGCTGGTCAGCTCCGTCTGCGCCGACGCATGCGCGCGCGGCGAACGCGTCATGCTCTACGCGGACACGAGCTACCCCGCGTCGAACGCCCTGTACCGCGCGGTCGGCTTCGCGGAAGCAGGCAGATTGATCGGATTTGATTTCGTATAATCGAAGACATGTCCTGAATTTAGGACATATCTTTTATAATAAGAAAATAGCTATACCGTTTTTGGTATAGCTGTTGTATTATCGAACGCATCAACGGGCGACCGACGGTCGTCCCTACATGGACCGGTAATAAAACGTATGCCACCCGCCAAACTGCGGATCGGGAAGATGGTATCTTCCCCTACAAATTGGATTTTCCGTAGGGGCGGATATCATCCGCCCGCCAAAAGCAGCAAAGCCTGTCCCGATTTTGGGACAGGCTGTCGATCCGCGCAATCAGCCCTGCAGACCGCGGGACTGGCGATCCATATCCTCGACGACGATGTCGTAGATCTCGCCGAGCATCGAGCAGTATTCGAGCACCTTCCACGGCTCATTGGTGTGGTAATGGATCTTGATCGTATCGGGTCCGCCGACCGAGAGGAGGCTGTCGCCCTCGAAGCAGGCAATGAAATGATCGCGGATCACGTCCTCGTCGAGGTCCGTTCCATCGATCAGCAGCTGTGTGTCATACCGAAATTCCAGCATATTGTTTTCTCCTTTATTATGATCTATCGTTCATGCCCGTAAGGGCAATTCATGACGCAGTCAATTCATGTCCGTAGGACAATTCATGCGGCTCTGCCGCAATTCACGCGTATGGACCGGCATAGCCCGTCCGTCTGATCCCATCGAACATGCAACGCTATATATCTCCCCGCAGCCCGTACACGGTGATGCCGACGCTTTCGCGAAGGAAGTTGTTGATGCGAATGTACCAGACGTCCGGCGCGGCTAAGCCCTCTGCGTCGATGCCCGCCTTCTTTGCCACACGCTGTGCGCGGAAGACGTGGAAGTCGGTCGTGACAAAGGCGATTTTAGCGTCTTCGCCGAGCCGTTCCTCGATCATCGCCTTGCTGAACGCGAAGTTCTCGCGCGTGTTTTCCGCCCTGTCCTCGACAAGGATTCGGGACGCCGCGATCCCCTTGCGCTCGATGAGATACTTCTGCATCGCCGACGCCTCGGTCACGCTCTCGCCGTCGCCCTTGCCGCCGGAGACGACGCAGATCGCGTCCGGATGCGCATCAAGGTAGTCCGCCGCCGTGTCAAGGCGGTTACTGAGCACCCACGTCACCTTATCGCCGTGCACCGCGGCGCCTAAAACGATCAGCGCGTCGGCGTCCACCTCGTCCGCACGCTTCGCCGCCGTGCCCATCAAAATCCCCATGACGAGCAGGAACACCGCGCCGAGCGCGTAGCAGCCGAGCAGAACCCACTTCACGACCGCGAGGAAGCCCGTATCCATATGGTGCATAAACGCACCAAGCAGCAGAAGCGGCGCACCGATCATCGCCGGAAGGATCACGCCGAGGTTAAAGTTGGACAGCATGGACACGATCACGGTATCCAGTACCAAAAATGCACCAACCACGATACAAATAATGCGAAGCAGTTTCATGGTTCCTCCATAATTGCCATTTTTTCACCTCATCTGTCGCCTGTCGGCGACACCTAATGGTCTCATATGGTCGCAGCGCGTCGCTAAACGCTTTCTTCTGCTCCCTATTCGACCCGCGCTTCCGCCTCGCTCCTCCCCGCACTGCGGGCGCTCGGCTCCGCGCCCCCATCAAGGGGAAGGCTTTTGGAGCACACGCACTGAGGCTTCTCCCCCTTCAGAGTGGAGAAGCTCCGCCGTAGGCGGTGATGAGGGGGTCATTCTTCCGACAATCCGAGATGTCTCATAATATCCCGACAAACCGCGTCAAATTCCCGGTTGATCTGCAGATTGTTGTACCGCAAGACGCGGATCCCGTTTGCTTGAAACCACGCGTCGCGCTCACGGTCGTGCGCAGGTCCGTCTCCCTGAAAGTGTTGCGACCCGTCCAGCTCTATCACCGTCTTTTTCGATGCGATAAAGAAGTCTGCAATATACGGTCCGAGCACCTTTTGCCGGTTGACCGTGATCGGAAGCTCTTTCAGAAAATCATACCAAAGGTGTCGTTCTTCTTTGGTCATGTTTTTTCGTAAGGCCTTTGAAAACCCGGTCAGGTTTTTCTCCATGTGTTCACTCCGTCCCTGATACACGGTATTGATTCACCTCATCCGCCGCAAGCGGTCCCCCTTCCCCATCAAGGGGAAGGCTTTTGGTGCGCGTTTCATCTCCCCATCAAGGGGAAGGCTTTTGGTAACGCACATTCAGAGGCTTCTCCCCCTTTAGGGTGGAGAAGCTGTCAGCGAAGCTGACTGATGAGGGGGATCACTTCTCCATTCCAAGCTCTCTGCGCAAAAACTGCCCGGTGTAGCTGCGTTCGCACTGCGCGACCTGCTCCGGGGTGCCGGTGACGACCACGGTGCCGCCGTCGTCGCCGCCCTCGGGTCCGAGGTCGATGATCCAGTCCGCGGTCTTGATGACGTCGAGGTTATGTTCGATGACAATGACCGTGCTGCCGGAATCGGCGAGGCGGTTCAGGATCTCCAGAAGCCGCTTGACGTCGTGCGTGTGCAGACCCGTCGTCGGCTCGTCGAGCACGTAGAGCGTGCGCCCCGTATCGCGGCGGCTTAGCTCCGTCGCGAGCTTCACGCGCTGCGCTTCGCCGCCGGAGATCGTGGTACTGGGCTGTCCGAGCTTGATATAGCCGAGCCCCACGTCGTCGAGCGTTTGGAGGATGCTTCTGATCTTCGCGTGCTGCGCGAAGAACGGCAGCGCCTCCTCGACCGTCATGTCGAGCACGTCGTAGATGTTCTTGCCCTTGTAGCGGACCTCTAAGGTTTCGCGGTTATAGCGCTTGCCGTGGCAGACCTCGCACGGCACGTACACGTCGGGCAAGAAGTGCATCTCGATCTTCACGATGCCGTCGCCCTTGCAGGCTTCGCACCGCCCGCCCTTGACGTTGAAGCTGAACCGACCGCTGTTGTAGCCCCTGAGCTTCGCGTCCGGCGTGGTCGCAAAAAGCTGCCGGATGAGGTCGAACAGTCCCGTGTAGGTCGCGGGGTTCGAGCGCGGCGTGCGCCCGATCGGGCTTTGGTCGATGTCGATGATCTTGTTGAGATACTCGATGCCGTCGATGCCGTCGTGCGCCTTCGCGCGGACCTTCGCGCGGTTCAGATCGTGCAGCAGCCGCTTTTTCAGGACCTCGTTGACGAGCGAGGATTTTCCCGAGCCCGACACGCCGGTGACGCAGATCAGCTTGCCCAGCGGGAACTCGACCGTAATGTTTTTCAAATTGTTCGCCCTCGCTCCGCGCACGATCAGCGACTTGCCGCTGCCCTCCCTGCGCGTTTCGGGGACGGGGATGGTGCGTTTATGACTCAGGTATTGCCCCGTCAGCGAGCGTTCGCACGCCATGACCTGCTCGGGCGTGCCCGCCGCCATGACCTCGCCGCCGTGAACGCCGGCTTTCGGACCGATGTCCACGATGAAGTCGGCATTGCGCATGGTCTCCTCGTCGTGCTCGACGACGATCAGCGTGTTGCCGAGGTCTCTCAGGTTTTTGAGCGTTTCCAGAAGCTTTGCGTTGTCGCGCTGATGCAGACCGATGCTCGGCTCGTCGAGGATATAGAGCACGCCGACCAGTCCGCTGCCGATCTGCGTGGCGAGCCGGATGCGCTGGCTTTCGCCGCCGGACAGCGTCGCCGCCGCGCGGGACAGCGTGAGGTAGTTCAAACCCACGTTGACGAGGAAGCCAAGCCTTGCGTCGAGCTCCTTTAAGATCGCCGCCGCGATCGTCTGCTGTGTGGGCGTCAGCGTCAGCTCCTGCAAAAACGCGCGGGAGCGCCTGACGTTCATCTCGCACAGGTCGGAGATGTTGATCCCGCCGACCGTGACCGCGAGCGAGGTGGGCTTTAAGCGGCGTCCCTTGCAGTCAGGGCACGGGATATGCGCCATGTATGCCTCGATGTCCGCCTTCGCCCAGTCGCTTGAGCTTTCGCGATACCGCCGCTCCATGTTCGGAACGACGCCCTCGAACGAGGCAAGGAAGTGTCCGCCGCCGAAGCTGCGCTCGTAGCGCACCTCCATCTTCTCCTTCGTGCCGTACATCAGCGCGTCGCGGCCCGCCTTCGGAATGTCGCAGAACGGCGTGTCCAGCGAGAACCCGAAGTGGTTTGCGATCGCCTCGTAATACATATCGGAAAAGACGTTGTTCGTGCCGCTCTTCCAGCCGGGCGCTTTGATCGCGCCCTCGTTCAGCGACAGCGTCTCGTCCGGCACGATGAGGCCGGGGTCGATCTTCATCTGCTCGCCGAGACCTGCGCAGGTCGGGCACGCGCCGAACGGGTTGTTGAACGAGAACGCGCGCGGCGCAAGCTCTTCCAAAGCGATGCCGCAATCCGGGCAGGCATAGTTTTGCGAGAACAGCATTTCCTCGCCGTCCTGCACCGCGACGATCGCAAGGTTCTGACCGAGCGCAAACGCGTGCTCGAGAGATTCGGTAAGCCTGCTTTCGACGCCCTCCTTCAGCACGATGCGGTCGATGACCGCCTCGATCGTATGCTTTTTCTGCTTGTCCAGAGCGGGCGCTTCCTCGATCGGATAGACCTCGCCGTCGATGCGCACGCGCACATAGCCCTCGCGCTGCAGCCGCTCGATGACCTTGACGTGCTCGCCCTTGCGCCCGCGCACGCAAGGCGCGATGATCGAAAGCCGCGTGCCCATCGGCAGCGCCATGACCTGATCCACGATCGTGTCGATCGATTGCCGTTCGATCACCCTGCCGCAGTTCGGGCAGTGCGGGATGCCGCAGCGCGCGTACAAGAGACGCAGGTAGTCGTAGATCTCCGTGACCGTGCCGACGGTCGAACGCGGGTTGTGACCCGTGCTCTTTTGGTCGATCGAGATCGCGGGCGAAAGTCCGTCGATGCGGTCGACGTCCGGCTTGTCCATCTGCCCGATGAACATGCGCGCGTAGGAGGAAAGGCTCTCGACATAGCGCCGCTGCCCCTCCGCGTAGATCGTGTCAAAGGCAAGGCTCGATTTGCCCGAGCCCGAAACGCCCGTCATCACCACGAGCTTGTTGCGCGGGATGACCAGATCGATGTTCTTTAAGTTATGCTCCCTTGCACCGTAAATGCAAAGATCCTGATCCTTCCGTTCCATTTCCTTATCTGTGTCCGACCGAGGCGATCGCCTGTGCGGAGATGCATAAGCCTTTCCCCTCGTCGTTCATTCCTTCCGTTGTAGTCGCTTTGACCGAAACCGCGTCCGGCGAGATCCCAAGATCCGCCGCGATCGTGCGTTCGATCTCGTTTCGGTACGGCGCGAGCTTCGGCCTCTGACAGATGACCGTCGCGTCGATGTGCCGCACCACCATGTCCCTTTTTTGCACCAACTCGTTCACATGCGCAAGCAGCACGCGACTTGAGATGCCGCGGTACCGCTCGTCCGTGTCCGGGAACAGCTTGCCGATGTCGCCGAGCTTCAAACACCCTAAGATCGCGTCCATGATCGCGTGCAGCAGCACGTCCGCGTCGGAGTGTCCCAAAAGCCCTTTTTCGAACGGGATTTCGACCCCGCCCAAGATGAGCTTTCGTCCCTCGACGAGTCGGTGCGTGTCGAACCCGATCCCAAAGAGCGGTCCTTCAAGCCGTTCTCGTGCCCATGTCCAGTCCGCCTCTGCGGTGAGCTTACGGTTGTCCTCGCTTCCCAAAACGATGTGCGGCGCGCCGAACGCCTTTGCATAGAGCGTGGCGTCGTCGGTCGCCGTGCCGCCGGAAGCGTATGCCGTAAGGATCTGATCGAGCCGGAACGCCTGCGGCGTCTGCATGCGGAAAAGCTTGGAGCGGTCGAGCGTTTCGCTCCCGATCCCCTCGATGCGCATCACGGTATCGGTCACGGGGATCGCCGCGACGCCCGAGCCGAATTCCTTCGCCGCCTCGATGCAGGCGGAGACCAACGCAGGCTGCACGAAGCACCGCGCCGCGTCGTGGATGACGGCGATCTCGCCCGAAGCGACGGTTAAGCCGTTTCGGACCGAATCGGTGCGTTCCTTTCCGCCCTGTACCACCGTAAACGGCACGGGACACGAAAGCGCGGACACGGTCTTTTCGCTCGCGCCGCTCACGACAAACACGATCGAATCGCAGCCGCCTTCGATCAGCGCGTCCATCGAGCGCTCGATCGCGGTTTTGCCGCACAGGGGGGTATTCAGTTTATCAAAGCCCATGCGCGAGGACGACCCCGCGCAAAGCAGAATCCCTGTTGCGCTCATGCGTCCCCCGAAAGCACGGTGTAGAGCGAGTCGGCGTCCTCCTTGCGCACGACCTCCGGCGTCTTTTCGACGCGAAGAAGCATGTGCTTGCCGCCGAGCAGGATGTCGACCGTGTCGCCCGGCTTGACCTCGCTCGCGGGCTTTGCCACCTTGCCGTTGATCGAAACGCGCCCCGCGCCCGCCGCCTCGTTCGCGACGGTTCGCCGTTTGATGATGCGCGAAACCTTTAACCATTTATCGAGCCGCATGTTAACCTCCGAACGGCGTGAAGCCGAAGCCGAGCGTGTTCGTAAACTGCAGAATCAGCACCGCGATCCCGAGCACGCCGGTGTAGACCGCGAAGCCCAGAAGCCCCTTTTTCGTGATCAGCCGGATCATGAACCGCATCGCAAAGTACCCCGAGATCGCCGCAACGAGCATCGAAAGGATCATCGCCGCGCCGTACTCGAACGTCATCGCGGGCGCGTCCGTGCTCTTGACGAGCTTATAGAGCTCCAGTACCAGCCCGCCGAGGATCGCCGGGATCGACATCAAAAACGAGAAGTTCGCTGCGCTCTTGCGATCGAGCCGCATCCCCAATGCGCCTGCGATCGTCGAGCCGGAACGCGAAACGCCGGGCAGTACGCCGATCGCCTGCATGCCGCCGATGGCAAGCGCGTCGGTCCATCGCATCGTTTCGAGCGATTTTGCGGGCTTGCGCCTGCGGCATAAAAGCTCGCTGACCGTTAAAAACACGGTCGTGAGCAGGAAGCTGAACCCGAGCAGATTGCCCTCGTCGAGCCACTGATCGAGCGCGTCGAACTTTTTCAGAACGAGCGCGAACACCACCGTCGGCAGGGTCGCCACGATCAGATGCAGCGTCAGCGGCTGAATCGGGTGCCGCAAAATGGACCGGACCTGCTCGCGATAGATCACGATGACCGCGATCAGCGTCGCAACATGCAGCATGACGGTGAAGAACGAACCGAAGTACGCCTCGTTGACCGCGCCGTTCGTCAGCTTCGATACGAGGAACAGATGCCCCGAGCTCGAGATCGGCAGAAACTCCGCAAGCCCCTGCACCAGTCCGAGCAATAATGCAATCAGATAAATCATAGATTACCTCCGATAATACTCTAATTGTATCATACTATGAAAACGAAAAAAATACAATAGATGCGAGGTGATTTCATGCTTGACTACTGGATCCTGAAGCGCCCGGACGGCAGACCCGCGGGGCTCGTGCGCGTGGAAAACGACCGCGTGCGGCTCACCGTGACCGCGCCCGTCGAGGGGCGCTTTACGCTGTTCTCCGAAACCGCCGCCGTGCCGATCCGTCCCGAAATGGAGACGCGGCTTTCGAACGCTGCCGCCGTTCTCGGCACGGACGGGGACCGCGTGACCTGCTTTGCCGCAAACAAGGACGCCGCGCCGATGCAACGCTACCACGCAAGGCTATCCCAAAATCGCACCATATCTACCGCGCAGGCGGTTGATACATCCGTTTCAGACGACTTGCCCCAAATTCGCACCATAGCGGCGAAAGAAGATGCGGAACAAACTGTAATCGCAGAAGGCTTGCCCCAAAATAATCCCATAGAAGATCCCGCCGAACCGCAAAGCATCTCGGACGCCGCGCAGGAAGCGGCGGACTTTTCGCTGCTGCTGCGCCGCGCGGACGCGTTCTATGCCGCATATGAGGGGACGCCTCCCACCGAATCGGTGGATAACTTGGTGCATAAAGAGGATAATCGATCGGATTTCGGCGATTCGGGGCTCGATCTGTTTTTGCAGGAGTTTCCGGGCGCGCGGTGGCGGTACATCGAGGGAACGGACGTGCTGCCGCATTACGAGGGGACGTGGCGGCGTCCGAACGGGCAGACGGTCCATATCCTTGCGGTGCGGGGACGCGCGGCACCGCGCCCGCCGCGCGCGCTGCTGGGCTTTACGCGCTATCTTCGCGATCGCGACGGCACGGGCTACTGGTTGCGCCTGACCCCGCTGCCGGAGGAAATATAGAAAGAGAAGAGAGAAGAGAGAAAAGTGAAAAGAATAGGAAGATTTTCCGGAGGAAAATCCACCTTGATTGTTTTGGAACTACCCCTCAGCCTCGGCTCCCTCGGCAGCTCCCCTGACAAGGGGCGCTCAAATAACGAAGATTTTCCGAAGGAAAATCTACATCAACTCTTCACTCTTCACTCTTATCTCTTCACTCCAAAAAAGACCCCTTCGTTCATCACGCGAAGGGGTCTTAGTGAGGCGGCGCTTATCTGGAGAATGAGAGGATAACAGCGCCCTTTCGGTCATGTGCGACCGGCCTCTTTGCCGAACGGTTTGAGAATCATCAAGCAGAACCGCCGGCAAATCGGATCGCTGTAAAAAAATACATACAGCGTGTTGATTTATTGGTTGTTTTGTATTATTATATAATATAATAATACACGATTCAACCGACAATTTTAGTGAATCCTGTCTGATTACGAAAAAATTTTTCGTTTGGTTCGTGGGAAAGAGAAAGGAAATTCAAATTGAAGAATCCGGAACACCGTGTTCGCACGACCAAAAAGAGGCTGAGAGAAGCGCTTACCGCGCTGCTCGCCGAAAAACCGCTTCGAAGCATCACCGTGAAGGAGCTTTGCGAGCGCGCCGAGCTCAACCGCGGCACGTTTTACGCGCATTACGCGGACGTGTTCGACCTGATGGAGCAGATCGAGGCGGAGATCGAAGCGGAGTTCGTCACGGCGCTGAACCCCTCTGCCGCCGACATCGCGGAGCCGCGTCCTTCCCTGCATGTGACGAAAAGCGTGTTTGCCTGTCTGGAAAAGAACGCGGACTTCTGCCGCGTGACGCTCGGTCCGAACGGCGATCAGGCGTTCGCGTACCGACTGATTCAGGCGGGTCGGACGCGGTACATGGAAAGCTGCAAGCGCGCCTACCCGAACGTGAGCCAGGCGCGCATCGATCTCTTTTACACGTTTATCATCGGCGGCTGCATCTCGTTGATTTCCTGCGCGCTGCAGAACGGCGGCGAAGAAGGGCTGTCCGCGCTTGCCGCCGACACGGAACGCATCATGCTGCAGGGGATCGGCTTTTTGCAGGAAGCGAGGTAAACCGCGTGTTCTCAAGCTACATCTTTGACCTTTACGGGACGCTTGCCGACATCTGGACGGATGAAGCGCCCGAGGCGTTCTGGGACGCCGTCGCAAGGGACAGCGCGGCGTTCGGTCTTCGGCATACCGGAAAGACCTTTCGCGAAGCATACCTGCGCCTTTGCGCGGATGAAACGGAACAGCGCAGCGCGGCGGAGCCGGACGTGCCGCTTCCGTTTGTCGAGCCGGAGCTTAAAAACGTCTTTTGCCGGATGCTTCTTGAACAGGGCTTCAACGATTCCGACGCCTCTAAGCTTGCGGCGATGTTTCGAAGGCTTTCCACGAAGCGCCTTGCCGCCATGCCGCACGCGGCGGAAACGCTCACAGCGCTGCGGGCGCGCGGCGCGAAGACCTATCTGCTGTCCAACGCGCAGTCGTGCTTTACGCTTTTTGAACTCGAAGCGATCGGCATTTCCGACCTGTTCGACGGGATCATCCTCTCCTCGGACGCGGGCATGAAAAAGCCGTACCGCGGGCTGTTTGAGCTGCTTCTTGCGCGGTACGGCGTCGACCGCAGCACGGCGGTCATGGTCGGAAACGACGCCGTCGCCGACATCGGCGGCGCAGACGCCGCGGGACTGAAGAGCCGCTACATACACACATGGCAGTCCGGACCCCGCCCCCTGTCGCTTCCCGAAAGCGCGATCGAGATCGAAGATCTATCCGATCTCCTGCTATGATAAAAGAATAAGGGGCTCAAAGAGGAGTTCTTTAAAGGGCGGTTTTCAAACGCATCCAAAAGCCTTCCCCTTGATGGGGAAGGTGCCGAGGAACGAGGCGGATGAGGTGATGTTTGCCCGGATACATCCCCCTCATCAGTCACCTATCGGTGACAGCTTCCCCACCCAAGGGGGAAGCCTCTTTTTTTCGGCGAGCGCACTTACACGCCACCATGCGGTGATACGTGTGTTTCAAACAAGCAAAGCCCTTCCGAAAAGGAAGTATAATCAAATGTGTTTCTCCGACAAACCGGAATTGTTATTTGCAATCCCCATTCATTTCGTCCACCTTTGCTGCCGGTTTTACGGTCATTTCTACCCATGCCGGTAAAAAGCCGCTTTTGACGGCGTTTCTGACGGACCGGATATTTGACCAGGCGGAGCAATAAAACGGAACCTTACCCCGCGCTTCGATTTCGATCGCCAGCTGCGAGGTGATTGCGGATGCGATACCCCTTTTCCGATATTCCGGTAAAACATCCACACCGATTTGCCACATTTCTTCCGCATCAGCCGAGCACCCCGCCAATCCGATCAGCTTCCCGCCGTCATATGCTCCAATGCCCAAAACGTCCAAATGCTTTCTGTCGCGGCAAAGGGCGTTCGACCACTCCGGTACATACAGCTCTTCAAAATCAGCTTTCTCCAACAACCGCGTTTCGTATGGACATGGCAGTTTCTTGAGTTTCTGTAAATCCGGCAAATAATACTCCGCCATAAAGCAAACCGTTTGTCCCAACGGTTCCAGTCTCCGGTTCAGCCAGCGCAGATTCGGCGTCTCAAAACAATGGTAGAAATCAAATCGTTCCACGTACGCTTTCACAAGGTCAAACAGTTCCTCTGTGGAAGACGCCACGACATTATTGCCGTAAGAGATGAAATTGCATCCGATGGGAAGATGGTAATACTTCTTTGCCTTTGGTCCGAGTTTGAAAGGAACGACAGTATTACGATCCGAAAGAAAATCCTCCGTGCTGCATCCGATGTCTTCAGCGGATTGATGCATTGCGATTTGAAACAAATCCTGCGTTGTCATCTGTTCTCCTTTTTCTAATCCCGATTTGTTGAATCCATTCTATCACGGATTCCGATACGGTGCAACGAAATAGCACAGCCGATGAAAACCGACTGTGCTTTTGAAATTTCTCTTTCAGAGTGCTTCCGAAAGCCCCTTTTGTTCTTCCCTTTTCAGTTCTTCACAAGCGTCATGTCGCCGGATGCATCCTTGATGGTCATCGTATTGTCGTTGATCGAGACCATTTCCTTCTGATCGTCGAGATACAGGAAGCCGCCGCGCATCTCGAACGTGCCGCTCATGAAGCTCATGCCCATCAGCGTCCAGTCATAGGTCTTGTCGCTGTTGAACGTCAGGGTCGTGCCGACCAGGATATCGCCGCCCTCCGCATTCGCTGCCGTGACCGTCCATGTGCCGACGAGCTCCGCTTCCGTAACGGAAGAACCGCCGCATGCAACAAAGGACAGCACCATGATTGCAACCAACAAAACTGCAATTGTTTTCTTCATTGTATCAATACCTCCCTCGATATTCCGTTTTCAGTATATAGGGAAATCGCTTCTTTGTCAACAAATTTAGCGCCTGCCGCCGCAAAAGAGACAAGCCGTCCCTTATTCAAACAGTGCGGCTGCCTGCTCCAAAAGATCGCGGATCGGGAGATGCTGCGGGCAGATTTCCTCGCACGCGCCGCACGCGATGCAGTCCGACGCCTTGCCGCCCTTTGCGGTGACGGCGGCGTAGCGGGTGTGCGGACGGTTCGGGAACTTTGTCTTGTCGTTCACGCAGCGGAAGATCCCGGGGATGTTGATCTGCATCGGGCAGCCGTCCGTGCAGTAACGGCAGGCGGTACACTCGATCAGCTTCAGCGAATGGATCCGCTCGCGCACCTCGGCGATCGCGGCGTGGGCGCGCGCGGAAAGCGGCTCCCGTACGGACATCAGCGCGACGTTCTCCCGCATCTGCGCAAGCGTCGTGACGCCGGAAAGCACCATAACGACCTCGTCCGGCTCAGCGGCAAAGCGCAGCGCAATCGACGCCGGCGAGCCCTCCTCGAGCGCGTTCAGCGTCTCGATCGCCTCGTCGGGCAAGAACACCAGTCCGCCGCCCTTGACCGGCTCCATCACGAGCACGGGCTTGTCGTGCTTTCTGCATATGTCGAGGCACGCCGCGGACTGCACGTTCGGATCGTCGAGGTCGAGGTAGTTATACTGGATCTGCACGATCTCGATCTCCGGATGCTCCGAGAGGATGCGGTCGAGCACGTCGGGCGAATCGTGAAACGACATGCCGATGTGCTTCACCCTGCCCTGCGCCTTCAAGTCCTTTACGATCTCGAACGCGTGCGTGTTCGTGAACTTCTCATAGTACGGCGCGCACATCGCATGAAAGAGGTAAAAATCGAAATAGTCGACCCCGCAGGCGTCAAGCTGCGTCTGAAACAGCGGAAGGATCTCCTCTTCCGTTTCGAAGCAGTGCGTGGTCAGCTTGTTGGTGAGAACGTAGCGGTCGCGCGGATAGCGGCTCGTCAGGCCTTCCTTCAACGCGAGCTCGCTCCTGCCGTCGAAATACACATGCGCCGTATCGAAGTAATTAAACCCCGCGTCGAGGAAGCAGTCCACCATCGCGCAGAAGTTTTCCATATCCACATTGCCCTCCGCGTCGTTCTGCATTCGCATACAGCCGAAGCCGAACTTGCCCTTCAAAAGCCCCTCGAACCGTTCCATGCTTTGCCCTCCTTCATGATCGCGTCGTTCAATATAGGATATTGTATAATCTTATGCTGTGCTTGTCAAGGAACGATAAAAGCCGCCCGTTACGGGCGGCTTGAGAGTATACGGATCGGTTTTTAAAGTATGGATGCGGGAATCATGCCTCCGCTTCCGGCTTTTTGCGGCGAAGCTTTGCGCCGAGCTTCTGGAACAGATCGGCACGCGAGGAACCGACCATGAAGATGACGACGAACACGCCGATGACGACCTTGTTGAAGGTGGTGGGAAGTCCGATCGCCATCATGCCCATCTTCAGAAGCTGGGTGACGATCGCGCCGGCGAACACGCCGAACATGATGTTGCCCTTGCCCGCGATGGACATACCGATGAGAACGCACATCATCGCGTCGAACACCGCCGCCGCGCTGCCCATGGTGCCCTGCACCGCGGACTGCACGCCCGTTGCGGAGAGGCTCATCAGCGAGTACAGACCCGCGAAGATGCCGGACAGCGCCAGCGCTTCCGCTTTGAGAAGCTTCGGGTTGATGCCGTTCGTCTTTGCCACGACCGGGTTGCTGCCGACTGCGCGCACGCTATAGCCGACCTTGCGCTTATAGTACAGGATCGAAGCGAACACGAAGAAGATCACAAACAGGATCAGGTTCCACGGCATCTTGCCGAGCACCATGTACTCGTTGCCGATGTGGATGCCCGCGCCGTTGTACAGGATGCGCGTCAGGCTCTCCATAATGAGCATCAGACCGATGGAGACGATCAGCGTCGGGATCTGCAGGAAATAATACGCTGCGCCGACGATCACGCCGAGGATGATGCCGATCAGGACGGACAGGACGATCAGAAGCGGTACAAAGCCCGCTGCGCCGAGCCCCAGCGCCGTCGTGATCTGCATGGCGAAGTTGCCCGCGAGGATCGTGGTGAGCACGATGCGCGCGCCGATCGAGAAGTCCCAGTTCCCGATCTTCATGTTGAACAGCACGCCCCAGCCGAGCACCGCCGGCGCAAGGGACTGCAGGATCACGTTCCATACCGCTGCGAAGCTTCTGGTCTCGGGCGAGATCAAGAGCAGCAGGAGCATCAGGACGACCGGCGCCGCGACGGCGAGCGCATACGCTTTGATATACTTTAAAACCGTTTTCATAACCTTACCTCTCGATTTGATTTGGTTCCGTCGGTGCGTTTTCAAAGCATCGCCCCGAAAACGCACCGGAGTTTACTGCCGCTTATTCGCCGACTGCCTTTTTGACGAAGTCGATCGTCCAGTTGTCGAGCACGCTCTGATAGTATGCTTCGTCGCAGGTGGGCTGCACCATGCCCTGGATGTCGGCGTCGCTGTAGAGCTGGATCTCGGGGTTGTCAACGTACTTGGAGAACAGATCCATTTCCTCTTCGCTGGTGATGACGATCGGGGTCAGATGGAGCTTGTACGGACCGTTGTTGGGCTTGACGTTGCCCTTGACGGTGTTGACGAGTGCGAGGAAGGAAACGAGGCACTCAGAGGTGTAGCCGCCGGCGTTCGCCGCGAGCCAGCCCTTCGCAAACGCTTCCTTGTTGCCGTCGAACGTATCGAACGTCGCGACCTTGATGGAGCCCGCTTCTCTGCCGGAGCCTTCGAGCGTGGAGATGATCGCTTCGCCCGTGCCTGCCGTACCGGAGACGGAGAGGATGCCCTGCATGTCGGGATAGAGGGTCAGGAAGTTATTGACGCCGTCGGTGATGACCTTCGCGTCGGTCTCGCTCTGGAAGGAGCCGAGGATCTCAATGCCGTATTCCTTGCAGCCGTCGATGAAGCCGTTGTTGCGGTCGACCATCATCGCGTCCTTCGGGTCGCCGGAGATCATGCAGACCTTGGTGACGCCCTGATCCGCAAGGACCTTGACCATGTTCATTGCGAGGTTGTAGCTGTCGTCCCAGATGTGGGTGACCATGTAGGGGTTCGCATAGCAGGCAGCCTTGATGTCAGCATCGAGGATGTCGCGGTTGGAGACCGCCCAGTAGACGCCCGCCGCCTGGCACGCGTTGCCGAGCTGGAGGTTCGCCGCCGTATCCATCGGGATGAAGTACACGCCTTCGCAGCCCGCGCTGATCATCTGCTCGCAGGCAGACAGCTCCGCTTCGGTGGTGTAGTCGCCGAGGTGCCACACAAGCTCAACGTTCAGGAGCTCCGCCGCATGGTTTGCCCACGCATAGAACGTGCCGCCCATCGGGTCCGTGTTGCCGTACCAGATCATGCCGATCTTGTGCTTTACGTTCGGGTCAGCCTGTGCTTCGCCGTCCGTCGCCGGGGTCGTGCCGTTGGAGCATGCCGCAAACGCGAACAGCATCATCAGCGCCAGTACCATTGCCAGAATCTTTTTCATTTGTTTTCCCTCCGTTTTATTTTTCTGTGTGAGATCTATGTCCCTTCTCCGCTTACGCAATGAGATCGTACTCAGAGCGATCGATGGAGATCGAAACCGTTGCCAGGAAGAACACCGCCTTTACGATGTCCACGTAGTCGGGGTTCATGCCCCACAGAAGCATGCCGTTGTTCAGAATGTAATAGGTAAGCACGCCGATGATCGCCGAGCGGATGCGCGTCGCCGAGCCGCCCGCCATCGAGATGCCGCCGAGGCTCAGCGCAAGCAGAACGTCGGTTTCGAGGTTCAGACCCGTGTTGCCGGTGACCGCAAGACTTCTCGAAAGCGCCAGCGAGCATGCGATGCCGAGCGTGATGCCGCTGACCACGAACGCAAGCGTCTTGTACTTGTTGACGTTGACGCCGGAAAGTTCCGTTGCCTTCGGGTTCGTACCGATGAGCTTCTGATACTTGCCGAGCTTGGTGTAGTTAAAGAGGAAGTATCCGACGCCGAACACCACGGCCACCACGCCGAGGAACACCCAGAAGTTGTTCAGCACGGACGACTTTGCGATGATCATGTACTTGGATGCTGCCATCGTCTGCGCCACGCCGCGTCCCGCGAACATCAGGCACAGACCGCCCATGAACGCCGGAACCTTGCCGTAGATATGGACGACCGCGGTGAACAGTCCGCACAGGATGCTGAACACGACCGCGAATACGCAGAACAGCCATAGGTTGCCGCCGGAGCAGAGATACGCCAGCACGCTTGCGAGCGCGCACGCGCCGCCGAGCGAGAAGTCGAGGTTGTTGTGCGCCATGACGAACACCGTACCGACGGCGGCGACGAGTGCGATCGACGCCTGCATGATGATGTTCTGGAAGTTCTGCCAGGTGAAGAACTTGCCGCCGGTGGTGAGCGAGAACAGGATTACCAGAATCAGCAAGCCCGCAATCGGAATGATTTTACGAATTCTTTCGCGCATTTGCATATCCCCCTATCAGATGATCTTCTGAATGATGTCATGTTCGCTGAGGGACGCCGAGCGCTTGAATTCACCGGTCTGTCTGCCGTCCTTCATCGTGATGATGCGGTCCGCCATGCCGATCAGCTCCATCATTTCCTCGGAAACCATCAGCACCGAAATGCCCTCGCGCTTGAAGTCCTCCATCAACCGGTAGATCTTCGCCTTGACGCCGACGTCGATGCCGCGGGTCGGACAGTCCATGATGAAGATGCGCGAATCGTTCGCAAGCCACTTCGCGATAACGACCTTCTGCTTGTTGCCGCCGGAAAGGTCCTTCGCCATCTGCGAAACGTTCTGCATCTTGACCTCCATGACGGACGCCTTTTCGTTCGCCATATTGCGCTCGTCGCGCGGCGAAATGAAGATGCCCTTTTTGATCTTGTCGAGCGACGCCGCCACGATGTTGTCGCGGATGCTGGTGGGCTGGAACAGGGATTCCTTGTCTCTGTCCTTCGGAATGTAGGCGATCTTGTGGCGCACGGACGTCGTGGTGTTGTGCAGCTTCACGTTGCCCTCGTGCAGGGTGACCGTGCCGTGGGTCGGCTTGATCGCGCCGAACACGGTCTTCAGCACCTCGTGCATGCCGCAGTCGGACAGTCCGCCGAAGCCTAAGATCTCGCCGCGGTGCAGCTCGAAGCTGATGTCGTGGAACACGCCGTCAAGCGAAAGGTGTTCGCCGGAGAGCACGACCTCGTCTTCATAGGTGCATTCGTAATCGCCGCGGTAGTACGAGCCCTCGAACTCGCGGCCGATCATCTTGCGTCGCATGTTGTCCGGATTGATGTCGTCGCCGTGCAGAAGATCGATGAATACGCCGTCGCGCAGGATCATGACCTCGTCGCAAAGGAACTGGACCTCGGAAAGATCGTGCGAAATGATCAGGATCGCGGTACCCTTCGCCTTTTGCTCGGCGATGATCTCATAGATGCGCTCCACTCCCTTTTTGGAGAGCGCCGTCGTCGTTTCGTCGATGATCAGGATATCCGGCTGCTTCGAAAGCGAGCGCGCCGTTTCGATCATCTTTCTGTCCTCGAAGGAATAGTTGTCGATGGGCTGCGACGGATCGACATGGTTCAGTCCGTTCTCGTTCAGGATCTCGCGCGAGCGCTCGATGAGCTTCCGCATGTTGACCATGCCGCCTTTAGAAAAGCTGTCCTCCTCGCCGAGGAACATGTTTTCCGCGACGGTCATGCCGTCGATCGTGCCCTGCTCCTGCGTGAGGTACTGGACACCCGCCTTGCGCGCTTCCAGAACCGAGCCCGGCTTATACTCGCTGCCCTTGTAGGTCATCGTGCCCTTGGTGGGTGGGTAGACGCCCGCGATCATGCTGGACAGCGTGGACTTGCCGGAGCCGTTTTCGCCGACCAGTCCCAAAACCGTTCCCTTGTGAAGCTCAAAGGTGACATCCGTGACCGCTTTCGTGGCTCCGAATTCCTTGAACATGTGTTCCGCTTTCAGAATCGTTTCCGCCATATTGCTCTCCTTTCCGAACAATCCTCTTTATAACTCCGCGCCGTTGGTCCGGATCACGTTGCTGTACCAGTAGAAGGAATCCTTTTTGCGCCGCTCGAGCGTCCCCGTGCCGTCGTCGTATTTGTCGACGAACACCTGCCCGTAGCGCTTGCGCATCTCGCCGGTGGTGAGGCTGACGAGGTCGATGCAGCCCCAGTTCGTGTAGCCCATCAGGTCCACGCCGTCCTCCACGGCAAGCCGCATCTGCGCGATATGCTTTCTCATGTACTCGATGCGGTAGGTGTCGTGGATGCTGCCGTCGTCCTCGACCTTGTCGAACGCGCCGAGCCCGTTTTCCACGATCATGAGCGGGATGTGATAGCGGTCGTACGCGGCGTTCAGCGCGTAGCGGATGCCCGCCGGGTCGATCTGCCAGCCCCAGTCGCTCGTTTCGAGATAGGGGTTTTTGAACCCGCCGGTGAGGTTGCCGCTGACCTTGTCCTTTTCGCCCTCGCGTCCGACGCAGATGGACATATAATAGGAAAACGTCATGAAGTCGACGGTGCCGTTCTTGAGATCGTCGAGGTCATTTGCCGTGATGCTTAAATTGACGTCCTTGTCGCGCCACATTGCCGTGGCATAATACGGATATGCGCCCTTGACCTGCACGTCGCTGCAGTACCAGTTCATGTTCTGCATGTACCGCTGTGCCAGCACGACGTTCTCGGGGTCGCAGTTGATCGGATAGGAAACGATGAATGTCAGCATATTGCCGACCTTGAATTGCGGATATTTTTTATGCGCGAGACGGACGGTTCTTGCGGACGCGACGAACTGATGGTGCAGCGCCTGATAGCGCTCCGTCTCGGTGTGGGTGATGCCGTCGATCGGACCCTCGTAGTCCTTGACCATGCCGGTGGAGATGATGTCGCCGATGGGCATCTGACCGGCGTTGATCTCGTTGAAGGTGATCCAATACTTGACCTTGTCCTGATAGCGCTCGAACACGGTCTCTACATAGTGCATGAAATGCTCGATGGTGTCGCGCGAAAGCCAGCCGTTTTTCTGAAGCCCGAGCGCGAGCGGCATTTCATAGTGCGAAAGCGTGACGAGCGGCTCGATGCCGTACTTTTTACACTCGTCGAACACGCTGTCATAGAACGCGAGCCCCGCTTCGTTCGGCTCCTGCTCCATACCGGTCGGGAAGATGCGCGACCAGTTGATCGACATACGGAAGCACCGATACCCCATCTCGGCGAGCAGGGCGATGTCTTCCTTATAATGATGATAGAAATCGCTTGCCTCGTGGCTCGGGTACAGATATTCGGGCTTCACCGTGCGCGTGAACAGCTTCGAGCGCTCGCGCGTGCCGTTGGTGCACACGTCCGGGATCGACGGTCCCTTGCCGTCGACATCCCACGCGCCCTCAAACTGATTCGCGGCGGTCGCTCCGCCCCACAGAAAATCTTGCTTGAACATCTTCGCTCCTCCCTGTTACGCCCCGTACTGCTGGATGTAGTTATACATCGCGCCGAGGATGTTGCATTCGTTCGTGTAGCGGCTTCTCACGACCTCCGCCTTCATTTCGTTCGAGATCATCGTCTTCGCGCAAAGCTCATCGATCGCCTTTTCAAGATCGCCGATCAGCCGTTCCGCGCGGGAAAGTCCGCCGCCGATGACGATGCGCTCCGGCGCGAGCGTGATCTGAATGTTCTCGCAGATCATGGCAAGCGAGTGCAGGAATTCTTCATAGATCTTCAGAACGACGGGGTCGCCCTCCTCGATCCAGCGGAAGATCTGCTTGCCGTCCGCCTTGATCTTCTGCGGCTCCTCGTCAAACTTCGGATACTTGTCGCCCGCAAGCGTGTCGAGGAATAAAAGCGTCGGCGCCGCGTCCTGGATCGAAAGGTCGAGGTTCTTCATCTTGGCGACCTGATACGCAAGTCCCATCATGCCGACGCTCATGAAGCCCGCGTCGAATGCGGTCTTGGTGCGGTCGGTCAGAAGAAAGGAGAACTCGCCCGCCGTGGTGTTTCTGCCGTGCAGGACCTTGCCGTCGATGATGACGCCGCCGCCGATGCCCGAGCCGAGCACGAGCACCGCACCGTTCTTGACGTCAGAAAGGCTTCCCTTCCACGCCTCCGCGAGCGCGCCGCACTTGCCGTCGTTTTCGAGCGATACATTGCAGCCGCAGCGTTCCTTCACGAGCGCGATCACATTTTTCCCCTTCAAAAGATCGCCGTATACGCCGGAGCCGAAGTGCTCGCCGGTCGCGGGATCGATGAAGCCCGGCAGCGACATCGCAATGCCCTCCGCCTGATCCTTGAACTGTGCATACAGCCCTGCGACGGAATCCAGAAATTCCTCCGTGGAGCCGAGCGGCGCGGGTCCGGTCCCGGTGACTTCCATCTCCGCATTGTCGTTGACAAGCGCGTATTTTACCGAGCTTCCGCCGTAATCAAGAACCAGACACTTCATTTGCATATTCCTCACTCTGTCGATGGTTTTGGACGGTCAAAATTCATATTTACTCCGTCCTTGGTTATAATTATAAAATGTTCTGTTCCGTCGACAAGTTATAACTTTCCCCGTATGGGCTCTCGAATGTTACGTTTTTTCTTTTTATAACGAAATATGCGAAAGTTCTGAAAAAAACATAGGGAACCGCCCCTCCGACAGTTCCCCAAGCTGATTCCGATGATTCTTATTTTTGTTTTTGACGGTTGCGGAAGTCGTCCAGCGTGTTGACCTCGTATGCCTTGATCGCCGCGGCGAGCTCCTCGCCGGTAAAGACCTCGTGCAGCGGCATCGCGCCGACCAAGGCGGTATAAATGTCCTCCACGGGATCGGTAAAACCGTTTTTCGCCCAGTTCTGCATGGTTTCCTTCCATGCCGTGTTGGTTGCTTTGGAGCCCTCCGCCCCGGTGGTATCGCCCGAAACACGGCACAGTGCGCGCATAAAGTAGACAGCTGCCTCTTCATCCTTCAAGATCTTTCCGTAAAACGCGCTGTTGTTCTTGATCGTGTTCAGAATGCAGATCGTGATCGCGCGCCACTCGGCGTTGCGTCCGTAGATCTTCGTGAACAGCATCATGTCCTCAAAGCAGATGCTTTCCACGAGGTCGAACTTGTCCGAATAATTCCGGTAAAAGGTCATATGCGAAACGCCCGCGGCGTCTATGATGTCCTTGACCTTGATGCTTGCAAAGGATTTGTGCGACAGCACATCCAGAAAAGCAGCCGCGATTTTCTTTTTCGTAGATGTATTGCTCAATGTCTCGCCTCCTTTGCAATTTCTTTCCTTATAATATACCCCTTTTTGACAAAAATAGCAACATTATTATACCGTTTTATCGAATATTTGTTCAAAATACGGTGCTTTCATCGTCACGATGAAGGGGATTCCGGCGCGGTTTTCCGCGCTGTTTTGGAAACGTGTTACAGATTTATATGCGCGTATCATTATGCAAGTCGGCAGAAGCGAACTGTAACTTGCATCTTCCCCGCGCATACGGAAGAATAAAGATAAGCGATCGCGATCGCAAATCGAATACGTATACAAGGAGGTCACAGCATGAAGTACATCTACACCTGTTTCAAGTGCGGATTCCCCATGGCGGTCGAAGAAGAGGACTGCCCCGAATTCTGCCCGTCCTGCTCCGCCCCGAAGTCGCAGTATCTCGTGGAGCCGTGGTGCGGCAGCATCGAAAAGCGCCGCATCCATGTCGATCCCATCGGACCCGATCCGGACTGGCCGAAGTATGACATCGCCTACCATCACCCGAAGGCGTTCCCGAAGGGCACGCGCCACGGGCAGGTTCGCCGCTTTGTGACCTACTATGACGATCTTTATAAGACGCGCGAGTTTTATGAAAAGGCGTTCGGTTGGGACACCGTGCCGATCGAGTGCGACAAGGACGCCGCGCGTCCGACGCTGCTCTGCGCGACCGGCCCCGGCTTCCCGAACTGGGAACCGCGCTTCGGCTCGACGGGCTACGGCTTTCTGATCCCGCGCGAGACCGACGTGACCGGCAGGCAGCCGCACTTTGTCGTGGAGGTCGACAGCGTGAACGAGATCTTAACGAAGGTCGAGGCGTACGGCGGCGCCGTGATCCGCGAAGCCTACGAGCACGACGGCAAGCGCTACGCCGTGCTCGCCGACACCGAGGGCAACCCGTTCTTTGTCTGGCAGACGCCCGACGACGTGACCTTCAACGAGCCCGAATCGCAGGTCTATTATAAGTGGGATCGCTCGAACCCGTACAAGTACGACCGCATGTACACCTCCGACTTCGATCCGAAATCGCGTTACCCGTACCGCGCGCCGAAGAAGTTCACGAGAAAATCGCTGCACGGACGTCCCAGATTCGGCTCGATCTTCTATCACACCGGCAACTTCAAGGCGTTCCAGAAGTTCTGGATCGACCTGTTCGGCTGGGACTTCTTCGAGCTGCCCGCTGCCGTCGGCGGCAAGCCGGCAGGCGATCCGAACCCCGGCTGCCTCATCGCGACCGGTCCGAGCTATGAGACGTGGGAGGGCTGCGTGCCGGGTCACATGAACCTGAGCTGCAACCCGTGCGACGGCGAAACGCTCCCCGAGGTCAACTTCGGCATGGAGATCCATATGGACGTGCCGATCGCCATGACCGCCGCGGAGGTCGAAAACTTCTTCGGCAAGGTCGGCGACGACGTCCCGAAGTTCGACAACGCGAACTGGTTTGCGACCTTCACCGCGTGGGATCCGAGCGGCAACAAGCTCTCGCTGTCCAAGTGCCCCGATTCGCGTACGTGGGACGAGGCGGAAGCCGGCTGGGATACGTGGGATCCGAACCTCTTCAAGTCCGGAATTTAATCACAAATTGCATATTTATAAATCGACCGTCCGAAATTCGGGCGGTCTTTTTTGTTAGAATTCGTTTTTCCGTTTTCAATTCTTGTTACATATCCGAAAGGCGTTCACATTTCGATACCTTTTCCATGCTTTATAACTTGTGAAGTGTGCGGCAAATCGGTATTGTAAAATCAGAAAAAGGATAAAAACTCACATCCAAATCATATTTTTACAGAAAGGAAGAATCACATGAGAAAAATCTACACCTGCTTCACCTGCGGAACCGCCTACGATCTGGAAGAGGAAGTCGCGCCGAGCGTATGCCCGTATTGCGGCAAGAGCATCATCTTCGAGGAACCCTTCATCACCAGCTTTGACGATCGCCGCATCCATGTCGATCCCATTCTTCCCGACCCCAACTGGGACAAGTATGACGTATCCTTCCATCACGCAAAAGCATTCCCGGCGCACACCCGTCACGGTCAGGCGCGCAGAGCGGTGCTCGGCTACGACGATCCCGCGCTCGCCAAGAAATACTATGAGGATGTGTTCGGCTGGGACATCGTGCTCGCAAAGGGCGAGGACCCGAACAATCCCGAACCGCTGTACTTCGCGGCGACCGGCGACGGCTTCGACAACTGGGAGCCGATGTTCCCCTCCTTCACCTATGCCTATCTGAAATCCAAGAAAAAGGACGTCGAGGGCAAGAACCCGAAGTTCCTCGTGGAGGTCGACGATCTCGACGAGATCCTTCAGAAGATTCCCACCTACGGTGGCAAGATCCTGAAAGGCAAGTACACCAACGTGGAGGGCGTCGTCTACGCGATCGCCGAGGACTCCGAGGGCAACCCGTTCTATCTGACCCAGACGCCCGAAGGGCTCGACTGGAACGCGCCGGAAAACCAGGTCAACTTCGACGTGCGCGAGTACCCGCAGATGTATCGCGAGGGTCTCAAGAATCAGGGCAAAGTGCCGGAATACATCGGCCGCCCGCCGAAGAAGTTCCCCGAACAGGATCTGCACGGACGTCTCCGCTTCGGCAACATCTATTATAAGGATTTCCGCCGTTGGCAGAAGTTCTGGATCGACCTGTTCGGCTGGGATATGATCGAACTGCCCGGCAGCGCAGGCGGCAAGGAAGAGGGCGCGGAGAACCCGACGCTGATCGCGGCGACCGGTCCGAGCTACTACGATTACGAAGGTCTTGTGCCGGGCCATATGAACTTCATGGCGACGCACACCGACGAGGAGACCGTGCCGGACGTCGAGTTCGTCATCGAAATCCGCATGACGGAGAGCCCGAAGGTCACCGTCGACAAGATCCTTGCGCTCGGCGGCAAGCTGATCGGCGAGATCCCCGAGGCGGACAACTGGGCGAGCATGTTCCCGGTCGCGGACCCGTTCGGCAACGTCTACAAACTCTGGAAGTGCCCCGACACGCGCACCTGGACCGACCCCGAATCCGGCTGGAAGGACATGAGCGAAGAGCACATCGACAAGCTCTCCCTGTTCTGGCCGCCGAAGAGCTTCTGAGACACGCAGCATAAATAAGAAAGGAAACGATTATGGCAAAGAAGATCCAAACCTGCTTCACCTGCGGATCCGCATGGGATCTCGAGGAAAGCGATCTCGTCAAGGTCTGCCCGTACTGCGCGTCGACGATCCTTTTAGAAGAGCCGTTCATCGACGATTTCCAGAACCGCCGCATCCACGTCGATCCCGCGGAGCCGGATCCCAACCGCGATCCGTACGATATTTCCTTCCATCCCTGCAAGCAGTTCCCGGCGCACACCCGTCACGGTCAGGTGCGCTACGGCGTCGTCCCGTATGACGATGCGGCGCTTGCGAAGAAGTTCTTCGAGGACGTCTTCGGCTGGGACATCATCCCCGTCGAGAACGCCGCAGCGGAGGATCCCACGATGTTCGCGGCGACCGGTCCCGGCTGGAACAACTGGGAGCCGATGTTCCCGTCGTTCGGCTATGCCTACATGAAGGCAAAGAAGAACGATCCGACCGGCAGAAACCCGAAGATCGTCGTCGAGGTCGACAGCATTGCCGACATCTCGGAAAAGGTGATCCCCTACGGCGGCAAGGTTCTGCGCGAGGCGTACACGAACGAGGAAGGCAAGCTGTTCGCGGTGCTCGAGGACTCCGAGGGCAACCCGTTCTACGTCGTCGAATCGCCGAAGGACCTCGACTGGAACGCGCCGGAAAACCAGAACAACTGGGACGTGCGCGAATATCCGCAGATGTACCGCAACGGCGTGAAGAATCAGGGACCCGTCCCCGCATACCCGGGCCGCCGTCCGAAGACCTTCCCGCCGAAGGATCTGCACGGACGTCTCCGCTTCGGTCTGATGGGCTATAAGGACTTCAGGCGCTTCCAGAAATTCTGGGTCGATCTGTTCCGCTGGGATATGATCGAGCTCCCTGAGACCGCAGGCGGCAAGCCCGCAGGCGATCCGCATCCGGGTCTTCTGATCGCCACCGGTCCGAGCTATTATGACTACGAGGGCCTCGTGCCGGGTCATATGAACTTTATGGCAAACTACAGCGAGGGCGAGCTGCCCGACATCGGCTTCATGGTGGAGATCCACATGGATCAGCCGCCGAAGACCACGGTCGACAAGATCCTCGCGCTCGGCGGCACGCTGATCGGCGAGCTGCCCGAGAAGGACACCTGGTCGAGCGCGTTCCCGGTTTCCGATCCGTTCGGCAATGTGTACACGCTGTGGAAGGTCCCGCCGACCCGCACTTGGACCGATCCCGAATCCGGCTTCGAGGGCATGACGGAGGAGCACATCGACAAGCTCTCCCTGTTCTGGCCGAAGAAGGACTTTTAATCCGCATTCTTCTGATTCCCTTCCCATATGAAAACAGGAGGTCGCCGCCCGCATGGACGGCGATCTTCTGTTCAACGGCCGGTTGAAAGGACGCAAGAAGAGGTGCTCTCAAAAGGGCGGATTTCAAACAAAATGAACGGACGGAGGGAACTCATCAATTCTCCGCCTTTTTGTTACTTGGCTCCCCTGTGCAAGGGGAGCTGTCGAGGTTTACCGAGACTGAGGGGTTGTAAAGCCGGTGTATCTGCACGCAACAACCCTTCCGTCAGCCTACGGCTGCCACCTCCCCTTGCACAGGGGAGGCAAGAGCGCGCGAATTCCATGTTAGATAACGGAGCGAAGCGAAGTATAGAAGAGAAAGGGCGTTCTGCCACCCTTCCCGACACTCTGTTCGGTTTGCCGAAAATATGTTCCGCGGCGGGCGAAATAGAACTGGTTTTTTGTCGGGACGTATGCTATAGTATTGTATTATGAAGGTTGTTCGGAAAATGCGTCGATCGGTTCTGTTGATTCTGTGCCTGCTGCTTTGCCTGTCCTGCGCGAATGTGGGGACCGGGCAGGAAGCGGGTCTCTCTTCGCCTGCGCCTGCGGACACCCAGGTACCGGATCCGACCGCCGCGCCTTCCCAGACGCCGCAGACCGAGCCGCCCGCGGCGGTCCCGGACGGGCAATCCGCTGCGGTCCCGGACGAAACGCCCGCGCCGACCGTGGCGCCGATCAGCGACGGGGACCTTGACGCCGGCGCGCTCGACGCGTGGTTCGAAGGCTCGGTGATGATCGGCGATTCGCTGGTGTCGGGGCTTTCCGCATACGTTCTTTCGGAAACGGACAAGGGACACGTCTGTCTCGACGGGATGCAGCTGGTCGGCGCGAGCGCGCTGACTCTGAAAAAGGCGGCGGCTGCCGAGCGGCACGAGCGCGAAGCGGAGCTGAAGTTTCGCAAGCACTATCTGACCGCGTCCGAGATCGTGGACGAAGTGCAGGCAAAGCGCCTGTTCATCATGCTGGGCGTCAGCAATCTGCGCTGGTTCGGCATCGACGAGCTGATCGAGGTCTACGGGCAGTTCATCGACGCGGTCAGGGCGGACCATCCCGATCTGAAGATCTACGTGCATTCCCTGATGCCGATGGTCAAGGACTACGCGGCGCAGGTGGGCGTCGATTATGAGACCAACAAGGCGGCAAACGAGCGGCTTCGCGCGTTCTGCGAGGAGCACGGGTACGTCTATCTGGAGCTTGCGGACCTTGTGCGGGACGGGGACGGCTATCTGAAATACGAATACAGCGCGCAGGATTACCGCTTTCATCTGAACAACGCGGGCAAGGCGATCTGGGTGCGCCTGCTGCGAAGCTGCGCGCGCGACGAATATTATGCTGGAACATGGAAACCGGAGGATCATTAACGTATGAAAAAGGCTCTTTTGTTTGTACTTACGGCGATCCTGCTGCTCGGCGCGTTCGCCTGCACAGGGGCCGACGCCGCGATCGACGGCGAGGCGCTGTATGAAAAGATGGCGGCGCTCGGCACGTTTCCCGAGATGATGCGCCGCAGCGGGGACGCGGTCCTCGATTATTACGGCATCGATCCCGACGCGTGCAAACAGCTTGTGAACTACGCGTCCGCGGACGGTCTGCTCGCCGACGAGTTCCTGTTTGCGGAAACGAACGACGAAACCTACGCGATCGAAATCGAAGCGCTCCTGCGCGAGCAGATCGCGCGGCAGGCGGAAACCTATCGGGAGTACATGCCGGAGGAGTACCCGAAGCTTTCCGACGCGCGCATCGAACGCAGCGGCTGCCGCGTTCTCGTGATCGTCTCCGACGACGCCTCCGCGCTCTACAAGGTTTATACGGACGCGCTGCGCTGACAGGCTCGCATGGTCTTTTCCTCGATCAGCTTCATCTTCTTTTTTCTCCCGATCTTCTTTCTGCTCTATTATCTGCTGCGCGGAAAGGCGCGGGTCCTGTTTCTGCTGCTCGCAAGCCTGATCTTTTACAGCTGGGGCGAGCTCAAATACCTGCCCCTGATGCTCGCCGTGATCGCGATCAACCACGTTCTTTCGCTCCTGATCGAAAAAAAGCCCGCGCACAAGCGGCTGTTTCTGATCCTCGCGATCGTGTTCGACATGCTGTCTCTGCTGTTCTATAAGTATTTCACGCCGTTCTGCGTCAAGGTCCTGCGGCTTCCGATGCTCGGGTTCTTCCCGACCGCGCTGCCGCTCGGCATTTCCTTTTTCACGTTTCAGGCGATGTCGTACGTGATCGACGTGTCCCGCGGCAAGACGCAGCCGCGCAAAAATCCCCTGATCTTCGCGACGTACATCACCATGTTCCCGCAGCTGATCGCGGGTCCGATCGTGCGCTACACCGATCTGGAGGAGCAAATCCTCGGATTTTGGGGTGGCACGCGCCGCATCGATCCCGACGGCGTATCCCGCGGGGTCGCACGGTTTCTGATCGGACTTTCGAAAAAGGTGCTGATCGGAAACATCGTCGCGGAGGCATGGCAGTACCTTTCCGTGCATCCGCAGGAGAACGGCATCCTCGGCTGCTGGTTCGGGGCGTTCTGCTTTTTGCTCCAGATCTACTTTGATTTCTCCGGCTACTCCGACATGGCGATCGGCCTCGGCGGGATGATGGGCTTCACCTTTCCGGAGAACTTCGACCACCCCTACGCCGCGACCTCGGTGACCGAGTTCTGGCGCAGATGGCACATGTCGCTGACCGGCTTTTTCCGCGATTACGTCTATATCCCGCTCGGCGGAAACCGCAAGGGGACCGCGCGCACCGTCCTCAACATGCTGATCGTGTGGAGCCTGACCGGGCTCTGGCACGGTCCGAGCATCACCTTTGTGCTGTGGGGGCTGTTCGCGTGGGTGTTCCTCGTGCTCGAGCGGTTCCTTCTGCGCGGCGTGATCGAACGGATCCCGCTTTGGATCAAGCGCATCCTGCTCCCGCTGATCTTCACCGTGTCCTTTGTGATCTTCTACTTCGACGATCCGTCCGAGCTGATCCGCTATTTCGACGGCATGTTCACGTTCTCCGGCGTGTGGATCGGGCGCGACGCGCTGTCCGTCGTCGGAAGCTATTGGGTGTGGGTGCTGCTCGGCGGGCTGTGCGCAGGGTTCCTGCCCGTGAGGGCATACCGGCTGCTTTCGAAAAAAGCGCCCGCATTCGCGTCCGCGCTTCGCACGGTCCTGCTGCTCGTCCTGTTCGTGCTCTGCGTCGCCGCTTTGGTCCGGCAGAGCTACAATCCCTTTATCTATTTCCGTTTCTGAGGAGGGCGTATGCGAAAACACATTCTTCCGATCGCGTTCTTTCTCATCCTCGCCTTCGGGTTTGTCGGCACGCTGTTCTGCCTCGGCACGACGTTCTCCTCCGCCGAGCGTCGCGTGCTCAGTGCGTTTCCGAAGGCGGACGCGGTCTCCCTGAACGACTGGACATGGGATGACGATTTTGAAAACTACTTCTCCGACCACCTTATCCTGCGCAACGTCCTGACCGGCGTCAGCGCGTACATGCGGCTCGGGACCGGCACCGTCGGACTCGATGAGATCTACCGCACGCGCAGCGGGCAGCTTGTCGAAAGCCCCGTGCGCGACGGCGAAGCCAACCGGACCGTGCTTACGGAAAACCTGAAACGCCTCGACCGGCTTTCGGAGGAGGAGGGTTTGCCGCTGTACATGGTCGTTCCCCCGAGCGCCGGATACGCCGCAAGGGACTCGCTTCCCGCATATCTTCGCGGCGGCTATCGGGACGATCAGCTGCTCGGTGAGATGGATTCGTACCCGAACCTCACCGTCGTAAACCTTTGGGACGCGCTGTGCGAGGGCGGCGGGGACCGATTTTATCGGACGGACAACCACTGGAACGTGGACGGCGCGTACGCGGCGTATGCAAAGCTTCTCGCCGCCTGCGGAAAGGAAGCGATCCCCAACGACGCGATCGCGTACGAGAGCGATCCGGACTTTCACGGCTCGACGCTTTCGCGAAGCGCGCTGTGGCTGACCTCGCACGAAGCAATCCGCTTCCCCCTGCCGGACTGTGCGTACACGGTGCAGATCGATGAGGAGCCGCTTCGCACCGATCTGTATTTTCGCGAAGCGCTGGATTCCTACGATCCCTACAACGTCTTCCTGAACGGAAACCACGGGACGGTACGCATTCAGAACCTGTCGGACGGCGCGGAGGGCGTCGTGCTGATCGTGAAGGACTCGTTCGCAAACGCGCTCGTTCCGCTGCTGCTGCCGCATTACAGGACCGTGATCATGATCGATCCGCGCTTTTACCGCGGCACGGTCCGCGAGCTGATCGCCGCCGAGCACGTCGACACGCTCGTCTGCGTCTGTTCGCTGAAAACGCTCGCTACCGATCCTGCGCTGCGGCGTCTTCGCTGACCGGCGCGCGTTCCGAAAGGTACGCGATCACGCCGTCCGCGATCGCGTCGGCAAGCGTCTGCTGATAATCGGGATCCTGCAGGGCTTGCTCGTCCTCGGGATTGCTCAAAAACCCGCATTCGACGAGCACCGACGGCACGGACGGGATGCGCGTGACATAGTTGTTGCCGGGGTTCGCAAGGCGGCTGTCCCTGCCGAGCGCGGCGCACAGCGCGTCGATCACGCACTGCGCAAGCGCCTGCCCCTCGTCGGCGCCCGCCTGAAAATAGCACATCGGTCCCTTGACGCGGCGATCGCCGAACTTATTCATATGGATCGACACGGTGCAGTCCGCGCCCTCGGTGCAGAGGATCGCGCCGCGTTTTGCCATGTCGTCGCGCTTCGTGTCGGCAAGCGCGTCGGCGCTTGTGCGGGTGCGCAGCACAAAGCACCCGCGATCCTCGAGCGCCCGTGCGACGCGTTCGCCGATCAGCAGGTTCAGATCGGATTCGTACACGCCCGTATCGACGCCGATCGCCCCGACGTCCGCGCCGCCGTGTCCGTAATCGAGGATCACGAAGTATGCGGGCGGCTCGGCGGTCAGCGTATACGGCTCGCACGGGGCTGCGGGCATGGCGCAGCCGAGAAGAAAAAAGGACAGGAGCAGTGAGAAAATGCGTTTCATGGTGCAGTTTATGCGAAAAAGACGGACAATTACCGTTTTTATCCGTTGACAATTCCAAAAAAAGCAAGTAAAATAGTAGCGTTATCATGGAGGCATGCGGGTGTAGCTCAGTGGCAGAGCACCGGCTTCCCAAGCCGGCTATACGGGTTCGATTCCCGCCACCCGCTCCAAAAGCCGAAGCTTCGGCTTCGGCGATCACCGACATGATAACGGTCGGCCCGCTGCCATTGCAGGCTCTGCGGGTAAAAATGCAAAATATTTTTATAAGGAGAACTACAATGGCAAAAGCAAAATTCGAACGTACCAAGCCGCATGTAAACATCGGCACGATCGGACACGTAGACCATGGCAAGACGACGC
>CALGGM010000073.1 GCA_937915925.1 uncultured Clostridia bacterium | reverse complement strand
TGATGGTACGCGGTAGACGACGCTGCGCGTCGTCGCGCGATCTACCTATGTAATGAAGCGAAGCGGAATGGACAGACCCCGGCGTCCCGTCAAAAAAACACAACAGCGGAACGGGAAGGTGAGCCCTTCCCCTACAATCCCCGTAGGGGCGGATCGCATCCGCCCGCCAAGTGACATGCGATTCAAATGACACCTCATCCGTCGCCTGACGGCGCCACCTTCCCCATCAAGGGGAAGGCTTTTGGATGTGTATGCAGAGGCTTCTCCTTGAGGAGAAGCTGTCAGCAAAGCTGACTGATGAGGTGTCGCTTGAACCGCACTAACTTTTCGGGGCGCCGAGGTCATCGCCTCCTACGGGGAAAATCGCGGTCACCGACAAAGCGCACAAAAACATAAGGAAAATATAAAAGCGGGGTTTCCGACGGAAACCCCACCTGTTCTTTTCTCTCTTCTCTTTTCTCTTCTTCTTATTGTCCGTAGCGGTTCTGCTGACCGTGGTTCGAGGTGAAGCCTTCCTTCTCGAAGATGCGGACCCATTCCTTGAGCCGGACGAGGAACTCTTCGTTGTTCGGCGTCTTATCCATCATGTTGACGAGGTTTTCGGTGACGTCGCCCGTGCCGCCGTTTGCGAGCATGCGGCGAAGCATGCGCACGCCGTCAAGCTCCTTTTGCGAGAGCAGCAGATCGTCGCGGCGCGTGCCGGACTTGTAGACGTCGATCGCGGGGAAGATGCGCTTTTCACTTAGCTTTCGGTCCAGATGGATCTCCATGTTGCCCGTGCCCTTGAACTCCTCATAAACGATGTCGTCCATGCGGCTGCCGGTCTCGACGAGCGCCGTCGCGATCACGGTCAGGCTTCCGCCGTTTTCGATGTTTCGCGCCGCGCCGAAAAAACGCTTCGGCTTATGCAGCGCGCCCGGATCCATACCGCCGGAGAGCGTGCGTCCCGTCGGCGGGATAACGAGGTTATAGGCGCGGGTGAGACGCGTCAGCGAATCGAGCAGGATCACGACGTCCTTGCCGTCCTCGACGAGACGCATCGCGCGTTCCTGCACCATTTCCGCGATGCGGGTGTGATGCTCGGGAAGCTCGTCGAAGGTGGAGGAGACGACCTCGCCCTTGATGCTTCTGCGCATGTCGGTGACCTCCTCGGGACGCTCGTCGATCAGCAGAACGATCAGATGCGTGTCGGGATAGTTCTCGGTAATGCCGTTTGCAATCTGCTTCAAAAGCGTCGTTTTGCCCGCCTTCGGCTGCGACACGATCATGGCGCGCTGACCCTTGCCGATCGGCGCGATCAGGTCGATGAGGCGTACGGACAGATTGTTGACCCTGCCCGGCGTTTCTAACGTGTAGCGCTCGTTCGGGAAGATCGGGACGAGGTCCTCATAATTGATGCGGTTTTGCGCGTTCTCGTCGGGATCCTTGCCGTTGACCTTGTCGACATACAGAAGCGCTTCGTACTTGTCGCCCTCGCGGCGCGCGCGGGTACGGCCCTCCACGAAGTCGCCGTTTTTCAGATTGCAGCGGCGGATCTGCGCGTTCGCGACATAGACGTCGTTCGGACCGGAATCGTAATTCTTTACGCGTAAGAACCCGTAGCCTTCCATGATTTCCAGTACGCCTGCCGCGGTACCGGTCTCCGCGGGTTTTTCGGGCTCGGCGGGCTTTTCGGACTTCTGCTCGCCCTCGGGCGCATGATACGGTGCCGGACGGTTCTGATAGTCGCGCCGGTACGTGCGGTTCTGATTCTGACGGTTGTTCTGCTGACGGAAGTTCGTGCGCTGTCGGTTGTTCCGCTGCTCCTCGTGCGCAGGCTTTTCGGGCTCCGCGGATGGCGCAGGCTCGGTCTTTTCGACCGGCTCGACCGTTTCCGCCTTTGCGGACGTTTCGGGCGTTTCGGACGCTTCAGACGCTTCGTCCGCCTGCTTTGCCTTTGCGGGCCTGCCGCGCTTTTTACGCTCGGGCGCGGGCTGCTGCAGCAGCTCGACAAGCTGTGCTTTTTTGTATTTACGGTATGAAGGAATGCCGTGCTGCTTTGCAAGATCGTACAGCTCGGTAATCGTCAATGCTTCCAATTCGGTTTGATTCACAAATGACCTCCGATAAAATTTTGGTGTTTGAAAACGAATAAAAAAGAATATGAACAAACGGATTTACTGATACCTATTTTATGGGCAGAAGAAACCGTTGTCAAGCGTTTCGTGGAAATTCGCGCGGATTCGTTCGGATTTTCCGGCTAAGAATGACAGATGGCGCATACAATGCAGCAAAGACAGGAGGTATGTATATGGAACATCGGGACAAGGAACTCATGCAGCCGTCGGCGCACACCGTGCTGATCGAGGGACGCAAGCGCATGCGCATCACGGGCGTCGTGGACGTCGAGAGCTTTCAGGACGATGAGATGACGGTCATCACACAGGCGGGGGCGCTGACGGTGTGGGGCGAGGGACTGAAGCTCGGCAAGCTGAACCCGGAGGACGGACAGGTGCTTCTGGAGGGCGACGTCATTTCGATCGAGTACGAGCAGCCGGAGCCGCAGCGCCGTCCGTTCTTTTTCAAGCGCAAATGAGGGACGTCACCGCACAGCCGTTTGAAGCGCTGCTCCTGTTCCACGGCGGCGCCGTGGCGGGGCTAATTTACCTGCTTTTTCGGCTCGCGCGGGATCGGGTGCAAAAGCGTTGGTTTACGCATCTGTGCGACGCGATCTATGCGCCGATCCTGTTTGCGATCCTCGCGGGCTACCTGTTTTTGGCAAACTACGGCACGGTTCGCGGGTTTCTGCTTGCGACGTTTACGGTCGGGTTTGCGGCAATGTATGTGCTGTTCTCTCCGATTTTCACACGAATATCGCAAAAAATCCGCAAAAAATAGGTTCCGTTTTGGGAACGGTTCTGTTATACTATAGGGCATGGAACAATCGCCCAAAAGGATCGTTCGCACGGTCCACTTTAAAGTGATACATTTTATTTTGATCCTGATCGCCTGCGTGGTCATTCTGTTTGTCGTACTGATCCCGCAGCGGCTGCGCATCCGCGCCGCACAGGATGAATACGACGCGCGCATCGAGGAGCTGAACCAGACCAAGCGCACCTATGCGCAGGAGCGCGAGAACCTGCAGTTCATGCGCACCGACGCGTACAAGATCCAGCAGGGCATGATCAAATACGGCTGGCACTATCAGGAGGACAAGATGATCCTTGACGACAGCGCCGCTTCGGTGGCAGAATGAAGCCCGCGCTCGGCATTATCGATATCGGCAGCAACTCCGTGCGGCTTATGATCGCCGCGGCGGAGGAATGCAGCGTACGCGCGATTTCCAAAACGCTCTGCACCACGCGGCTCGCAAAGGGCATCGATCAGACCCGCTGTCTTTCGGAGGATCGCGTGGCGGACACGGTCGCCGCGATCGCGCGTTATAAAGCGCAGACCGACGCGCACGGCATTCCGGTAATTGCGTACGCCACGAGCGCGGTGCGCGACGCAGAGAATCGCGACGCGTTTGTCGCCCGCGTAAAGGCGCAGACCGGCGTTTCCGTCCGGGTGCTGTCCGGCGAGCAGGAGGGGAGCTTTGCGTTCTCCGCGGTCACGGGCGGAGAGGGTACGGTGTTCGACATCGGCGGCGGCAGCTTTCAGATCGTCACGCGCGAGCGCTCGGTAAGCTTTCCGTGCGGCTGTGTGCGGGCAAAGGAACAGTGCGATGTGCCGCAGCCATCGGTGCTTCGGGACAGGCTGTTTGCGTGGATCGACGCGCACGCGGAGGTGCCGGGATCCGTTCCGCCGCCCGTGTACGGCGTCGGGGGAACGATCACCACGATCAGCGCGCTGATTACTGGCATGACGGCGTACGATCCGACCCGGCTCAAGCCGATCGCGCTTTCGGAGCTTCTTTCGCTGACCGAGGTCCTTTGCGCGATCCCGGAGCCGACGCGCATGGAGCATCCGCTCTTGCTGCGGCGCGGCGACGTGATCCTGCAGGGCGCGACGATCCTCAGATACATGATGGAGCGAACGCATACCGACTGCGTGATCCCGTCCGATCGCGACGGCATGGAGGGCATTGCGGAGGCGTTCTTAAAGGACGGTACGTTCACCTTGAAATCAGACGGGAGTGTGCTTTATGATGAATAACGAAAAGCTGTTTAAGGTATTGGAGATCATCTTCGGCGTGATCGGCGGCGCGCTGCTCGTCGTGATCCTTGTTTTGAAGCTGATGCAGAAGGACGTTACGGTTCTGACCTATCCGATCGTCGCCGCCGTTGCGCTGTTTCTGATCTCGGACGAGATCAAGCGCGCGATCCGACGCCGCCGCGAATGGGACGAAGCGGAGCAGAAACGCGAGGCGCATCCGGAGGCGGACAAGCCGGAGCCCGTGCTCCCCGAGGAAGCGTTCACCTTCGATCGGGAAACCGATGGGAAACAGCCGTGAGCGCGGACAAGTTTTTTCAGCATATCGAGCTTTTGCGCTGTCCCGTCTGCGGGGCGGCGTTTTCAAAGCTGCAAAATTCCCTGCGCTGTCCAAACGGGCATACCTTTGATCCGTCGGCAAAGGGTTACGTACACTTTGCGCCGAACGCACAGCCCTCGCGCTATGACGCCGCGCTGTTCGAAGCGAGACGAAGGATCTTGAATGCCGGCTTTTATGACACGGTGATCGACGCGATCCGTTTAAGGATGCCCGATCCTCGCGGCGTTGTGCTCGACGCGGGATGCGGGGACGGGACGTTTACGAAGGCGCTGCAGGGCGAAACGACCGTCGGGCTCGATCTGAGCAAGGACGCGATCCGGCTTGCCGCGCGCGGCGGCGGTCCGATCCTGTGGACGGTCGGGGACCTTACGCGGCTTCCGATCGCCGACGGCGCGGTCGATACGGTCCTGAATCTCTTTTCGCCCGCGCATTACGCGGAGTTCTCGCGCGTGCTGAAGCCGAACGGGCGGCTCCTGAAGCTCGTTCCGGGGGAAGAGTATTTACAGGAAATTCGCGCGCTCATGGGCGATCGGCTCAAGAATGCGTCCTATTCGAACGAGGCGGTCGTAAACCGGCTTTCGGAGCGGTTTTCCGTGCTCGACCGCGTGCGGGTAACGAACACCTTCCGGCTTTCGGAAGCGGAGGCGAGCGACTTTCTTGCCATGACGCCACTGACGTTCGGCGTCGATCCCGCCGCGCTCGACGCGTCGCAGCTCACCGAGATCACGGTCGATACCGAGCTGATGGTCTGCCGCCTGCCGGAATAGCGTTTGCATACGGGTAGCCGTTCCAGTATTGCCGCGGCGGGCGGATGCGATCCGCCCCTACGGGATGGCGATGCGAAGGAAAGAAATCAAACGGTAGGGGAAGATATCATCTTCCCGTTCTTTTTTGCGGGCGGATAATATCCGCCCCTACGAGCCGTTGGCATAGTCCTTGCCTCCCCTGTGTAAGGGGAGGTGTCGACCGGTAGGTCGACGGAAGGGTTGTAAAGTAACAGAGCCGGACTTAATATCCGGCTCTCAGCGTGTCAAAAAACCTTTTGACACGCTGAGCAGGCTGTTGATAAGGGTGGCAGAATTCGCGTTTTCGCGACGGAGCTATACTAAAGTATGCGACTGAGCGAAAACGCGAATAGTTTGCGGCGAAATAATAGAAAGGAAGGGCGCCCTTGCGCCCTTTCATCCAACAAGTATTCATTTGAATCATCTCGTCGCAAATGGTCTGACCCCTTTTGCGACAGCCTGAGAGCCGGACTTAATATCCGGCTCTTTGAATATTCGCTTCGTGTTCGACGTCGGGGAGGGAGAGGACGTGGCTCGTGCTTTCGGTAAAGTACACGCACACGCGTCCGCCGCCGTCCCATTGCATCGATGCGGCGACCCACTGCCCGTCGAGGGAGACGAGCACGGCGCATTTATAAAAGCTGTTGACGTCGCCGAGCCATTTGTTCAGCATGGCAAGCGTATTGCGCTGTGCCATGACGTTGATGGGAAGGGTCATGTCGGCGTGGTGCTCGCCGGAGACGAACGTCAAAATTGCGTCCTCGCCGGTGGCGGCGTTGCGGACCGTGTACGTTTCGCCCGTCACAAGCGACGCCTTCACGGTTTCCCACGGCGTGCGGTTTCCTTTTTGCGTGATCGCGCCCTGCGCAGTGAATTTCAGGGGCACCTGCGCCCGGAACGGCGTCCGCGTAGCGCTCCTTGAAAACAGGGTGGACAGCGTTTCCTGTCCGACGCTGCCGTCGCTCATGAGCCCTGCGGCGAGCTGATAGGCAATGACCGCGCTTTTGGTGACGGTCTGAAAGCTGCCCGTCGGTTTATAGGTATAGTAACCGAGGTCGAAGAGCCGCGTCTGTACGCGCACGACCTCTTCGCCCTTGTCGCCTGTTTGCATCAATGCGGTTCCTTCATCTGCGGATACGCCGAAGATCGGCAGCATCAGCAGGATCAGAAGGATGGGAATGATCCGTTTCATCTTTCTCATTATAGCATGGCTTCCGCGTCTTGAAAAGAGCGGATTTCGGTGGTATAATCACGCATGGAGGTGATTCGATGCGCTGCAGCTGTCAACGGTGCGGAACGTATATGGTACAGGACGAGAAGGGCATCGAAAGCCGGTGCATCTGCCCGGAGTGCTTTTTCGTGTGCAACGCCTGTATCGGAACGTACGGGGGAACGCCGCTCGATCTCGATTCCCTTCGCATGCTCGCCCTGCTTCGCGAGGCGCAGGGGGACGGGCGAAGCGAGGACTGGGACGAATAAAAGAATCGTTTAAGGAAGGTCAGTTGTGACCTTCCTTTTTCATAGATCGACGGTAAACAGCACACAGGGCTTTGAAACATGCAGGGTCGAAAACCCGCTTGCGGTGATCTCCGAAAAGCTGTCCGCGGGAACGTTCTGCCCGCCGACCTCGGTTTCCGAAGGACAGTACAGGAACGTGAACGCATGGATGGTCAGCGCGTGATCGCCCGCAGGCAGGATGCGCATGTCGCCGCGCGCCCCCTTCAGCATGAGGTTCAGGTCCCGTCCGCTGCCGCGGCAGAGAACGTCCTCCTCGCCGGAAAAGCGGAGCACGTCGCCGTTTTGAAGATACTGCCAATGCCTGCCGCGCTTGAGATAAAATCCGCTTGAGAGCGGCGTCAAAAACCGTGTGACGCCGTCGAGCCGCGTAAAGCGGGACTCGGGAAGATCGACTGAAGCCGAGCTGATGCGAAACGCAAAGCGCCGCTCTGCATAGCTTCCGTCGGCGGGGTAGAGGTACAGCTCGGTCGTGGTACCGCCGCTCCAGCTTGTGACCCTGCGCGTCGCGGGGTCGAGTACGCGAATGTTCATAAGCACCTCACTGATTGTTTATGGAAAAGGGACTGCATCATACAGCAGTCCCATGTTGGTTCGTTTTCAATCATCTCCGCCGCCGTCGGAAGGCGACGTGGGATCGGGATCCGAGTGCGGGGTCGGCGTGGGATCGGGATCGGAATGCGGCGTCGGCGTCGGGTCGGGATCGGACGGACCGGAGGAGGGCGAAGGCGTCACAGCGGCGGTTGCGGACGCCGTCGGCGCGGGCGTTGCGTCCGGACCGACGATGTAGACCGCCTTGAATGCCTTGTACGTTGAGGTCGCAAGGTTCTCGGTCTTCACAAGAACGCCGTTCAGATAGTATTCCTTCTTGCTTTCCCAGACGGAGCCGTTCTGATTTTTGACGAGCGTTTCCTTGTAGCCCGCGGGCTTGGTCTCGTCAACGCGGTATTCGACGTCGCCGGAGGGCTTCAGCGTCTTCGTCTTGACGGGATCCGGGATGCGGATTTCATCGTATTCGCCGTTCGAGTCCTCGCTGATCGGAATGCCCCAGATCTCCATGGTCAGCTTGCCCGCCTTGGAATAGTCGGTGTTGTCCACATAGGAGATGATGATGATATCGGACTTGCTGCTGTTCTTGAACTTGAAGTCGATGATATTACCGATGGAGTTGATCGTTGCGTCGCGTCCCTTGGAAACGTAATCGACCGGCATCGAGTGGTTGCGGCGGTCGACGATTTCCATATCGGCGAGGACCGCGGCGTTATACAGCGTGCTCGAAAGCTGGCAGACGCCGCCGCCGTACTGCTTCTCGTGCGCGCCTGCGACGTATGCGGTCGCGACCTTCCAGCCGTTCGCCTTGTTGCGCACGCCGAGCGTGCCGTTCGCGGAGAACGTGTCGCCGGGATGCAGGATCGTGCCGGTGATCATGCCTGCACCCTTGTAGATGTTGTATTTGCGGTTCTTGATGCTCTTTTTATAGCTGGTGGTGTAGGAGCTGCGAAGCACGTACTGCTTTTCGACGTCCGCAAGCGTTACGGCTGCGGGCGTTTCCACAGCGGGCGCTTCGACCGTGTCGCCAGCGTTCGCGTTTTGAAGCGCTTCGACGAGCGCGTCGCGATCCACAACGCGGCCGGTGACGTCGGGCGTAAAGTCGATCTTGTTTTCTTCCTTATTGTAGCCGACGGCAGCGTCGATAGGTTTCGTCTCGTTCGCGTCCGCAAAGACGTCGACGGCGGAGCGCAGCGCGTTCTCCTCAAAAGCGACGGTCACAGGGAAGTCGCGCCCGTTCGCGCGGATGTTCTCGACCTCGGCGGACACCGCTTCAAAGCCGTTGTCCTCGCGCACGAGATTGAACGCCTCGCTGAGCACTTCGTTGAAATTGTCGGTTACGGAAACGGTCTCCGAAGAGAACGTTTCGGACGCGTCGCCGAGCGTTACGGTGACGGAAAGCGCCTGCTTTTTCGCGTCCACGGAGGGGGCGACCGCATTGCGCGCTTCCTCAAGCGTCATGCCGCCGACGGAGACGCCGTTGATCGTGACGCCGTCGAGCATGGTGGCGCGCTTTAAGATCGCGTCGAGCTCCTCGCGGTGCAGGTCGGGCTCCGGTGTGACGATGGAGATCTCGTCCGATTCCACGAGCCGGTTATCGATCGTATCGCCGGTGCCGGAGGATTGTTCGGGATTCGCCGCGGCATTGTTTCCCGTGCAGGCAAGGCACAGAAGCAGCGTCGCTGCGAGCAGCGTTATGAGCCAAATCAAATGTCGTTTCTTCATACTCTTTTTGTCCTTCTTCTTGATGATTGTATTGTACACCGAATTTTTGAAATTTCCATCCTTTTTGAAAAGCATTTACTAATAAGTTACATTTTGGGCACAACTTTTATACATATGACGCCGTCTTTCGCGCATTTGTTTCAAATCGTACCGAAAATCGAGCCTTCATAAAGAAAGACGTGCAAAAGCGGAAAAAGGTTGCAAAGAATTGTGACTTTCTTTTCAGAACGGGAAAACTGTGTTATAATGAAGAAACCGAAACGAAGAGAGGAACGCATATGAAACAGCAGACGCCAAAATCGCTTTCGCCGATGGAATACGCCATGAAGTATCTGACGGCGCGGGACCGCACCGTATCGGAGATGCAGGCGTTTCTCGACACGAAGGAATTCGGCGAGGCGGACGTCGACGCGACGGTGGAACGGCTGAAGGAGCTGGGACTGTTGGACGACGCGCGCTACGCGAAACGGTTTGTCGAAACGCGGCTTGCGACAAAGCCGGTCAGCCGCAGACACCTTTACGAGCAGCTGAAGGGACACGGGCTTTCGGAAGCGGACATCAACGAAGCGCTTGCGGACGTCGGCGCGGACGAGGAAGCGGAAAACGCGGCGGCGGTCGCCGAGAAGTTCTTGCGGCAGTTCCGCACGCTCGAGCCTGAAAAACGGCGCGAGCGCGTGCTGTCCCGGCTGATCGCGCGCGGATATTCCTATGACGTCGCAAGGCGCGCCTATGAAGCGGCGCTGGAAACGGAGGACGCATGGAGCGAATCATAACGGCAAGCGACGCAAAGCGAAAGGACGCCGAGGCGATCGCGTCCGGCATTTCCTCGCTGTCGCTGATGCAAACCGCGGCGGAAGGAATTGTAAAGACGGTGCTCGAACGGAGAGCTCAAAACGACACGGTCACGGCGATCTGCGGCGCAGGCAACAACGGCGGCGACGGGATCGCGGCGGCGCTCCTTCTCTATAAGGAAGGGATCGACGCAAGGATCGTACTCAATGCCGACGAAGCCCGCTGTACGCCGGACGCGGCATATTATCTGAACCAAGCGAAGCAGGCGGGCGTCCGTGTGACGCATACGTGGGAGCCGGTCGAACATGAGCTTCTGATCGACGCGCTGTTCGGCGTCGGGCTTTCTCGTCCGATCGAGGGCGAGACGAGGACCCTGATCGAACGCATGAACGCAAGCGGAAAGCCGACCGTATCCGCCGACGTCCCGTCGGGGATTCACGCGGACAGCGGCGCCGTCATGGGCGCGGCGGTCAAGGCATGCCGCACGGTGACGATGCAGGCGAAGAAGGCGGGGCTGCTGCTGGGGCAGGGACGCGCGTACACCGGCGAGGTGACCGTGCAGCCGCTCTATGACGATCCCACGACGCCGGAGCTGTTCCTCTTGGACGAATCCGACATTGCGCCGCTTTTGCCGAAGCGCCCGTTCGATTCGCATAAGGGCAGAAACGGGCATGCGCTTTTGTGCGTCGGGTCGAAAACCTACCCCGGCGCGGCGCTGCTGTCCTCGCGGGCGGCGTTACGCGGCGGCGCCGGATTGCTGTCGGTCTGTACGCCGGACCCGGTGCGTCCGTTCTTTTCGGCGCTGCCGGAGGCGATCACGGTCCCGACCGGCACGGAGGATTGGAACGCAGACGCGGCGAACGTCGCGATCGGCGCGATGCGGGGAAAACAGGCGATCGGGATCGGCTGCGGCGTCGGCAAGGGCGATATCGCGCCCGTGATCGAGGCGGCACTGCGCACGCATACGAAGCTGATCCTGGACGCGGACGGGCTGAATCAGCTTGCGGCGCATCGGACGCTCTTTTCGCTGCTGCATGAAAACGTCGTGCTGACGCCGCATGCGGGCGAGATGGCAAGGCTGCTCGATACGACGGTGGACGCGGTGCTGTCCGATCCGTTGAAGGCGGCGTCTGCATTCCCGTGCACGGTGCTTTTGAAGGGCGCGACGACGCTTGTGCATGCGCACGGAAAAACGGCGTTTCTGACGTTTGGAAACCCCGGGTTATCCAAGGGCGGCAGCGGCGACGTGCTGACGGGGCTGATCACGGCGATGCTCGCGCAGGGACTTTCGCCCTTTGACGCGGCGTGCGTGGGGGCGTATCTTCTGGGGACCTCCGCCGATCGCGCAATGCGGCTTCTGAATGAGCGCGCGCTGCTTGCCAGCGACGTCATCGATATGGTACAATACGCATATGACTGAACAAAAGATACACGGCAACGTTGCGGGCATCCGCGACACGATACTGGAGGAGATGCAGACGCTCTACGGCGAGACACAGCCGAGCGGCGTGTTTGCGTCGAGCGAGCTCCTTTATAAGCTTGCGGATTTCACCGGTCGGATCGGCAGGGAAATCTCCGTTTATTTGTCGCGCAGCGGCGCGGTACGCGACGTCTCGATCGGCGACGCCACGACGGTGTCCATGCCGGACATGCGCCTTGTGCGAAACGCGGACCGGCTTGCGGGCGTTCGCTGCATCCACACGCATCCGAACGGCAGCGGGTACCTGTCCGACGTCGATCTCGGCACGCTGAACTCCATGCGGCTCGACGCGATGGCGGCGGTCGGCGTGCGCGACGGCTTGCCCACGTCGGTCTATGTCGCGTTCGTCGGCGAGATGGAGGGCGAGGAACGAAAACCTTTGATCTACGGACCGATGCGCGCGGACCGGCTTCCGCAGGATGCGCTGTTGAATGCGCTGATCGAGGCGGACAACCGCCTGAAGGCGCCCGCCTACGCGGTGACGCAGGCGGAGCCGGAGCGCGCGGTGCTGGTCGGCATCGACAACGACGACGGGTACGACACGCTCGAAGAGCTCAAAGCGCTTGCCGAAACCGCGGGCGTGAACGTGGTGCATATCGAGCGGCAGAGGAAGCGTCCCGTCGACAACGGCACGTATGTCGGCTCGGGCAAGGCGGACGATCTCAGGCTTATCGGCAGCGCGACGGAGGCGGACGTGTTCATCTTCGACGACGAGCTCAGCGCGATCCAGATCCGCAACCTCGAAAGCATCTTAGGCGCGCCGGTCATCGACCGCACGATGCTGATCCTCGACATCTTCGCGACCCGCGCGACCTCGCGCGAAGGCAAGCTGCAGGTGGAGCTTTCACAGCTCAAATACCGTCTGCCGCGGCTTTTGGGCGTCGGCGTTGCAATGTCCCGACAGGGCGCGTCCGGCGTCGGCATGCGCGGTCCCGGCGAGAAGAAGCTGGAGATCGACCGCCGCCGCATTCGCAGAAGGATCTTCGAGCTCGAACAGGAATTGAAGGAGGTCGAAAAGCAGCGCTCCGTGCGCCGTTCCGTGCGCAGAAAGAGCGACGTTCCGGTCGTTGCGCTGGTCGGTTATACGAACGCGGGCAAGAGCACGCTTCTGAACGTGCTGTCCGACAGCGATGTGCTCGCCGAGGATAAGCTGTTTGCCACGCTCGATCCCGTCGTGCGAAGCGTGACGCTGCCAAACGGCACGCCATGCCTGTTATCCGACACGGTCGGGTTTATCAACAAGCTGCCGCACGATCTCGTCCAGGCGTTCCGCTCGACGCTCGAGGAGGTGCGCGACGCCGATCTCATTCTGCATGTGGTGGACGCGGGCTGTCCGTATTACGACGTACAGATGCGCGTGACCGAGCAGGTCTTGGATTCTCTCGGTGCGGGCAACACGCCGTGCATCGAGGTGTACAACAAATGCGACCTGCCCGAAGCGATTCCCGGTAAGCGTGACAACGCGGTCGCGATCAGCGCAAGGACGGGGGACGGGCTCGATACGCTGCTTTCGCGGATCGAAGCGGAGCTGAACCGCACGCAGGAGCGCGTGGAGCTTGTGATCCCGTACGACCGCTACGAGGCGATCCGCGTGCTGCATGAGATCGGAACGATCCTATCGGAATCGCACGAAGCGGACGGCACGCATGTGACCGCCATGGTCGAGCAGAGCAAGCTGTATCGGCTGAAAAACGCCTTGGACGGCAGAAACGACGGCTGAACGCGCAAAGCTTTACAACCGTTTTACATTTATTTTGCAAAGGTACGCGCGCATCGGCTTTTCAAACCGGCGTCCGCGTGGTATACTATTCGACAGGAGATCGATATGAGACGGGCTTTTTCTGTATTCATCGCAGCGATCCTGCTGCTTGCCGCCTTCCCCGGTCATGCCGTGGGCGAAGCGGAACAATCGCATACCGTCGAAGCGGATCAGGTCCTGATCTATAATCCCCTGCCGTACGGAGCAAAGGACAGCGTCCTGTTCACGGGAACGATCGCGCTGCCCGAGGAGACCGAGCCGGAAAAAGGCGAAGCGCTTTTCAGCCCCGGGATGCACAAAACCGGCAGGGATCTGACGCACACGTCCAAGGACCCGCGCTCGCAGGACTTTTGGGTCTGCACGGATCTGATGACCTATCGCTATGACAAGCGCACGTTCCGTCTTGCGGCGGAGGGTGAGCATTGTTATATCTGGGCGATGGAAGACGACGCGACGGGCTTTACGGACGCGCAGGCGGCGCTGATGCTGGAGCAGTTCGAAACGCTGATCTATCCGAGCGATACGGAACGCTTCGGCGCGTTTCGCGATCTTGCGGGAGACGGCAAGCTCCATATCGTGACCTATACGATGAACAGCAGCTCGGTCTGCGGGTTCTTCGATTCCTACGATCTCTATACAAAAGAGGAGATCGCCGTGATCGATCCGGACGATCCGGACAGCTATAACTGCCTTCCGATCATCAACATCAACGCGCGTATGGCAAATCGGGAAGCGATCGTGTACGGAACGCTTGCGCACGAGTTTCAGCATCTGATCTTGCGAAGCGCGGTTCTTGCGTCGCCCGCAAACGAGGGGCTTTTGGGTGGGGAGAAAACCGTCGGCACATGGCTCAACGAGGGCTTTTCGATGGCAGCGGAGGAGTTTTGCTACCCGGGCTCCGTCGCGGAGCAAGGATACGTCGACGCGTTTGAGCGCTCCGATAAGGTCCGTCTCGGCATGAGCTATCAGAACTTCGACGCGAGCGCGACCGATGTCGGCGCGTACGGGCAGTCGTTCCTGTTCACGGAATATCTCAAAGCGCAGTGCGGCGACACGGTGTTCTCAAACGTTCTGACCTACTGGAAAAGCGCGGCGCAGCCGGATCGGCTCACCGAAGCGCAGGCGATTTCCGCCGAGCTTTCCGAAGAACAGACCGACGCGCTTCATGCACTCTGCGCATATCCCGACGCGCTGAAAACGCGGATCGGGTCCGACAGCGAGGTTTTGCTTTCCGAGTTTGCGCTTGCGTTCCGGCTTGCGATGGTATTGAAGGCGGAGGACGGGATGTTCTCGATCGGCGCTTCCGATCCGCATCTTCCCGAATATGTCGGTTCCGGACGCAGGATCGAGGGCGGCGGCGCGCTGCTCTTAGAAAGCGGCGGCAGCTTCACGGTTCCCGCGGACGCCGACAGCGGGCTGATCTTTGTGGGGATCAAAGACGGCGCAATCAATGAGGTCTATGCGGTGCCGGAGCCGGATCCCGGGTTCTATGTGATCGCGGCAAACTTTGACGGCGCGTGGTACGCTTTGCCCGCCGCGCCGCACGGCGAGGGCACGATCAAGCCCGTTACGGTCAAGCCGGACGCGGACGGGACGGTCGCGGGGACGGGCGTTTCCGCGCTGGTCTTTGAAGCGGAACGCACCGAGGACGGGTTTGTGTTCCGCTGTGAGGACGAGAACGGCGTGTATTATCTCGGACGCGGCGGCAGCACAAAGCAGACGCTTTCGGTCGCGGAGGCGGGGAACGCGTTTTCGTGGACGCGGTTTGCGGACGGCAGCGACCGTCTGCAGGCGGACGGCTTTTACGGACGCGCGATCCTGTATGGAAGCTATCAGGGCGGGTTCGGATATTTCCCGTCCGGCTACTTTGAAAACGCATCCTTTGCAAAGCCTGTGCTTTTGAAGGTCCGCATCATAAACGGCGACGCGAACCTTGACGGCAAAGTGACGGCGGCGGATGCGGCGTTGGTTTTAAGAACGGTCGTCGGATTGTCCTATATGAATGCCGCGATGCGCGCGGCGGGCGATTATGACGGCGACGGAACGATTTCTGCGGCGGACGCAGCGAAGATCCTGCGGTTCGTCATACATGCGGATTCTTAACGGAGGATCGAAACAATGCGGTCTAAACTATGGAAACGGGCGCTTGCGGGGCTGCTGACCGTCTGTACGGCGGCGGCGCTTGCGGGCTGCAATACGGAAACGAACGGTGCGGTAAAGGGCGTCGTAATCAGCGAGGTCGTTTCCAGCAACGGCGAAAGCTATGAGCACGAGCTTTACGGCTCGCCGGACTGGATCGAGCTGCACAACGAATCGGATCAGCCGATCAACCTTTTAGGCTGGGGCATCACCGACAACATCAAAAACGGCGAAAAGGCGTGTACGCTGCCGGAGATCGTTCTGCCCGCGGACGGGTACCTGCTTCTTCTTGCAAGCAAGGATCAGAAGACCGACACCCTTGCGTGGGACGGGGAAAGCCCGATCTTTCTCGGCTTCTCGCTGAAGGCAACGGGGGAGGACCTTGTGCTGATCAACCCGCAGCTGCAGGCGGTCGACGAGCTGACCGTGCCGCAGCTGAACCGCGACATTTCCTATGCCCGGCGCGAGAACGGCACCTACGGCTACTGCGATACGCCGACGCCCGGCAGCGCGAACACAGAGCGCATCACGGACACACAGCCCGAACCGAAACAGCCGGAAACGTTTGAACCCGCAGTCGGCGTCGAGATCAGCGAGATCTCCCCGCGCAACACACAGCTTTCCTGCGGCGGGTGCTTAAAGTGCGACTGGATCGAGCTGCACAACACGACGAACGCGGACATCTCCTTGGACGGCTTCACGCTTTGCGACGAGCTGAGAGATTATGACGACGCGAACCTTTACGGTGTGCTGCCCGCAAACGGCTATGTGATCGTCTATTGCTGCGAAAAGGACTGCACGACGAAAGATCAGCATATCTGCATCGATCTCGGCGTCAGCCGCTACGGCGATACGCTGTATCTGTTCGACAACCACGGCTTTCAGATGGAAGAGGTCGCCGTTCCGGAGATCCCCTATAAGGACGTGACCTACGCAAAGCGCGCGGACGGCACGTTCGGCTTCTGCGAAACGCCGACGCCGGGCAGCGCGAACACGGAGACGATCACGAGCGAGCCGCCGTACCGTCCCGACGAACCACCCGAAACGGAAGCGCCGGACGACGGCGAAGATGAATTCGTCGATCCCACGCTGAACGCCACGCGTCCGAGCGATGTCCGTATCAGCGAAGCGCTTGCGAAGAACGCGTACAGCATTACGGACCGCGAGGGTGAGCGCAGCGATTGGGTCGAGCTCTGCAACACGACCGGTTCCGCGATCCCGCTTTCCGGATGGTATCTTTCGGACAACCCGAAAAACCTCACGAAATGGGCGATCCCGGACAACGTCACGATCGGCGCAAACGGGTATCTTGTGATCTTCCTGTCGGGCAAGACGGATATCACGGGCGAGCTTCACGCGAGCTTTTCGCTCGGCACGGGCGAGACGCTGTTCCTCTACAACGCGCAAAGCGGCGAGCTCGATTGGGTGACAATCCCGGAGCTGAACGACAACGTTTCGGTCGGGCTCGACGAGAACAACGAGCAGGTCTATTATCGCTATCCCACGCCGAACGAGCCGAACGGACACGGCGAGAAAAATGCGGAGGCGATCGGTTTTTTTCCATCTGATGGCGTATACATTTCCGAGGTATGCGCCATTCACAAACGCGGAAGCGACGAAAAGGACTGGATCGAGCTGTACAACGGCGCAGCCGAGCCCGTCGCGCTGGACGGCTGGTATCTGAGCGATTCGCTCGACGCGCCGACCAAGTACCGCATCGACGGCTTGACCATCGAGCCGGACAGCTACGCGGTCATCGAAGCGACGTCCTCGAAGGTGAACTATAAGAGCGGCGACGCGGCGTTCGGACTGTCGCCGACCGGCGAAACGCTGTATTTGTCCGATCCCACGGGACTGGTGCGCGACGCGTTCCAAACCGGCGTGCAGCGCTACGGCACATCGAGCGGACGGATCGAGGGCAACGCGTCCGTACCGCGCGCGTTCTTTACCGAACTCACAAAGGGCAAGAAAAACAGCGATTCCGTCTATCGCGGTTATGCGGCGCAGCCGTCGTTTTCCGACGTCGATCTGTATCACAGCGGCGCGTTTTCGCTGACGCTCACGAGCGCCGATAATAGCGCGGTCATTCGCTACACGACCGACGGCAGCGAGCCGACCTCAAAAAGCAAGGCATATACCGAGCCGCTTTCGATCTCCAAAAACACGGTGATTCGCGCGGCGGCGTATTCCGACGGACTGCTGCCGAGCGAGGTCGTGACGTTCCATTATCTGTTCGATGAGCCGCACGATGTGCCGGTCGTCTGCATGGCGATCGCGCCGAACGATTTCAAAACGGTCTACAATGTCAAGGTGCATCGGGATCTTGCCGGAACCGACCGCAAGGCGCAGTTCAATTACTACGAGGTCGACGGCAAAATCGGCACAACATTTCCCGCGGACGTGCGGTGCAAGGGGCAGGGGACGCTGACGTATGCGCAAAAATCGTTCTCCCTGCATCTGAGGGGACAGTATGGCATGAGCATGCTTTCCTATCCGCTGTTCCCGGATTATCCGTATACGAACTTTGCGGCGCTGACGCTGCGAAACGGCGGACAGGAGAACGGCAGAGCGAGGTTGGTGGACTCGTATGCGGCGCGCATGAGCATCGGCATGAACGTCGAGGTCGCGAATTCCCGACCGACCGCGCTGTACATCAACGGCGAGTACTACGGGCTGTATGAGCTCGGTGAGGACCTGAACGCGGACTTCCTTGAAACGCATCACGGCGCCGATCCGGACATGGTGGACCTTGTTCGCTTCAACGGCGACGTCGCAACGCAGGGCTCCTCGAAGGACTGGGTCGCGCTTCGCGAGTATGCGAAGAAGGCGAAGCTCACCGACGACGCGGATTACGAAGCGTATATCGAGAAGATCGACGAGGCGTATTTCATCGATTATCTGATCGCCCGCACCTATATCGGCGACACGGATATGATCAATCAGAAGTATTGGCGCGTGAACGACGGCTCGATCAAATGGCGCCCGCTGCTGTTCGACATGGACCTTGCCATGCGCCAGCCGAAGCGTACCGACGTCATGGATAAGTATTTCTCAAAGGATCCGGTCGTTTCCCCGCACGGGTACAAATCCGTCTATTACGTCTTTGCTGTGCTGAAAACGAACAAGGGCTTCTGCAGCAAGTTCGTCGAGCGCTATGTGGAGATCCTGTATACGCAGTACGATACCGATCGGCTTTTGAACCTTCTGGATCAGATAATCGAGGAGTACAAAAACGAGATGCCGCGGCAGATCAAAAGATGGGGGAACCCGAAGTCCGTGAGCACATGGAATAAATATCTGGACGACGTGCGCACCTTTATCAAGGGTCGCCGCGACGTCATGATCGACAAGCTCAAAAAGACCTTCAAGATCTCCGACAGCGACATGAACGCCCTGATCGCAAAGTATCAACAGCCGTAAGGAAAGGGGTTGTTAAGAAAGTCTCGAAGTGTCATCCTGAGGAGCGATGGTACGCGCGGGAAGCGCGCGATCTACCGCTGTAACGAAGCGCAGCGGAGTTGAACGCGACGAAGAATCTCCTGAAAGCTTAAACTGTTTCATGGAGATCCTTCGTCACTTTCAAAGGCTCAGAATGACAGGACTTTCTTTACAGCCCCTAGTTTTATCGCTTTTGCAGAGGATAAGCTCCGGATCGGAGCTGTAGAAAAAGAAGTATAAAAGTGATGTTTGCGCCTTCGGCGCAAGTGATGTTACGGCTTCGCCGCAGTGATGTTTTGCGGCGTTGCCGCAAAGTGATGTGATGTGTTCCGCTTCCGCAGAACACATCGTTCCACCAAACAAAAAACCGCCTTATGGCGGCTTTTTGTTTGGTGGAGGCGGAGGGAGTTGAACCCTCGTCCGAAAATCCGTCGGCAGGACTTTCTCCGAGCGCAGTCACTGTTTTGGGATTCCCCTCGCGCGGCGCCCGGTGACAGGCTCCGCGTTACGGTAGCTTCATAAAGTCCGGCCTGCGGCAAAGCTTACGCAGGTTCGTTCCCTACCCTAAATGACGCCCGGATCCGAAACGGTAAGTTTTTTCGGGCGGACGCGTAGCTGCTGTTTATGCAGCTGCGAGTTGAGTGTGATTGTTGTCAGTTATTTTAGACAATTTCCCGTTTTTAACGAAGCACGGGGCTTCGGCTCGCTTATCCCGCTTCCGCGATCCCCGTCGAAACCATTTCGCCCCCTGGAGTCGCTTTCGCGTTCGGTCATTTGTTATGAAACAAACGATCGGCTTCTCAACTTCATTCTATGCAAATCGCTTTTCAGCGATACTGCTTTTTGATGTTTCGCTCGATGTCGCGCCCGGCGTCGCGATCCGCAATGCTGGCGCGCTTATCATAGAGCTTTTTGCCTTTCGCCACAGCAAGCTCGACCTTGACCTTGCCGTCCTTGAAATAGACGGACAGGGGAACGAGACTGTACCCGTCCGCCTGCGAAAGCGTGTTGAGCTTTCGAATCTCCCTTGCATGCGCCAAAAGCTTTCTCGTGCGGAACGGATCGTGGTTATAGATGTTGCCCTGCTCATACGGGCTTACATGCATACCGTAGAGGAACAGCTCGCCGTTTTTGACCTGCGCATAACTGTCCTTGAGGTTCAGCGATCCTTTCCGGATCGACTTGACCTCGGTGCCAACAAGTACGATCCCGCATTCGTAGGTGTCCTCAATGAAATAGTCGTGACGCGCCTTGCGGTTTTGCGCGGCGACTTTGATTCCCTTGTGTACCGGCATGATAGCGCGTCTCCTTTCGTTACAGACTGTTTATCCTATCAAAGATGCTGCATATGCAGAGGCTTCCCCTTGAGGGGAAGCTGTCACCGTTAGGTGACTGATGAGGTGTCGTTTCGAAATGCATTCATGCATACACCTCATCCGTCGGCTTACGCCGCCACCTTCTCCTCGAAGGAGAAGGCTTGTTCTTATCCTCAGAATAGAAACGGTGCATCGAATTGATGCACCGCTGCAAGCTCTATTTTGCCCCGATCAGATCGATACGCCTGCGAATCTGGCAATCAGCATCAGTGCAATCGCCATGACCGCGATCACGATCGCGAGAACAACGGTGATCTTCTGCAGCTTCGCTTCACGGCTTGCCGCCTTCCCGCGCTGGGAGAAGGAGACCGTATCGCCGCCGTACGCCGCGCCGAGACCGGAAGACTTCGTCTGCTGGATCAGAACGACAACGCACATCAAGATCGACGACACTACCAGAATGCCCGCTACAATCCACATCAAAATACCCATAACAGTTCCTCCAAAAATATCTGCGAAGATGATTATAACACGCACCTATCGAAAATGCAAGCATAAAACGAAAAAGATTTGGTTACCGCGCACATCGTGGTATGCTATAATCCGAATGAAAGGAGTTGATCTTGATGCATAAGGGTAATTCTGCATTTCGCTATTTGTATTTGACCTTGGTTGCGGTGTTCATGCTCAGCTATTTGGGCTGTTGGATCCCGTCAAAAGAAACGTACTATACAGATATCGACAAGGAAGATGTAGCGTCGATCGAAATCTTTGACTGCAGCGAAGAAGTGGATTCCTATCAGAGTGTCGGTATAGGTACATTAAAAGATAAAGAACCGATGTATTCGCTGGAGGACGCACAAATCGAACCCTTCCTAAAGGATTTATCCTAAATTCGCTTCTTTGTTAAAAGCGGTCTGGCGATCGGCGCCGTTGATCCAAGCTTTTACTTTGGAAGACGCGTCGTAAAAATCAGTTATCAAAACGGCGACTGTTTGTATCTGTCGGATCGGAATTATTGTGTGATGGATGCCATTGACGATAAGGATTTCTTCAGTAATCACTGTGCACCGGATGAGGAAGAATGGAGCAGCTTGATCAACAGCTACGTTCCGGAACAGTGAAAGGAAACTGTTTGAAGTAAAAAAGAACAGGCACAGGCTTTCTGTGCCTGTTTCAGGCTGTCGCAAAAGGGGTCAGACCATTTGCGGCGAGATATTATAAATGA